>NZ_JAOCCT010000035.1:0-57429 GCF_029840555.1 Stenotrophomonas sp. GD03877 | reverse complement strand
CGTTGAATTCTTGCTCCACCTGCTGGATGTCTTCGGCCTGGAACCCGGCCGCATCCAGCAGCTGGTCGGCGGCGGCCGCCGCCAGCGGATCATCGTCACGCTGGCGCCAGCAGCGCGCCGGCAGGAAATAGCCCACTTCGCTGCGCCCACGCATGATCACCACCGGTCGTCCCGCATACAGCAGGAACTCCGCCAGGTGCTGGCGCAACCCCTCCACCGAGACGTAGGCCGGCCCGATGCCCAGCGACTGGCTGGACGGTTCGGGACTCTCGAACAGCTTGCGACGGCTCATCCACTTCTCCTTTTGAACAACGCGTGGTCTCCTTTCCTTAGACGGGCGCATCGCTGCGCCCCCGCCACGCACTACGTGATCCGCATCACGCCGCTACTCAGAAGCCGGTATTGAACTCCAGCTGGAACACGTCGATCGACAGCGGCGCACCGGACACTTCCTTGGCCGCCATCCACTTGCCGCTGATCCAGCTGCGCGCATCCAGCGCATAGGCACCGCCCACGTAGTAGCCACGGGCATTGGTGCCGCCCAGGTGGAAATTCGGATCGTTGTAGGCGTCGGGCAGCGCATCGGCCTCGATGTGCTTGTAGCCCAGCAGCGCCTGCCACTGGCCCTTCTCCTTCAGCTCGGTCGCACCGAAGGTGGCCTGCACCATCCACGCCGTGTCACCGCTGCGGAAGGTATCGATGCTGGCGGCGCCACCGGCACCGTAGTTGTTGACGATGCCGTTGTTGGCGCGGCTGAACATGGCCTGCTTGTCGTAGGCCAGGTTGCGGATGTAGTCGCCATCCAGGCGCAGGCCGATGCCCTGGGCCAGCTGCGTATCCCAGCGCAGGTTGAGCGTGGCCAGGCGGAATGCCGAGGCCAGGCCGACATACTGCGGGGTCGGCGTGTTGGCCGGGTCCAGCGGATTGCGCGCGATGTCGCGGATCAGCATCAGGGTATTGCCCTTCTGCATGAACGCTGGGCGCGACCAGTCGGTATCGCAGCCCGCCGCGCCCGCATATAGCGCGCACGGCGAGGACAGGCGGCCGCTGATGTTCTTGAAATCGTAGTAGCCCAGTGCGGCACGCAGCGCATTGTCGTCGTTGAAGCGCCAGTTCATGCCGACCTGTGCACCGGACAGCCACTTGTTCTCGTTCGGGGTCTTGACCCGGCTCTGGCTGGGCGCGCTGTCGGAGGTGTACTCCAGCGGTACCACGGCCAGGTTGGCGAACAGGCCGAGGTCACCACCGTCAAAGTCATGCTGCAGGTTGGCGGCCAGGCCGTCGAAGTTCAGGTCGTTGGAGAACAGCGTGTCGCTGGTCCAGAACGGATTGCCGAAGCGGCCGCCGCGCACCGTCACCCAGTCGGCCGGGCTGTAGGCCAGCCAGGCCTGGTCCAGCCACACATCCTTCTTGCTCAGGCCACCGCCCAGCTGCTCGGTGGTCGACACCGGGCCATTGCTGCTGCCGCTGGCCAGGCGCACACCGGCCGTGGTGTGCTGGCCGATGGTCGCCTCGATGCCCAGGCGGGCGCGGATGCGCCACAGGTTGCGGCGGTCCTGGCGGGTGTTCAGCAGCGGCGGCAGCTGCAGGTTGGTGTTGGTGTTGGTGTCGAAGCCGTTGCCGGAATTGATCGACGACCAGTTGCTCACGATGTCGCTGTTGCGTTCGGAGAAGAAGCGCGACTCGCTGCGCACGCGCATGTCACCGGTGACCTTGATGCGCTTGGTCCACTCAGCCACTTCGTTCGGTGCCGCCCAGCCCTCGGACCTGGCCTGCGCCATCACATCCTGGCGCACTTCGTCACGGATGCCGTCGCGCACGCTCTGCGGCACGTAGGGCACGCGCACGTCGCCGGCCTCCAGGGCCACGCCACCGCTGGCGGCCGAAGGTGCGGTGGTTGTAGTGCGCGATGCGGCCGCTGCTTCAGCCTCGGCCTGCACCAGCAATGCCTGGCCGTCTTCTGGCTTCAGCGCGCCGCTGGCGATCAGGCCCTTGATCAGCTTGACCATGGTGGTTTCTGCGGCCATCGCACCGGCCGGGGCGGCCAGGCTGAGCAGCACGGCGCAGCACAGCAGCGCCCGTCGGGCCGGCCGCGAGCAGCGGGAGTCGGTTCGTGCGCGGACGTGGTCGTTCATCACGGTTCTCATCGAAAGAAGGGAAATCACGGAGGTCGGGAATCAGGCCCCGGGCCGGCGGCCCTGGATCAGCACGCGGGCGGGGAAATCGAGCGACGGCGGCGGTGCCTGGTCGACCTTGCCGATGCGTCGCAGTGCATCGAGCACGGCCGCGTCGGCCTCCTCGTTGCCACTGCCACGCACCAGCTCGACCTTTTCCAGACGGCCATCGTTGGACAGCCACACATTCACCTGCAGCTGGAACGCCAGGCGCTTGACCTTGTCGTCGCGCGAGATCGCCTGCTGCATCAGGTAGCCGAGATAGCGCCCATAGGTGGCATTGCCGGCGCCGCCACGGCCGACGCCGGACGAACCGCCGCCACTGCCGGACTGGATGCCGAAGTTGTCACCACCGGCCTGCGCATCGGCATTCATCGTCACCGGGTCTGCATTGTCCGGCGTCGGTGTGGGCTCTTCAGCGGGCGTCGGCTGATCCAGCGGCTCCGGTTCGGGCATCGTTTCTTCCGGCGGCGTCTCCGGCTCCGGTGGCTTTTCCGGCGGCGGTGGCGGCGGCGGAGGGGGTGGCGGCAATGCCAGCATCGGCGGCTGCACCACCGGCCTGCGGGTGCTGGCGGTGTCCTTGAACAGCATCCACCACACGGCGATGCCGAGCACCAGCAAAGCGGCAAGCACCAGCGCGACGGTCACCAGCAACTGGCGACCGCGCATGCCGGGCTCCGGCCGAGGGGGTTGATGGGCCGTCATGCCTCAGCCCTGCGCCTTGCCGGTGACCAGGCCAACCTGGGCCAGCTCCAGCCGCCGCAGCAGGTCCAGCACCTCGACCACACGGGCGTACTGCACCTGCGCATCACCGCGCACGATCACCGGAAAATCCGGCGTGGTCGCGCGCTCGGTGCGCAGGCGGTCTTCCAGCTCGGCCATCGTCACCGGATAGGCATCCAGGAACACCTGACCACTGGGGTCGATGGTGATCGCCTTGGTCTTCGGCTTCTCCAGCGCCACGCTGTTGCTGGCCTTCGGCAGGTTGACCTCGATGCCGGGGATGGAGGCGTTGCTGGTCAGGATGAAGATCACCAGCACCACCAGCAGCACGTCGACGAAGGGCGTTACGTTGATGCCCTTCTCGCGCTTCTTGATGCCGAACTTCGCCTTCTGGCCCATGGCGCGCCCCTCAGCCCTGGACCGCGGCCGGGCCGCGCCCGTCCTGCTCTTCGGCCAGGCGCGCGGCGAACTCGTCGATGAACACCGCCATGTCGGCGCCGATCGCCTCGGCACGTGCACCCAGGTAGTTGTAGCCGAACAGCGCCGGAATCGCGACGCCGAGGCCGGCTGCGGTACACAGCAGCGCCGCGGCCATGCCCGGTGCCACCGAATTGATGTCCACCGCGCCGGCCATCGCCGCCACCACGAACACCAGCATGATGCCGATCACGGTACCGAACAGGCCCACGTACGGCGCGCCTTCGATGGTGGTCGAAAGCCAGTTCATGCGCCGTGCCATCGCTTCCTGCTCGCGCACCATCACCGCATCCATCGAGGCGCGGATCGCGGCGATGGTGGCGCCACTGAGGTAACCGCTGTTGCCATCGCGCTGGTGGCGCTGCTGCATTTCATCGATGGCCACCTGGTAGATCCGCCACAGCGAACCGTCGTGCATCGCGGCCGGCGCCTTGCCCTGGCGGTCCATGTCGGACAGGGTGCGCAGCGGCACGCCGGACAGCTTGCCGAAGCTCTCGGTGAACACCGCATTGGCCTTGCTGGTACGGCCGAAGTGGCGCCCCTTGGCGATCATGATCGCCCACGACAGCAGCATCATCAGGCCGAGGATCGCCACCACCACCCAGGCGTCGAACGGCATTGCCTTGAGGATGAAGGCGAAGTGGCTCTGACCGGCGGACTGCTCGTCGGCACCGTAGCTGATCAGGCGCGAGTCGGCGCCCTGTGCGGTGGCATCGGCCAGCAGCAGTGCCGCCGGTCGTGCCACGCGAGAGATACGCAGCTCATCCAGTGCGCCCTCGAAATTGGCCAGCGGCTGCGCCGCGCCAGGAGCATCGGCGCCCACCACCGGGGCGGTGCCCAGCGCCGGCAATTCGCCGCTCAGCTGTGCGACCACGCGGCCATTGAGGTACAGCTGCAGAGCGCCCTTCTCCGCAGTCAGCGCCACATGCGCCCACTGCCCTTCCGGAATCGGCTGTGCCGGCGTGCTGCGATGGCCATTGAGCTGCACGAACGGCACCCGGTTCTCGATGCCCAGCACCAGTTCGGAAGCACCGTCACGACGGGCGTAGATCGCCTGTGCGGCGTTGTTGCTGCCCGGCTTGATCCAGGCCGAGACGGTGAGCGGCGCGCCCGCCTCCTGCGCAAGCGATGCGCTGGCCGGCAGCGGCAGCGGGGCTGCGCCCAACTGAACGCCGCGGCCGATCACCGAGCCTTCCGACGGCGGCGCCACGGCCCCGGCGTTGTTTCCATACGCGGTGGTGTCGCGTGCCGGCGCATTGGCCTCGGCAAAGTGGTAGACCAGCGTGTAGTCCGGGTCGAACACCTGCTGGCCATTGCCGCTGGCCGGGGCCTTCTCGTTGCCGTAGTACATCCAGATCGTCTGCGGCGCTGCGGCGCTGACCGCCGGTACGTCCACCCAGACCAGGGCCAGGCCCAGCCTGGGATCGAACTGTTCGATCTGGTGGGCCAGCACGGTGCGGCCATCACCCGAGACGAAGCGCAGGTCGTTGCCCGCGTCCTGGGTGCCGTCGAAACCGAAGTTGCCGGTATGCAGGCGCAGCAGCAGCGGCGTGCGACCCGGGTCACCGGCCAGGCCCGCGCCCTGCGGGCCGGCGTCGACGGTGATCGGCTTGCGGTATTTCCATTCGGCCTGCCACCAATTGGCATCGGCCGCAGCGACCGGCAGCGCAACCAGCGCGGCCAGCAGCAACAACACTCGGGAAAGCAAACGGTCCATGCGAAGGGTCTCCGGAGAACGCATGTTCAAGGGAAGGGTCAGTAACTGGTGCTGATGTTGAAATGCAGGCGCGGGTCGTCCTTGCGCGTGACCGGGCCATCGGCATAAGGCCAGGCGTAGTCCAGGCGCAGTTGCAGGTGTTCGCCGAGGCGCATCTGCGCGCCCAGGCCGACCGAGGCCAGGTTGTACTTGTCACGCTGTTCGGGCAGCGGCTGGCGCAGGCGCAGGTAGGCCGCATCTGCAAAGCTGTAGACGCGCAGATCAGTGCCGCTCCACAGCGACCACGCCGGGGTGCGCCATTCCAGGCTGGCCAGGCCGCCGTAGTCGCCGATCGCCTCGGCCGACAGATAGCCGCGCACGGTGTACATGCCACCGGCGGCAAACTGCTCGGCCGACACCAGTGGCGCGTCGGTCACCTGCAGTGAGCCACGTGCGTACCACTGCCAGTCGTTGCCGAAGGTGTGGGTGTTGGCCACGTCGGCCTTGAAGGCCACGAAGCTCGGGTCGGCCCAATAGCGCTTCTGGCCGAAGGCGGTGGCGTCGCTGCCGTAGCCGAACAGGCGGCGGGTGCCGGCCACCAGCTGTGTGTTGATGCTCAGCTGATCCTGCTCGCCCTGGCGCACGCCCACGAAGGCCAGCGTGATAGGCGCGTACTTCAGCGGCGTCTTCAGGCTGTCCTTGCCCATCTGGGTATCTTCCTCGGTGTCCTTGAAATCCACACCAAGGCTGAGCTGGCGCCACCACTGACTGCTGCCGGCCAGTCGATAGTTGAGCTTGAGGCCGATCGAGTGACCGTTGCCGATCACGTTGGTACCGGTGCCGGTACCCACCTGCCCACCCGCGTTCAGCACGCGGCTGTCGGATTTGTAGCCGGACGCTTCCAGGCTCCACGGCGTGCCTTCGAACGGCATCGTGTACGAGGCCGAGAACACCTTGGCCTGTTTGGTGTCTTCCGGTGCCAGATACACGCCGATGTTGGCGCTGTGCCCGCGCTTCCACAGGTTGTCGTAGGCCAGCGATGCACTCAGGCGCAGCTTCTCGGTGTCGGCGCTGTGGTCGTTGTTGAGTGACGCGCTGGCACGCCACGGCGACTTTTCTTCGACCTGCAGGTCCACATCCATCGTGCCCGGCACCTGGCCTTCGCGCACCAGCGGCATCACCTGGCGACGCCCGCCCTCATTCAGCGCGGTCAGTTCCTTCTGGGCCTGGTCGAAGTCCGGCACCTTGCCTTCCGCCAGCGCTGGTACGCGTTCGCAGATGCGCTCGGGCGATTCGTGCTTCGTTCCCACGACCCGCAGCTGGCCGATCGGTGTCTGCTGTACCTTCAGCAGCACCACGCCACCACTGACCTGCTGCTCGGGAAGCTCCACATAGACCGACTGGTAGCCCGCCTGCTGGTACAGCGCATTGACTGCATCGCGTGCCTTCTCGACATCGGCCAGGGTCTTTCCCGGGCCGAGGAAGGGCTCGACCGCGCGCTCGATCTGGCGCGGATCGAGCACGGTATTGCCACGTACGATGTATTCATTGATGTTCACGCTGGGCGCAGGCGCTGCCTCCTGCGCGAACAACGGCAGCGGCATCGCGGCCAGGGCCAGCACCAAGGGATGCAGGCGCAAGGGAAGGCGGACGGCTCGGCACGGAACAGGAGTCATCGAAGGCATCGCGTCGTATCGAAGGTAATGGCCATGGAGCGGCGCGTGGGTCTACCAACAGGACGTGCACGTCGCGTCAAAACCGCCAACAGTTTTATGACAGCACTGTCATCTTTTGACGGCAGCGCAATGCACGCAGGCGGACCCTGCCTTCTCCACACGTCTTCATTGCAGAACGTCGATTGCTGCGGGAGATTCGAGATGCGTGAATCATTGATGGCGGAACTGCGCGCTGCCCTCACCCTTGCGTTGCTGCTGGCGTTGGCCCCGCTTCGCGCCGGAGAGGCGAAGAAGCAGGACGATGCCGCGCCTTGCATCGAAGTACAGGTCAACGGCGAGCGCATCCCCGCCTGGGAGTGTCTGCAACGCAAACTGGCCCCGGCGCCGAAATCGGCGAAGTCACCGGCTCTACCTGAAGCCGAACGCCTGATGCGGCAGCCCGGCAACCAACTGATGCAGTACAACCTGGAAGGCACACGACAGCGCATGGGCGATGCCTTTGGTCGTTCGGTGGTACCGCAGCGCCCGGCGCGCTGAGCCTGCACAGTCGCGGTGCAAAGCCCCAGCCCGGCAGGATTCTGTAGCGTCGAGCCATGCTCGACTGTTCTTCCAGGCGCAGCCGAGCGTAGGCTCGGCTCTACAGTGCGGCCGGCACGATGCCATCGATCGGCACCGGCGGCAGCTCAGGCACCGGCAAGCTGCGCGATTGCCCGGCCTGGTTCAGTTCCACCGCGCTGGCACTGATGCTGGCCAGCACCGTGCAAGGTCCGAGCCGTTGGCCGGGCGCATACGCTTCCGCCGGGCGTCCATCCACCGAGAGCAGGGCCAATGGCGCATGGTCACCGGCCATCACGCCCAGCACCACCACCTCGGTCTGCACTGCACCGGGGGACAGCAGCCGCACCAGCGGCAGGCTGGCCACTGCATCGAACATCGGCCGTACCGGCGCCACGGCCTTCGCCTCGCTGGCCGCGGCCGCTGGCGCCACGGCAGACAGGGTGACACCCCAATAGGCCACCACGGCCAGCAGCAGCGTCGCCGCCAGCAGGGTCAGTATGCGATTGCGATCCCAGCGCCTGCCATCCATGTTCCGCACCACCGCCACGTTCGTGTCCGCCCACGCTAGCAGCTGTGGCTGACGCTTTTGTTTCATCATGCCGGCCTACGCTGGCAGGTATCGACCCGGACAGGAGGCAACGTCGATGCAGCGCGTGCCGCGTGGTTTCACCCTGCTGGAACTGATGGTGGTGCTGGTGATCATCGGCATCTGCACGGCCGGAATCGGGCTGGGCCTGGGCAGCCTGCTCGACCCGGGCCGGCAGCTGCGGCAGGAAGCCGAGCGGTTGGCGCAGCGCCTGCAGGTGGCGCGCGATGAGGCGCGCATCGATGGCCGCCCCCTGCGTTGGCAGGCCGACGCCAACGGCTATCGTTTCAGCCGCCGCGAAGGCAGCGGTTGGGTGACCGTTGAACACGATGATCTGCTGCGTCCGCAGAAGTGGCAGGCAACGGGCATTGCGGTGCAGCCCGCCAACCCCATTGAGCTGAGCCCAGAGTGGATCGGTATCGCCTGGGAGCTTGGATTGTCGCTGGAGGGTCGCAAACTGCGTCTTCGTGATGATGGCAGCGGACAGTTGCAGGTCGTGCAATGAAGCAGGCGGCGCGCGGATTCACCCTGATCGAAGTGCTGATCGCATTGGCGATCGTATCGATTGCACTGGCGGCGGTGATGCGCTCGGTGGCAGTGGCGACTGACGATCAGTCACGGCTGCGTGACCGTCGCCTGGCACTGATGTGTGCGCAGGATCGCTGGCAGGAACTGCGCCTGAGCGGACAGGCACCGCAGGATGCCCGGCAACGCTGTGTGCAGGGGCGCAGCAGCTTCCTGGTGCTTCAGCATCTGGGCACGGGCAACGATGGCCAGCCGCAGCTGGAACTGAGTGTGGTTGCCGAGGACGCTCCTCGGCAGTCGCTGGCGCGGATGCAGTTGCCATGGACGGCGGCGCAATGAGGCGCGCCGTCCGCGGCTTCACCCTGATCGAGGTGATGATTGCGATCACCATCATGGGCGTACTGGCACTGATCTGCTGGCGGGCGCTCGACAGCGTGGCCAACAGCGACCAGCGCCTGCGCCAGGCTGATGCAGAAACCACGACGGCGCTGCGCGTGCTGCAGCAGTTCCAGCGTGATATCGAAATGCGCGCAGACGATGCGTTGATGAATGGTGCAGTGCGGCCGGCCGATCAACCGCAGCGGCTGCTGCCGCCTTCGCTGGTGAGCGAGCGGCATCCGGATGGGAGCTTCGCGCTGGAGATCACCCGCAGTGTCGGCAGCGATGGGCTGCGCTGGCAGCGGGTGCGCTGGTGGCGGCAGGGAAGTACGCTTTGGCGGGCCAGCGGCGCAGCGACGGATCGGTATCCCCTGCCTGCGCCGGATCTGTCGAAGGGCATTGCCGTGGCGCGCGAGTTACAGCGGTTCGAGGTGCGGGCATGGCAGCCCGGTGCCGGCTGGGCGCCGTTGCCGAGCGAAGGCGAAGTGCTGCCGGCCACCGGGCTGGAACTGCGGCTGGGCCTGCGCGATGGGCGTGGGCCGTTGAGTTACCGGCGCGTGCTGGAGCTGTAGGATTCTTCCCAGGCAAAGCATCCACGCACGGCGTGGATCTACGGTGGGTGCCGACCGTGCCTTGGTGGGTGCCGACCGTTGGTCGGCATTGTTGTTGGCTCCGGAATCCGCGCATTGCATGGATCCCCCCGCCTGCCGCCGGGCACTCTCCTGCACCCGGCGGCGTTGTGTCGGTGGTCCTCACCGCTGATGGCCGCTCCCTGCCCTCCGTGCCGTCCTGGCTGGGGCCGCCACCGCTCCGTGGCGGCTGGCCCGATGCTGTCCGTTCTTCCGGCCCGATCGCATCCACGCAAGGCGTGGATCTACCTTGGTGCCGACCGTTGGTCGGCACGCTTGCAAGAGGCCTACCGGCGCTGCGTGCCCTCGTCGCGACTTGCCTGCGGGAACTGGAAGGCACTGTTGGCGTCATAGCCAGCGTTGGCAGTATTGCCACGCGCCGGCGGGTTGATGCTGCTGGTGCCGCTGCCGAAGCCGAGGATCTGCACACTGATCACCGATGGCTGGTTGCGCCGCGCATCATCCTGGCTCTTGCGCATCACATCCTGTGCCGCTTGGCTGGCGCTGTTGGCTGCTGCACTGGCCGAGGCCAGCGCGTTGACGTTCACCGTGGCCAGCACGGGCAGGCCCTTGCTTTCACCCTGTACCTGGATGTTGGCGGCGTTGAGCACCTGCAGCGCGGCCAGGTTGATGTTGCCCGAGACGCGGATGCCAGCCTCGCCCGCATCGATGGTGCCCAGCGGCGCGATCAGGTCGACGTCGCCCGGCAGCACTTCGGCAATGGGGTTTAACGTTGCGATGCCTGCACCACTGGCCGGGGCCTGCGGCGACAGCATCACGTTGCCCCAGCCGTCATAGACGCGACGCGGTGGCGTGTACAACAACGTGGTCTGCGAACCACGACCGGCATTGATGTCACCCTGCTCCGACCAGGCCAGGATGTCTCCGCCGAACGTTGTCATCACCCGAGACAGCCCCAGCAGAACGCTGTCCTGGCTGAACAGACGGATGTCACCCTGCCCCTGCGTCACCAGCCCGGCACTGGCCGGCGGCACCACACCCTGCACACCCACCACGATCTGCCCGCCCGGCGCCATCAGCTCGATGTTGCCGCCGGCTTCGGTACGCACGCCGGAGCCGCCGTACATCACGATGTCGCCGGTGCGCTGGATCGTCGCCCCCGTCGCATCCTTGTCCGGCATCAGCGTGGCGATGGCCTCGCGGCCGCGCAGGTAAGAACCGAAACGCGGGCCTTCGGCATCGGTGTACTCGCGGCCACCTTCACGCAGTTCGGCGTAGTAGACCTGGCGCAGGAAGATGCGCTGCTGTTCCTTCGGCAGCCGGTCGAATGCTGCCAGGGCCTCGGCGCCATCAACCGCCAGACCGAAGCGCTGCTGCAGCCACTCCCTCAACTCCTTGTCGTAGATCTTCACCGCCTTGCCCGGCTGCGCAGCCAACGACTGCGAGGAATCGGCGAGGTTGGCCGGATCCAGGTAGTGCGTGCGCAGTGCATCGAAATCAATGCCCTGGTTGCCGGCAGTCACTGCGATGCTGGCGCCGGGACGGGCATCGCCTTGCACGACGCCGCCCAGGCTCACGATGCTTCCGGCCTCTTCCTGGCGCAGCTGCCGGCCCGCACTCACTTCGACGTTGCCGGGGCCGGCAACCGTCAGGTTGCTGCGGATGATGTCCCGGCCCGCTTCGATCCCGCTGATATCGGTACCGCTGGTGTTGAGCGCGGTGACATCCGCGCCGATCACATCGCGACCGGCGCGCAGCTGTACCGCCGAGCCCGCTTCGTACCAGTCGAATACGGTACGCGCGCCGTTCTCGGCATTGCGCGACAGTTGCCGCCTGTCGCCGCTTCCCAGCCCGATGATATCGCCGGCCACTGCATAGAACCGGCTGGCCACGGTCGGTGTGGTTGGCAACAGCACGCCGAGCGCGGTATTGGGACCGAAGGCAAAGTACGGCAGCGTAGTGCCAGGACTGGCGCCGTTCCCGTCCGCGGGTACATTGCTGCGCACGGTTCCCGCGTTTCCGGGGCCTTGCGCGATGAAGCCGGGATTGAATGGGCCGGGGACACGGGCATCACTGCTTGAGCGCACAATCTGAGTGGCCCGGTCGGTAGCCAGGATCGATCCTCCCGCCAATACCTCCAGCCGACCCGACGCCGAGGGCGCCAGCACGATGACGTCCTGGGCATCGGGCACGCTGCCACTGCGCAGACTGGCGAGATTGATGTTCCCGGAGGCCGCGATGGCCGTGAACCGGGAGGGATACAACCAGTAGTTGAGATAGGCATCGCCATTGCTGGGGTTGATCCTGATCACCTCCCTACCCTGGTTGCTGCCGGTCGTGTGCTGCGTGCCAACCAGGCCCGGCGAAAGATTTCCGCCTGCGGAGAACAGGTCGAGCGCGGTGCGCGGCGTCCACAGCGAGAACCAGCTTGTGCCCGACGCGTGACCGCCCCCTTCCAGCAGGATATCGTTGAAATTGGCCACGGGAACCCGGCCGGGATCGGCGGCACTACCCAGTACCACATCGCCGCGCGCCTGCACCTGGGCGGTGGAATCGCCCAGCGCCAGCACCGGCCCGGCCATCGCAACGGGTGCGTCGGCCACGAACGGATTGTGCAGGCCCAACGTGCCGTAGCTGCTTTGTATCGCGCTGAGACCGCCGATGCGCGCCGCCTGCAGCAGCGTGCTGCCGCGTAGATTGGTCACGGTGCCGTTGAGATCCAGATCCTGCTGGAAACCTTCGGGCTGCTGCGCGCTTGCGCGCAGGCCGGGGTTGACCGCTCCGCCGCTTCGCAGCGTCAGGTCTCCGCCCCCCGTCAGATGCAATTCACCGTTGCTGACCCGTCCGGTCGACCCGACCGCCGCGACGATCGCGCTGGAATGGGGCGCCGTCAACAATCCCAGAGCATTGCCCATCGGCGCGATCACGCCCGAGTGGCGGCCTGCTTCCAAGGACAGATTACCGCCGCCCAGCGTACCGAAACCGGTAAAGCCGACCAGGCGAGGCGTCGCATCCAGCTCAGGGCCCACCGTGCTGTAGGTACCGAAATTGATCCACCAGCTGGTTGCGCTCTGCACTACACCAGCAGTCGTGCCCGATCCCTGGCGCCACAACCAGTTGCCCACCGCGGCGCTGGAATGCCCGGCCTGGTCGCGCTGCGGCGTGCCCGCCTCTGCGCGCGCGCTCCAGGTATCACCGGTGATATCGCGGCCCGCTTGCACGTGCAGATTGCCACCCTGGTCGGGATACCACGCCTGGTAAGTGGCGATGGCGGCATCGTAGCGGCCGGACGCCTGGACCGGGCCCAGCAGCGCGGTGTTCCTGGGCACTGGGGCCCGCCCCGGGGTGAACTGCGTGTCACGGCCATCACCCAGCGCCGTCGGCGCACCTGCGGTGTACACACCGAAACCGGACTTCATGCGCACATCCTGCGCGGCCAGCAGCGCCAGGTCACCCTTGCCGGTGCGCAGGACGCTCCAGGCCGGTGCACCCAGGCGCTTGCCATAGGTCGTGACTTCAGTCAACGTGCCGCCGCCATAGCAGTAGCCCATCGCCGCGCAGATTTCTTCCTCCGACATGCCCATCTCGGCCCCGAGCTCCGTAGCCGGGCGGCCGACCCACGATTCATCGCCCCACCATGCCAGCGAGCCTTCCTTGTCGACCAGGCGCGGGGCCGGACCGCAGTAGGGTCCGGAATCACAGACATCGCTCTCGGTCATGCCAAGCTCCCGAGCGAGATCCGCTACGGGTTTTCCGACCCACGACTCATCGCCCCATAGATCCAGCGAGCCATCCACGGTGATCACGCGGTCGCCCTTCCATTCCGTCGTCGTGGTCACCGTACCGATGGTGCTGTAGTGGCTGTCGGCCAGCACGATGCTGCCGTCACTCCCCCAGCGCCGGGTACGCGGATCGGCGGCGGTCGTATCAGCACCGGCCACCGCGGTCAGGTCCCACGAGGTGGTGCCTTCGGGCAGCATGGCCGCCAGCGCCCAGTTGCGGCCCTGGCGTCCGCTGGCATCGGCCGCCCGCAGCTTCACCGGTGCATCGCCTGGCAGCTCCACCTTGGTCATCGACGGGATGATCGCACCGGCATGCAGGTTCAGCGCGCCTGAAAGCTTCATCGCCATGGGCAGGGCGACGCCGGCCGGCCACACCTGTGCGGCCAACGGCGCCGGCGTGCGCAGGCGGAAACCGGCACCCAGTCGGGCACCGGACTGCAACGCCAGCGCCTGTGCCAGCACGGTGCCGGCCACCATCACCTGTCCGCTGTCTGTGGTCACTACCGCGCCCAGCACGGTACCGGCCGGCAGCAGCAGCGGCCCGGACAACACCATCTCCGCCGGTAGCACGGTTCCGGCCGGCAGGGTTACCGCCTCGAAGGGCAGCGCATAATTCAGCGTGGCACCGGCGCGGAACTCGGTGCCGCCCTGGAGCTGGACACCCTCGCCCGGCACGATCAGGTCACCGCCAAACGCGGTGTTCGGTGAACCCGTACTGCGTCCTTCCAGCAACACCCAGCCGTCTTCATCGGGATTGGCAGGCGGTGGCGCGAACCCATCGTTGATGCTGCCGTAGACATTGACGTCGCCCTCGGCACGCAGTACCAGCGCGGCCGACTCACCGAAGCCACGGCGCGCAGGATCGGCCCGGTTCGACTGCGGTCCGTAGCGGTAGCCGGACAGATCGATATCACCGGCCACGACCAGATCACCGCGCGGGTTGTCACTGCTGGTTCGCGCCATGATCTGCACACCGGGGCGCAGGCGATAGCTGCCCAGTGCGGAGATGCGCTGCTGCAATCCGGTATTGGCCAGCGCGGCGTTCATCCATTGGCTGTTGTCCGGATCCACCACCGTATCCAACCATTGCTGGTTGATCACCTGCGGACGATGGCCATGCACGTCCGGAGCGCTGGCCAAAGGCGCCGAATCATAGCTGCGGAAGGCGTTGACCTGCACATCGCCGGCACCGGCGATGCGGATGCCGCTGGCCACCTCGATCGCTGCATCGTTGCTGCCCACGCGGGGCACGTTGAGCTTGACGCTGCCGCGTGCGCGGCCGTCGTTCTGGCCCGGCCCGCTACCGGTGGCCACCGACGTGCCGGCGCGCAGGTCCATCGAGGCAGCCGCACCCAGCTGCAGGCTGCCGTTGGCCGAGGTCAGTTCGATCATGGCCCGGTTCGGGCTGTCGATGATCTTGCCGTAGCTGTCCACGCGCAAGGCGCTGCCATGCGCGTCCAACGTGCCATCGATACGCAGCACGTCGCGGGCGGACAGGCGGATGCTGCCGACCTGTTCGCCACTGGCATCAATGCGGCCATTGACCTGCAGGCTGCCGCCATCGACGCTGATATCAACGTTGCGGGCCTTCACCTCATCGCCGATCACCAGGTCGCCTTCGCTCAACTGGAAGGTCCGGCCACCGGTAATACCATCGGCGATAAGCCGTGTATTGAGCCCGGAGAAGTCCTGCAACTGGCGTGCGCGCACCACCACTTCGCCACCGTCATAGGGCACTTCGGTGCCACCGGCGTCGTAGCGGCCGCTGGCACCGCCAAGCAACGAACCTGCCAGATCGACACGGCCGCCCTGCGGGCCCAGCGCAGCAACGGTCAAGCGGCCGCCGCGGTTGTTGCGGGCGGAAAGATCGATCCGCGACGCCGCGTCGGCAACGATGTCACCTTCGCGGCTCGACAGCGCCACGTCACCGCCCCAGCTGTACTTGTCCACGTCGAACAGGCTGACCTTGCGCCCTGCCATGTCCAGCACTGCATTGCTGCCAAGCACCACGCCCTGGCGTGCGTTGGCCTCAAACCTGCCGGACGCCAGCGCCAGCCTGCTGTCGATCACAACGCGTTCGGCCGTGATGGACAACTCCGCACCCAACGCATCGCTGCCCGCGGTCGCCGCGGCGCCGCGCAGCTGCACCGTACCGCCATTGCGGATGGCCAGCTGCGCACCCGCGTTACCCGTAAGCAGCGGGGTGACGATATCCAGCGCGCCGCCGCTGAACTGCCAGCCGCTGCCTGCCACGTAGTCGCCCTGGCGCTGGAAGACGTCCAGGCTGCCCTTGCCCGAGAACAGCATGCGGTCCGACGCTGCCAGCGTAACGCCGGCAAAGCCGAGCACCTGGCGACCGGCCGCCACAGACGAGTTGGGGCGGGTGAACGGCGCACGCCCCAGTTCCAGCACCCGTGTATTGATCTCCAGCTGCCCTTGGCCGAGCCGGCCCACCATCGCCTCGCCGGGCGGTTGTGCCAGCTCGCCGCCGGGCAGGTCGGTGCCGGCCAATGTCCCATCCCAGACCAGCGTGTCGGCGAAGATGCGCGCGCGGTCGGTGGCGGCAGCATAGCCGTGGATGGCCGGCGCACCCAGCACCAGATTGCGCAGGCTGCTGCGACCGGTCGCGCCATCGCGCGTATCCAGGTCAACACTGCCGAACACGTTGATGGCATCACGCGCGGTCAGGCTGAGCGCCTCCAGTGCGGGAGCGCCGATGGCGGTGTTTCCGCGCAGCAACCGCTGCAGCACCTCCTGGTTCATGGTCATGCCCGTGGGCAGGCCGCCGGCCGCCGACGCCATCGCAATGGCCTCGGTGCTGCCCAGGTTGAGTGCGGACATGCCCAGGCCGAGCTGGCGCGTGCCATAGCTCAGCGAGTCACCCATGTTCAAGGCGCCGTCGGTGACCACGTTGATGCTGCCCGCCGACAGCAAGCGGGTCTGCCCACTGCAGTCCGCCTCGCAACCGCCGATGTCGATCGCTACCGGCCCGCCGGCACTTCCGCCCTGTGCACTGAGCGCCGTCAGGCGCTGGTTGGACACGGCAAGCAGGCCGCCCGCGACCAGGTAGGGCGCCGTGGGCTGCGCCACGCTCGACGGGCCCGACTGGGACAGGGTGTCGATCGAAACGCCCTGCTCGACCAGGATACCCCTGCCTCCGAACGCGGCCGACAGCAGCACTTCCTGCGCCGTCAGGTTGACGCCGTTGCGCACCACGATGTGCTGTGCGCCGCCCTCCAGCGCATAGGTGGTTGCATCGCGCCGCAGCGTGCCGCCGATCAGCATCGTTACCGGACGGAATGCATTGAGCGTGGTATCGGAGAC
Source organism: Stenotrophomonas sp. GD03877 (assembly GCF_029840555.1). NCBI lineage: Bacteria > Pseudomonadati > Pseudomonadota > Gammaproteobacteria > Lysobacterales > Lysobacteraceae > Stenotrophomonas > Stenotrophomonas sp. GD03877. Next base: position 40,940 of record NZ_JAOCCT010000035.1, on the reverse strand, counting down.
GGTAGCGCCGCGCCCGCTGGCGGCATCGGCGCCCTCGCTGGCGATCTCCAGCGCTGCACCATTGGAGACACGCAGATTGACCGAGAGCGTGCCGCCGAGCCCGTCACTGCTGCCGGCGCCAAAGCGGGACAGGCCGAGGAAGGTTGCCGCCGGGGTACCCGACCGTCCTGCGCCTTCACCGAACACCAGGTTGAGGCTCCCGGCATCCACCGTCCGCCAGCGCAGCGCTTCGCCACGCCGCTCGGCCACGCCGTGCACGAACGCGTTGTAGGAGGTTTCGTTGTAGCCGGCGTGGCGGCGAACCGCCTCCGCTGGTGTCAGCACCAGGTCGGTGAGCAACGGCGACACCGCCCCGCCCAGGCCCTGCGCGCGGTGCCCGCTGATGCGCCAGGAGCCGGTGCCGGTCGCCACCGGCGAGACGTTGCCCATCGCGCTCTCGGCGCCGATCTCGACGCGGAATGCGCCCTTCTGCAATGCGTAGTTCGCCGGCAGCAACGTGTAGGTTCCCGCCGGGAGTCCAGGCACGCCGTCCGGAATGACGATCTCCTGGCCGACACGGGGATCGACGCTACCGTCACCGGTCGCCAGCGGTGCCTGCACGTCCGCTCGGCCCGGCACGATTGCGTAGACCGCATTGCCCGCGCGACTGAAGCCATAGCGTGGATTGGCATCCGCCAACGAATGCCGCAGGACATCGACCGAGCCACCGCGCCCGGCGACGAACGCAGCGCCGGTCAACTCACCTCCGCCGGAGACATCCACGATGCTGCCTGCGGCACCGTTGAAGGCGTTGGCGACGATGTCCACACCGATCGGGGCATCGATCGATCCAGGAACCAGCACATCGAACTCGGCGCCGTTCCGGCGCCATGTCACACCGTCCACGGTACCGCCAAACGGAAGCGCCAGGCCGGCGCCACTGATCGAGGTCACGCTGCCACCCAGCAGGTCGACGCGGCTGGCGCGATTGGTGCTTCTTTCACCGCCACCCAGTTGGACGCGGCCCCACGGCGCCTGCACGTTGCCGCCCTGCACCACCGTCGCCGCGACCAGTTCCAGGCGGCCGAATGCCGAATCCGGTGCCGGTTGCGTGGCACTGCCAACGCCGTGGATGCGCAATACAGCCTCCGGGTTCTGCCAGGCAGGCTGTCCCGACGGACCGATGTCCGCAACGCCAGCGACGATGCGCCCGCGCGCCCGGGCCGCCGGGTACAGACGGGCTGCACTGATATCGATCGAACCCGGGGACGATAACGAAGTTTCCTGGGCGCTGCTGGCTCCCGGTGCCAGCAGGCGGATGTCGCCACGGCTGTCCAGGTTGACATGGTCGAAGCCCGCCAGCCAGCTAACGTCGCGCAGGTCGATCAGGTTCGCCTTCACATCGAAACGATGTTGCTTCCCTTCGTCGAACCGCGCCTCGACCGGCCGCAGCGTGCCCTCCCCCGCCGGCTGCCACCAGCGTCCCTGCGCAAGGCGCACGTAGGGCGCGCTCAGCAACAGGCGGCTGCCCTCGCTGTTGCCTTCCGCAAACCCCAGGGCGCGCTCATTCATGCCATGGATGCGCAGGCTCTGGTCCATGCGCAGATTGACATCTCCCTGGGCGCGGAAGTCGCCGAACAGGGCCAGATGATCGAAACCACCGGCCTCGATCTGCTCCACCGACAGTGCCGCATGGCCGTACTCAAGGCGTGCAGGCAGGTCCGCCGTCTGCGCGGCGTGCTGGGTCAGCGAGATCACCCGCGGCGCCAGCACGTCCTTGCCCAATGCCGTTCTGCCGTAGGTGCCGCCCCCAAAGGCAACACCGAGGGTGCCGCCGCGCGCGCCGTCGCCGCCCGCTGCTGCGTCCAGTTCGCCCTGCAGGTACAGCGCATTGCCCGCGCGCAGCACGATGCTGCCGCCATCGCTGTCCACCCGGGTGCGCCCGCTGCCATCAATGTCCAGCAGCGCCGAAGCACCGGACGCGTCCAGCCGCGCACCGCGCTCCACCACCACGAAGGTATCGGGCGGCAGGTGGCGTACGTTGTCCTGGTCTTCCCAGTCCAGCGCCCCCCCGATCTCGATCGTTCCACCCTTGCGCACCTGTCCGCGCAATGTCCGGCGCGCGTCGGGCAGGGAAACGCTATCGCCACTCACGTCAAGCAGTGCGCCTTCAGCGATTGTCCACTGGCGCTCGCGGCGTGCATCGCCGCGTACGCCCGACGGATCGAATGCCTCATCCAGGCGGATGCGGCCGCCGGCCGCCTTCAGACCGCCAGCCACGTCCAGGTTGCCGGCGCTGAACAGTTCGATCGACTGGCCGGCATCGACCTCGATCCTTGCACCCTTGCCAACGCGCAGATCGGCCGTGGACAGCAGATGCCCTGCGCGCAGTGCCAAGCTCGCGCCGCCGCGCTGCGATACACGCCCGCTGGCCGGATCCGCCTCATACAGCGACGGCGTCCAGGCCTGAACGCCCTGCTCGCGGGCCAGTGCCTGCTGTGCGCCCTCGGCCAGGCGCAGCGCCGGTCGTTCGACCTGCAGCTGGGTACCCTCTTCAACCGTCAAGCCGTTGTGACCGGCGATGTCATAGCCGGCGAAGCCACTCCTGAACAGTGCTGGCTGCAATCGCAACGACGCCGCCGATGCATCCGTGCCAGGCGCGCCGATGGACACCACACCGCCGGTTGCCAACGTGAAGTTGCCGCTGCCATTGCCGAGCGCGCTGAAGCGTGCGTCCTCGCCGATACGGATCCGTCCGCTGCCGTCAGTGCCAACCTCGGTGCTGGCCGCGAGCAGGCTGGCACTGCCACCCTTGCCTACGCGCCCCTTGCCACTGGCATCGATCGCGCCGCCGGCATCGACCAGAATCGCGGCCCGCTCGCCCACATGGATGTCGTGGCTGCTGTTGAAGCGCACCTGTCCGCCGTCGATCCACGCCTGTGCGGGACCGCCATCCGGCGCAGCAAGCGCGTTGCCCCAACCGCCGCCAAGATCGATCCGTGCGCCGGCCGCAACATCCACCGCACCACGTCCGGACGTCAGCAATGCCGTGGGCCCGCCAAGCGCCGCAAGCAGATTTCCGGCTTCCACCTGCCCGCCGGCAATCTGCACCGTTCCACCAAAGTTGACGCGGCTTGCGGTGAGTCCAAGCCGGCCGCCCTCCTGCAACCTGAGCGTGCCGTCGAGGTCGATACGACCGGCCGATGCGAGGTCCACCTGCCCCCATCGCTGGGCGCTCAGCACCTCACTGTCCAGCCACACGGTATTGCGCTGTGCTTCCCCGACTGGCGCCTGCAGCGTCCACGGCCGGGTGTCGGCCTGGAGCGCTCCAATGCGGACATTCGAGTCGAACACCGCGCTGCGCCCGCTGTTGTCGAAACGCCCGAGCCAGAGCTGGGCGTTGCGGGCCGCCGCCGTCTGTGCCTGCGCGTAGCCCTCCTGCTCCTGATCGGGCCGGCGCGTCTGCTGTGCGCCCTGGAAGGCCACCGTATCCACCTGGCCCTGCAGAACGGCCGTGGGCGACGAGATCAACAGGCGGCCAGCATCGCGTCCCACGGTATAGCCATTGTCGAAACGCTGGGTGGGTGCCACCAGCGGATTGCGGAACGATTCGGTCACCCCCCACCGTTCCTGCTTCACTTCATAGCCCTGGTACAGACCGTCGTACAGCATCTCGGCCGGTGCATCATCAAGCCGGTACAACTGCCCGTCGCGGCCACGCAGCCAGCTCTGCTGCACCACGCCGGACTGCACATCCAGGCTGCCACCGGCCAGATTGATGCGCGAACCGGCGTGGCTGACCACTTCCTTGCCTGCCAGCTGGACGGTGCCGCCCTGCGCCGCCCATTCGCTGATCGAATGCCCCTGGTTGTCCAGGTAGCCACCCACTTCCAGCAGGCCGCCGCCGGCATACCAGCGCGTGCCTTCATAACCGCCGGTACCGGCGGCAACTTCGGTCAACTGGCGGCGGTCGATCCACACCTCGCTGCTGATCAGCTTGCCGCTGTCACGGTTGTCCGGCGAATCGCGCAACTCATTGCCCTGCACCTTCACCTTGACGTTGTTGCTTTCCATCGCCACCTGCACACCCACCGCACCGGAGACGTCCACGCGCGCGCCATCATCCAGATAGCTGCGCCGGCTGGCGTCGGCGATCACCTGGCCGCCGGTGGCCACCGCCAGCGAACCGGCCTGGAAGTTCACATCGCCGCCGGAGACGACTTCGATGCGGGATTGCTCACGGCGGTCCTGCAGGCGCGAGAGATTGTCGAAGGTGCCACTGTTGCTGGAACCGCGCAGCTTGTCCTGCTCGGCCGATTCCTTGATGAGCGCGTTGCGCTGGCTGTCCAGCGCCGTGCTCTTGCCATCGTCTTCCAGCAGTACTGCCGTGGTCGAGCCGGCGGCCAGGGTCACGCTGCCGGCCGCATCGGACGCCGAGTTCAACAGGTGCACCGTACCGCGCTGGTTCAACGTGGTGGTCGCAACCGCAACGCCGGCCTGCTCGACGGTGCGGCCGGCCAGCGTGACATCGCCTTCGCGCGCCTGGATCAGACCACTGTTGCGAACACTGCCCGCCGTGCTGTCAGCGACGAAGCGCGGGGCAATCTCATTGCCGCGGGTGGTGGACGCGGTGTTCTGGGCGGTTCCCACGCCGCGACGGATCACGAAACTGTCACCGGCGGCCAGCTGGGTCTGTCCCTTGCGGGTTTCAATCTGGCCCGCGTTTTCCACGCTGTGGCCAGCCAGCAGCACATAACCGCCGCCCCGTGTAGCCGTGGTCGGTTCGTGCGTGGTGATGCGCGCACCGCGTTCGACCATGACCTTGCCCACGGCGTCGGTCAGCGCCGAGGTGTTCGCGTCGGCACTGTACAGGCCCTGCTCGCGGAACTGCGCATCGCTGATGCGTGCGGCCGCTGCCACCAGATTGCGGACATTGACCTGGCTGTTGTTGCCGAACACCACACCGTTGCGGTTGGCCACGAACACCGTGCCATTGGCCTTCAGCTGGCCAAGGATCTGGCTGGGCCTTGCGGCGGGATCATTGACCCGGTTCAACACGGCCCAGTCGGGGTTCTGCAGGAAATTCAGTGTGGTGTTGCCACCAATGTTGAAGGTTTCCCAGTTCAGGATCGCCTGGTCGGCGGTCTGCTCGATGTTGACCAGCACCCGCCCGTCGGCCGCCTGCGACTGGATCGCGTCGCGCGCATTGATCCAGCCACGCGTCAACGGATTCTCGTCAACCTTCAGGCCATCGTTGCCCAGGCCATCGGCCACTACGAATCCCGCCTCGCGGCGCGCCTGCCGTGCCTGTTCCTGCAGGCGCTGCTGCAGGGCGATGGCCTGCGCGGCCGTACCAAGGTTGTCGATCGACTGCTGCAGCTTCTGCCGTGCCGCATCCTGCTGCTGCGCGGGTAGCTGGAACTGGATCGGCACACCATTGGGCATGCGCCCGCTCTGTGCGGCCGCGCCCTGCGCCGCACCGCGCTCGGCGAACCAGCCGGGGCTGAACGCCTGTTGGGCCTGAGTGGCCGGAGCCACCACGCTGCCCAGGGCCACTGCGACGGCCCAGGCCATCGGGTGGCTGCGCCACAGGGCAGCAGGGAAACGGGCGGTGGGCGAATGCGGGTGCGACATCGGGGACCTCGTCAACCTGATGGGCCGCGCTGGCGGCGGCGTGTACGGATGGGCCTGCGCCAGGCACGCCCTGCACCTCATAGACGGTGGCGGCGGCGTGAAGGCGACAGGCGCATCACTGTCATGCAGCGGACATACGCAGAAGGCGCCGGCATTGCTGCCGGCGCCCTTGTACGTTTCCTGCAACTACCAAAGCAATCGCAGTTACAGCGGACGGCCGATGCCCGAGCAGGTGCTGGGGTTGTTCACGGCCCCGGCGTTGGTGGCGGTCGCAAAGCGGGTGCGGATCGCATCACGCCAGGCCTTGGTCAGCGGGATGAACTTGTGCGCGCGGATGGCGGCGTCGTTCGGGCCCTGCTCCACGCCGTTGATCACCGTGCTGCCGTAGTGGCGGGTCAGGAAGCCGCGGATGTTGGCGCCCACGGTGCCGTTCTTGTAGCACTGGCCGAACACGAAGTTGGTGTAGCCCGCGATCGGGTAGCCCGCGTTCGGGTTGCCGAACACCGGCACCCAGTTGGCCGGGTTCTCAGCGGCGGCATCGGTCGGCGGAGCGACGGTTTCCAAGGTCGCCTGCACGCTCACTTCGTCCGGCGAGAAACCCTTGACCTTGGCGACCTTGGTGGCGTCGGTCAGGCTCGGGATCACGTCCGGGCCGACGTAGCCGATGCGGCCATCGGCAGCGTACACGGCGTTGTACACCGAGGTGCCGCCGGTGGCCGGGGCAGCGACGAAGTTCGACGGAACCGTGGTGAACAGGTTGGCGAAGGTCGACTGCACCGAGAAAGCCGGCACGCCATTGGTCAGCTTCAGCGCGGTACCGGAGACGTCGGCCGGCTTGCAGGCGCTGGTCAGGAAGCGGGCCAGCAGCTCGGTGGTACCGCTGCTCTCGCCACGGTAGACCACCTGGATGGCACCGCTGCGGGCGCTGTCGATGCTCGACCAGCTGGTGATCTTGCCGGAGAAGATGCCGCAGATCTGGGTCACCGACAGGTCAACGGCCGAACCGGCCTTGTTGAACGGAATCGTGACCGAGGTGGCTACCGACGGGATCTGCACCAGGGCGCCGTAGCGGTTGGCATCGCCGGACACGTTGTAGGTGCTGTTGTAGGTATTCAGCTCGGTGCTGCTCAGCACCGAATCGCTACCGGCGAAGTGCACGGTACCGGTGGTGGAGAACAGCGCCGAGTTGTTTTCCAGGAAGGCCTTCTTGCCGGTGCCCGAACCGGTCACGGCGTAGCTGAAGTTGGCCGGCAGGATGCTGTCAGCCGAACCCTTGTAGAGGTCGGCCGGCAGCGAGGCGCCGCCGCCGGTGACGGCGGTCTGGGCCGAAGCGGCACCGGCAGTGGCCAGCAGCGCGGTGGCAACCAGCGCGGCCAGGGTCTTGTACTTGTTCATGATCTTCTCCTGAAGGGTTTACTGCGAAGGGAAACACCAAGGGAGGAACGGTCACTACACGCCTGCTGCCGCCGAGGGCCTCCCAGCCCACTCTGCGGCGACGTGTCCATGCTGGTCCGCGCCGATGACAGGCCGCTTAAGAAACCTGTGGAAGATCGGAAAAAGGTGTGGAGGATTGTGTGGAGAATCGAAGGCACGCCGTGCTGCGCGCTCGCCGGGCATGGCCCGGCGCTACCCGTGTTGCGCGTTGCGCATCACTGCACCAACTGGTTCATTTCCATGATCGGCATCAGCACCGCCAGCACGATCGTCAGCACCACGCCCCCCATCACCAGGATCATGGTCGGCTCCAGCAGCGCGGTCAGCGCCATTGCGCGACGCTCGATCTCCCGCGAGATCGTCTGCGCAGCGCGATCCAGCAGCGGCGCCAGCGAACCGGTCTTCTCGCCACTGGCCACCAGATGCACCAGGATCGGCGGATACACCTTCTGTACTTTCAATGCAGAACCCAACGCAGCGCCTTCGCGTACGCGCGCGGACACGTCGTCGGCGCAACGCGCCAGCAACGCGTTGCCCAGGGTCTGCCGCGCGGCCTCCAACGCGCGCAGCAGCGGCACGCCCGCATCCAGCAGGATCGCCAGCGTCGAAGCAAAGCGCGCACTGTTCACCCCCAGCACGAAGCGCCCGACCATCGGCACCCGCATGAGCATCGCGTCCCAGCGCAGGCGCAGCTCGGGCCGGCGCAGCGCCAGCCGCCACACCACCACCAGCGCAGCGATGCCCAGCCCTACCCACACGCCCCAGCTGCGCACGAAGGTGCTGGCCGCCAGCATCACCTGGGTCAGCATCGGCAGCGTCTGCCGCGCCTGCACGAACGCGGTCACCACCTGCGGCACCACGTAGCTGAGCAGGAAAATCACGATCGCCACCGATACCAGGCTGATCGCCGCCGGGTAGATGAAGGCGGTCAGCACCTTGGCCTGCAGCGCGTTGCGTTCTTCGATGTAGTCGGCCAGGCGCTCCATCACTCGCGCCAGGTCGCCGGAGTCTTCACCTGCCCCCACCAGTGCCCGATAAATCGGTGGGAAATCGCGCGGCCGCGCGGCCAATGCCACGGTCAGGCGCTGGCCGGCACGCACGTCGGCGCGTACCGCGGTGAGTGCCTGGGCCACGTGCGGGCGCTCGGCCTGCTCGATCACCGCACTCAATGCGCCTTCCAACGGCAGGCTGGCGGCCAGCAGACTGGCCAGCTGGCGCGTGGCCCAGGCCAGCTCGCTGGCGGACAGCCGCCGAGCGCCCCAGCCACTGCCGGCACTGCGCGCCGCGCTGACCTGCACAGGCGTCAGCCCACGCCCGCGCAACAGCTGGCGCGCACCGCGCGGGCTGTCGGCATCCAGCTGACCTTTCTCGATGCGGCCCTGCGCGTTGGCAGCCTGGTAGTCGAACAGTGCCATGCAGACCTCAGTCGTCGCCGGTGACGCGCAGGATTTCTTCCAGCGTGGTCACCCCGCTGTCGACCCAGCGCTGGCCGTCCTGCCGCAACGTCCGCATGCCGGCACGCCGGGCCGCCTCGCGCAGCGCGGGCTCACCCTGTCCTTCATGGATCAACGCGCGCACGCGGTCGTCGACCACGAACAGTTCATGGATGCCAGTGCGTCCCCGATAGCCGCTATTGCCGCAGGCCGCGCAGCCCACAGCGCGCCATACGGTACGACCCTCGCCGTCCACCTCGGCACGCCGGCACTGCGTGCACAGCCGCCGCACCAGCCGCTGCGCCAGCACGCCGCGCAGCGAGGACGCCAGCAGGAAAGGCTCCACGCCCATGTCGGCCAGGCGGGTCACCGCCGAGATCGCATCGTTGGTGTGCAGCGAGGCCAGGACGCCATGCCCAGTCAGTGACGACTGCACAGCGATCTGCGCGGTTTCCAGGTCGCGGATCTCGCCGATCATGATCGTGTCCGGGTCCTGGCGCAGGATCGCGCGCAGCGCGGTGCCGAAGCTCATGCCGATGCGTGCGTTGACCTGGATCTGGCCGATGCCTGCAAAGTCGTACTCCACCGGATCTTCCACGGTGAGGATGTTGCTGGTGCTGCTGTCGAGCTGGCCCAGTGCGGCGTACAGCGACGTGGTCTTGCCGCTACCGGTCGGCCCGGTGACCAGCACGATGCCGTGCGGCTGCCGGATCAACCCGGTAAACGTGGCCAGGGTGTCATCGGCCATGCCGAGTCGCTGCAGCTGCAGCCGGCCGGCATCCTTCTCCAGCAGGCGCAGCACAGCACGCTCACCATGCCCCGTCGGCACCGTGGAGACACGGATATCCAGTGGCCGGCCGCCCACACGGATCGCGATGCGCCCGTCCTGCGGCAGGCGCTTCTCGGCGATGTCCAGGTGGGCCATGATCTTGATGCGCGACACCAGCGCCGCATGCAGTGCGCGCCGGGGCTGCACCATGTCGCGCAGCGTGCCGTCCACGCGGTAGCGCACCACCGAATGGGTCTCGAACGGCTCGATGTGCAGATCGCTGGCGCCATCGCGTGCAGCCTGTGCCAGCAGCGCATTGATCATGCGGATCACCGGCGCATCGTCCTGCGCATCCAGCAGATCGGTGACCTCCGGCATGTCCTGCATCAGCCGGTCCAGGTCGACTTCGCTTTCGGCGGCACCGACCACGGCAGCGGCATCACCGCCGTCACGGTACTGCTCACCCAGCCGCTGCTGCCAGGTCGCGGCATCCAGTGTCTGGAACGGCAGCGGTCCATGCCGGCGGCGCAGCTCGGCCACGGCCCACGCCGCGGTGTCGGCGGTGCCAAGCAGCACCGGCTCGCCGCCGGCCTCGGACAGCATCACGCCATGGCTGCGCACCCAGGCGTACGGCAGCGGCGCGGCGGCGCTCACGGCCCAATCACCAGTTCCGGCGTGTAGCCCAGCCCACGCAGCTGCTGCAGTGCCGGGTCCAGCGTTGCCGGATCGCGCGGCAATCGCACGCGCAGGCGCTGCCCGCTCTCGCCCGGCGTCGCTTCGGCATAGGCCTGCAAGCCCAGTGCCCGCACCTGCGCCACGCCCTGGCTGGCACGCGCCGGGTCCAGCCCCTGTGCGAACTGCACCAGCTGAGCATCGCCGTCACCGGCCGGATACAGCGCTGCCAGGCTGGTGTTCTGCAACGGCTGGCCCTGGCCATCGCGCGCATTGCCCTGGCCGAGCACAGACAGGTCCTGCGGCGGCAACTGCGGTGCCGACAGCGCCGGCAACGCCCAGCTCTGCACGGGTTGCGCACCGGCCTGCGCATTGCGCATGTAGTCGTAGCGGTCGCGGGTCAAACGCTGGCCGGCGGCGGGGTCACGCACCACGTGCGGGCGCAGGAACACCATCAGGTTGGTCTTGGAGCGCTTGCGCGTATCACTGCGGAACAGCGCCCCCAGCACCGGGATCCTACCCAGGCCCGGCACCGCATCACGGCCATGGCTGACGTTGTCCTCCAGCAGGCCACCGAGCACCATGATCTGGCCATCGTCCAGCAGCACACTGGTATCCAGCGCACGCTTGTTGGTGATGATGCCGGCGGCACTGTTGGCACTCTGCGCGTCGATGCTGCTGACTTCCTGGTAGATGTCCAGCTTCACCGTGCCGCCCTCGGAAATCTGCGGGCGCACCCGCAGCTTCAGGCCCACGTCCTCGCGCACGATGGTCTGGAACGGGTTGTTGCTGCCACCACCGCCGTCGGTGACGTAGCGGCCGCTGACGAACGGCACGGTCTGGCCGACCATGATGCTGGCTGCCTCGTTGTCCAGCGTCATCAGGTTCGGCGTGGACAGGATGTTGGCGCCGCCCTTGCTCTGCAGCGCGTTGGCCAGCGCTTTCATGTTGAGGATCTGGCCGACACCGGGCAGGTTGATGGTGCCGTCGATCACGCCGATCTTCAGGCCATCCTTGGGCAGCACGTCCAGCGTGGTACGCGCGCCGGTATTGAGCCCGCTGCCGCCGGTGGCACCACCGAAGTGGGTGCCACCAAAGGTGCGTCCATTGCCCAGCATCCACTGCACGCCCAGCTCAGCCGCGTCGGTCTGGTTGACCTCCACGATCAGGCTTTCCACCAGCACCTGTGCACGGCGCTGGTCGAGCTGGTCGATCACACGCCGCAGGTTGCGGTACACCGGCTCCGGTGCCGAGATCAGCAGGGTATTGGTGGCCACGTCCGCCTGCACCGAGATGCCGTTCTGGCTGAAGCCGGTGCTTCCCGCATCGATCGGGTCACGGCGGCTCGGGTCCAGGCGCTGCGATTCCAGCGCATTGCCTCCGGTCTTGGCCTGCTGCGGCTGCGACGGCTGCGTTGGCGGGGAACGATTGGCGTCACCCGGCAGTGGCGTGATGCCTTCATTGCTGCCCATCGCTGGTGCATCGCTCTGCCCGGCCACCACGCCACGCAGCACACCGGCCAGCTGGTTGGCCTGGGCATTGCGCAGGTAGACCACATGCAGGTTGCCGGACTCGTCCTGCGCGCGGTCCAGCTTCTCCACCAGCTGACGCGCCAGGCGGGTGCGCCCGGGGCTGCTGGAACGCAGCAGCACGCTGTTGCTGCGCGGGTCAGCCATCACCACCACCTTCTGGGTGGGCTCGGCGCCCTGCGCATCCAGCAGCGGCGCGACCATCGCCGCGACGTCAACGGCAATCCCCTGCTGCAGCTTCACCACATCGGTATCCATGCCGGCCGGTGTATCGACGCTGGCGATCACCCGTGCGATGCGCTCCAGGTTGTCGGCGTAGTCGGTGATCACCAGGGTGTTGTTGCCTGGATTGGCGGTGATCGGATTGTCCGGACTGATCATCGGACGCAGCACCGCCACCAGCGCCGCTGCGTTCTCGTAGCGCAGCGCGAAGGTGCGGGTGGTCACCTCACCGCTGGCACCACCAGTGCCGACGCGTCCTCCCAACAGCTTGGCATCGGCCTGCGGCACCACCCGGCTGACGCCGCCGTTCTCTACCACGGCGAAGCCACGCATGCGCAGTGCGCCCAGCAGCAACTGGTAGGCCTGGGTACGGCTGACCGGGCCATCGGAAACCACTGTCATCTTGCCGGTCACCCGTGGGTCGACCAGGAACTGGCGGCCGGTGAAGCGTGCGGCCATGCGCAACACGCCACCGATATCGGTGTCGACCAGGTTCAACTGCACCGGCTCATCGCGGGCGTCCTGCGCCAGCACCGACGCCGGTGCGTGGGCCATGCACACGATCAAGGCCAGTGCGGTACTGCAGGCAAGGCTGCGCATCGCCCTCATGGATGGGCACCCACGTTGAGCGCCATCACGATGTTTCCGGAAATCCGCGCCGCCGGCATGTTCGCATCCCCTGTGCGTGTCAGTTGCAGCTGCTGCAGTTCGATGGCCGGATCGGCCAGCACGGGCAGCAGCCAGTTCCACAGCGCGTCAGCGGGCACCGCGTGCACCTGCAGGTGCCAACGCCCGTCGCGCGCTTCGATATGCAGTCCGTCGGCGAGGCCGGCTGACTTGATTCCATCACGCAACCCGGCCATCGTCGGGCGCTGCCCCTGCGTCTGCTGCTGGCGCTCGCGTGCCTGCAGCAGTGGTGCCAGTACACGCGCCTGTGCCTGCAGCCGCGGCAGCTCGGCCTGCCAGTGCGTGCGCTGCTTCAGCAGCGGCTCCAGCCACAACATCCACAGACCCGCCGCGAGCAGCGCCACCACCATCACCCACAGCATCAGCCGCTCGCGCGGTGGCAGGCGTTGCCAGCGTTGCTGCAGGCCTGCCAGTCCCTCGCCCAGTCGCAAGGTTCGGGTGGTCACTGTCCAGCCCCGTTCACCCGCAGGCGTCCACCGGCTTCGCGCGCCAGCTGCAGGCCCTGCGCCCGCACCGCCTGCTGCCAGCGTTCAAGTCGCTGTGGATCATCGGCCAATGCCTGGGCATCGGCATCCAGCTCCATGTCCAGCTGGCCCGGTTGGTAATGCAGGCTGCGCACCTGCCCCGCCAGCTCCGGGACCGCCTGCAGCGTGCTGGCAACCTGGCGCTGCAGCGGCGGCAATGGCGGCGCCGGCGGTGGCACCGCAAGTGCTCGCCTCGCCTGCAACACCGGGTCCACCACATCGGTGACCTCCGGGAAGCGTGCGCTGAACTGGCGTGCCATGTCCTGTTGCAGGGCCTCGCCCTCACTTCGCCACCGCGAGACCTGCAGCTGCAGACCGAGCGCGGCCAGCAACATCGCCGCCAATGCCAGCCCGATCGCAAGCCGCGGCGCTTTCTGGCTCGCCCCGGGCAGCGGCAATGACCAGCCTGGCAAGGGGCCAGAGGCCTGCCGTTCATGGGGGATGGCGGTGGCCGGCAGGCTGTCCGGCCACGTGGGCGGCACACCATCGATCCACTGCACGGCCTGCATGCCGGCCTGTTGCAGGCGCACTGCCAACGCATGCATCACCGCACAGGCATCACGTCCGCCATACCATTGAACGAAACCCCGGTCGCGCCCGCTGCGTACCAGCAGGTGCTCGCCGCTGGCCTGCAGCGTGGCATGACCGTCCTGCCAGGGCAGCAGCAGCGGCGTCGGATACAGCGCCTGCAACCGCAGTGCACACGAAGCCAGCAGCTGCTGCGCCTGCAGGAGCGCCTGCTGGCCCAGCCAGGCCACAGGAACCGTGCCGTCCGTCGCCTGCACACCGTGGGCCAGCGCTACCTCCTGCAGGTCATCCAGCAGCATCGCCTCCACCTCACCCTGCAGCGCCGACTGCAGACGGCGCCCGGACAACGGTGGCAACTGCAGTTCCAGCAGGATCAGGTCGTTCGGATCGAGGCAGGCATGCACCGCAGCCTGCGGATGGCGCAGGCCCAGCGCCGCCAGCGTGTCGCGGCCGTGAGCCAGCACCTCGCCCTTGTGCAGCTGCGCCCAGTCCACCGCGCTGTCGGCGCGCAGACGCTCAAGCGCCGGCAAGCGCACCCGAAGCTGCACGGTCATGCGCCGATCCTCGTCCACACGCGTTGCACACGCACGCCATCGTCGCGGTACTCGCGCCAGAGCAGCGCGCGAAAATCAACCGCGCTGCCGTCAGCCTGCACCTGGCCGACTGCCAGGAACCACTCGCTATGGATACCCAGGGGAAGCACGGCCATCTGTTCGTTGCTCAGTTGAAGTCGATTGGCGATGTCGCCGCGGTTGAGCAGCCAATGACCGCCGTCGCGCTCACCGAGCAGCGCCTGCAGCCGTGCGGGCTCGACCGCAGGCGTCACCGCCTGCAGAACGCTCAGGTCGCTGGTATTGGCGTTGACCAGGGTCTGCGCCGGCAGCACCACGGTGCGTCGCGCCAGCGCCTGCAGTGCCACCGGATCGGCACCGGCCAGTGCCTGCGCGATCAGTGATTCGCGCGGCAGTGGGGCCTGTGCCTGGATGTCACCGTCGCGCAGGCGCGCCTGGATGTGGTCCGCCGCGGATGCGCAGGCACCCTGGCCCAGCCCCTGTGCAGCACACAACGCGATGAACGCGCGCCGCGCCTCGGGGTCCGGCCTGCCATGTGCCAGCAGGTTGCGCAGGTTGAACATCGACTGCGCATCGACCAGTTGCAGCTGCACCGGCAACGGCGCCTGCAGTTCCAACGGGCGCGCCCAGCGCCCGCTGCGCACCGTGGTCAGCTGTTCCTTTACATCCTCACGCAGCTGCTGCGCCGCACGCTCCAGCGTTGCGTCCACCGCCATGCGCACCTGCGCGCGTAGCTGGTCACCACGCAGCGCACGCAACTGGGCCGACTGCCGGGTCAGCAGTGCCGTGGCAATCACCGCCACCAGTGCCACCACAAGCAGGGCGACGATCACCGCCATGCCACGCTGGCGGGTGCACGAGACCGAACGCGTCCGGGCTGTCATCAGCACGCCTCACAGCTGCCAGGAGCCGATATCCGCGTTTCCGGCGTCGCCACCGGGCTTGCTGTCCGCCCCCAGCGAGAACACATCGACGTCGCCATGGGTTCCGGGAATCTGGTACTGGTACGGATGGCCCCATGGGTCATTCGGCAGGCGATCCAGGTACGGCGTCACCGGCAACCCACCGCTGCCCTGCGGCGGCTTCACCAGCGCCTGCAGGCCCTGCTCGGCACTGGGATAGCGACCGTTGTCCAGCTTGAACAGCTTCAAGGCCTGCATCAATGCGGCGATGTCCTGGCGCGCCGCCACCACGCGTGCCTGGTCGGGACGGTCCATCAACCGCGGCACGATCAGCGCGGCGAGGATGCCGATGATCACCACCACCACCATGATCTCGATCAGGCTGAAACCCTTCTGCCGAGCTTTGCGACCACGAACCTGCCTTGCCATTGTTCCGCCCTCGTCATCCTGGAAGAGACCGCTGCGCCATGGTCAGCGGTGCATGTGTCAGTACGATAAACATCCGCCGGCAATTCGCTGCGCGTGTGCCTGTACGGGCGCAACACGCGCAGCCGGCGCACATGCAGACTCGAGCAGGTGCCGCGGCACGCCGGCCAGCGCATCGTCGATGCAGCCGCGCAGCAATGGGTGCGCACAGGCCTGCAGCAGCCGCACGCACTGCATCGGCGACCACGCTGTTCCATGATCGAGGCCGATGAACATCCGATAGGCCTGGTGATAGCGCAGGTCGTCGTACACGCGCTGGGCACTATTCAGATCGCGCATGACCACCAGCAGGGCCGCGCGTTGCAGCAGCCGCGCATCGCCTGCATCAAGCGGCAGCGGGCTCATGGCCGCTTCGGGCCAGGGCCGCAGCTGCAGATCGATGGCTTTTCGCAGCGCCACCAGTGGGTGCGCACTACCATCCAGTGCCGCCCAGCGCGCCGCATCTGCCCAGGCATCACTGGACAGCACCCAGACCCAGGAGTGCCCATAGCGCTGCACGTTCAATGGCGTATGCCGCGCCTGCTCCAGTGACTGGCTCAGGTGACGATCCAGCTCCAGCATGCTGATCCTGCGACTGTCTGCCATCGGCGCCGCCCGTGCTCCGCGACGCGTGGTGCGCCGTACTCTGGAGAAGACGTCAGCAAGGCAGGTGAAGCGACAGCGCACATGCAGCTCTGTGCGCTGCGTGGCGCTTCATCGCCAACGTCATCGCAGCGTCATCTGCCTGCAGGCTTCGCGCTCCAGTCGCGGTGCGTCGCCCCCGCAACGGCGCGCCAGTATCGCCACATCGCTGCGCGCGGCGAACGCGGCCAGCGCATCGGTCATCTCCGCGTCATCGCACCATGACCCCATCGCAACGCGCAGCGCCGGCAATTGCCAGCTGTCCATCACACCGTGGGTACCGGCCACGAACCAGTGCCACAGCCGATGGTGCAGCACCTGCTCATGCAGCTGCGCCAGATCCCCGATGCCATGCATGTCCATCAGCAACAGCGCACGAGCAAGCGCCGCAGGCGGCAACGCACCGGTTTCAGCCAGTGGCAACACCCGCTGCTGCAGGCGCAACAGCATCGCCAGCGGGTGCGACTGCGGATCGAAGTCCAGCAGCACAGCCTTTTCCTGCCACTGCGCGTCGGACACCACGCACACCCATGGCGATCCGTAGCGGTGCACCATCAACGGCCGTCGCTGGGTTGTTTCCAGCAACGCCGACAGATTGCGACGCAGATCCAGCACACCGATGGTCTCGTTGCGCATCCTTGGCTTCTCCTTGCTTGCAACAGCCCTGCGCGGTGCGCACGGCCAGCGTCTTCATCTATCCAAGGACGGCGATGCCGCCCGGAAAGCGACGCAGATCCAGCGACATCGTCAGTCGCAGTTGCTCCAGCGCCGCATCCGGGTCATCGATGCGGAAGCGACCGCTGACCGGCGCGCGCGCCAATGCCGATTCACCCAACAGCACCTTGCCACGACGATAACGGTTGATCTCGTCCACCACCTCGCGCAGCGGTGCGCGACGGAACACCAGCATGCCCTCGGTCCACGCACTCACTTCCGAGGCCACGGCCTCGGCCACCACACCACTGAGGCGCTCGTCGTACTGGGTCTGCTGGCCCGGCTGCAGCTGCAGCCGCCCCTGCGGATGCTCGATGCGGGCGCTGCCCTGCAGGCAGGTCACCCGTACCTGGCCGTGAGTGTTGCGCACATCCAGGCGCACTGCGCCTTCATCGGCAATCACGCAACCCGGGCCCGCGAACAGCGCGAGGCGCAGACCAGCCCCGGTTTCGATCGCGGCCTGGCCCTGTACCAGCTCGAAGCCTTCGCCCTGCGCGTCTGCGCGGCGGCGCAGGCTGCTCTGCGTATCCAGTTCGATCTTCAGCTGCGGCAAGGGTGCAATCTGCAGCCGTTCACCGGTGCCGGTGTGGAAATCGGCCGCCATCGCCGTCACCGAGGGCCATAATCCCAGCGGCGGACGGATCGCCGCCACCACCACCAGACTGGCCGGCGCGGCAATCGCCGCGCCCAGGAAGGCACGCCGGCTCCAGCGCTGGGCCGGCGACGGCGCGACCGGTTGGCGCGCGGCGGCGGGCAGCTGCTCGCCGGCCAGCCGCACCTGCTCCCACTGCCGGCGCGCACGTCCGAACGCTTCACGATGACGCGGGTCGGACTCGCACCACGCGCGGAACCGGCGCCCGTCGGCGGCGGTCGCCTCGCCCGAGGTCAGCCGCACCACCCACGCGTGGGCCTGACGCTCAACGGCATCCAACGGGCGTTGCGGGCGATCGTCAGGATCCATGAGGGCTCATGCCGGACCCGCACGCTGCGGGGTTCTGCTCGGCGTCAAAGTGTAGACGGATGCCGTCGCTCAGAACCGCACCTGGCGCCCCTGCCCGCTGCGCTCGGCCAGGTAATCCTGGGCCGCCTTCAGCTCACGCTGCACCAGCCGCAGCGACACGCCGAGGTGGTCGGCCACGTCGCGCTGCTGCAGGCCATCGACGCGGATTGCCAGCAGGATGCGGCGACGGCGCTCGGGCATGCGCTGCAGCAGGCCGACCATGTCTTCCAGCGCGAAGTCCAGTTCGGCCACCTGCGCCGGGCCGGGTGCCGGGTCGGCCATGTCCATCAGCGTATCCACCTCCTCCAGGCTCAGCAGGCGGTGGTCTGCACGTTGGCGGTCGATCACGGTATTCATCGCCATGCGCAGCAGGTAGGCCGCGGGGTTCTGTACGGCGTCCAGGCGATCACGCCGCGCGCTCAGGCGCATCCAGGTGTCCTGCAGCGCGTCGCCGGCCAGCTCTTCCGAGCCCAGCTTGCGCACCAGCCGGCGCTTCAGCTCATCGTAGGCACCCAGAAGGTGGTCCATTAGGTCAACTGCCCCAGCCGTACCGTTGCTCATGTTCGAATCCTTGAAGTCATGGAAGGGGCGCGCGCCCGCCACAGTCGTGGTCGGTGCCGGAAGGACGGATCTGCAGCGTCACCGGCTGTGGCAGCGCGGCGGTCTCGGTCGCCAGCACCAGGCCCTGCATTGCCTGCAGCAGGTGAGCATCGCGGCGATCGCTGCCACTGCCGGACAGCAGCTCGGGCTCGCTCACCTTGCCCGCGCCGTCGATGCGGAAGCGCAGCGTCGCGGCATAGCGGCCGGGCGCGATCTCCGGGTCGTAACAGAACACCGCACGCAGTCGCTGCTGCAGCCCGCCGTAGCGACGCCGACGTTCGGCCTCGGGAAGTTGGGCGCCAACACCGGGTTCGGCGGCCGAGGCCATGCCCCGGCGCAGCACCACGCGCTGCTCGCCGATCACCTCAGCCTCGATACCGGAGTCCTGCAGCAGCGCCTGCAATGCGGGCAGCGGCGGCAGGCTGGCGCGCAGCGCATGGCTGCTGCGGCCCGCGGCAAGGTCGCCCGGGTACATCACCGACCACCCACTGATGACACTGAATCGCTCGACCGCCTGTTCCAGCGGCTGCGCAGGGATATCGTAGGCATGAACAGCGTCCTGTGCGGCAGCGGCAAAGGACAGCAGCAGCCATGCGGCGATGGCCACCTTCCAAGTTCTGACCGCATGGTGTCCATTCAGCCCCCTGACGTAGAACACATGACCCTCGGCAGCGACAGCAGCTGCAGTGGACGCGCACCACGACCGGAACCCCGGCCCGCGCGCGACCCGCAAGCGGGCTCAAAACGTACCGGTGCCAGATGTCATTGCGATGACCGCCGCCACGGCTGACGCCGAGGCAGACTCCGTGGAGCCAGTCATGCATCAGGAATCAATGAACCGAGCAGACAGGTTCATCTGCGCACGGGATCCGACCCCGACAGATCGCGGAAGCTGTCAGGCGGCGGGGCGGTATGGCCAGGCAGGACCGTTGGCGCCATGGATGGCGCCATCGAGCCCCCAAGGAAGGGTTTACGGCGTGTCCTGCTTGGCCATACCGCCCCGCCGCCCCACGGAGAATCGCTGTTGCTGTTGCTGTTGCTCCTGAGGTTGCCGGCCAGCGGCCGGCACTACCGCGGTGCCGGGTGCAACCCGGCCGCAAACCCCACCCCTCAAAGCGGCAACTGGGTCGTCTGCTTGATCCGCTGCATCGGAATTTCGGTCTTGGTGTTCTGCACCCCGGCAATCCGGTTCAGGTGCTGCATCTGGAACTGCCGGTAGGCATCAAGGTCGGCCACCGCCACCCGCAGCAGGAAATCGCAGTCACCGGCCATCAGATGGCATTCAAGCACTTCCGGGAAAGACTTGATGCTGTTGATGAAGTGGTTGGTGGTGTCCTCGTCCTGCCCGCGCAGCCACACGCGCACGAACACGGTGAAGCCGCGGCCGACCCTGGCCTCGTTCAGCAGGGCCACGTAGCGGTCGATGTAACCGCCCTCCTCCAGCAGCCGCACCCGGCGCAGGCAGGCCGAGGGCGAAAGGCCTACCTGACGGGCCAGCTCCAGGTTCTGCAGGCGGCCGTCGCGCTGCAGGGCGTCGAGGATGCGCCGATCGAGGTTGTCGAGCTGGTACTGCATGGGATTTCACTCTTGGCCACCATGGCCGCATGGAATCTCAATATTCCCGAATCAAGTGGCATCAACGCAACCCGATTTCGCGATCGGACCGCTAGCATGGGCCACCCCCACCTCGTTGTGTCGTTCTATGGACGCCCCTACCACCCTCCCCCTGCCCGATGCCTGCGATACCGCGCCGCGTGCCGAATTCCTGCGCGGCCTGCGCGCCGCCGTACCGGTGATGATCGGCTTCATTCCCTTCGCCCTGGTACTCGGCGCCCAGGCGGCCCAGAAAGGCCTGAGCGCACTGGAAGTGCCGCTGATGACCGGCCTCAACTTCGCCGGCGGCTCGGAGTTCGCCGCCGTCGAACTGTGGACCTCGCCGCCGCATATCGCACTGATCGTGGCGATCACCGCGCTGGTCAACAGCCGCCACCTGCTGATGGGCGCCAGCCTGGCCCCGCTACTGATCCACTGGACCTCGGTGCTGACCATCGTGCTGATGGCCGCCGCCACTTACCTGACCCGCATCGTCGGCTTCCTCGCGCTGCGCAACCGCACGTTGAGCAGGCGCGCCGTGACGGTGATGGAAGCTGCGCCGGGCTGCGTGCTGATCTCGGTGATCGCCCCGGACTTCGTCGCCGACAAGCCCGCCGACCTCGGCGCGCTGGCGATCACCCTGCTGGCCGCCACGCGGCTGTCGATGCTGCCGACGGTGCTGATCGGCGTGGTCTCGGCCGGGGTGTTGCGTTATCTGATGGGCTGAGGCGCTCGCTCTGGCGTGGGCTCGGTTCTACATGGCATCTCCCTGCGACACCCGGTCGCAGGCCATCGCATCACCCACTTGATCAATGTCAAACCGCCCGCCGCCGCGCGGGCGTATTTCTATGCAGGACCCGAACACGCCGGCGCTGCCGGCATCCACAAGGACCCTGCGATGAGCTACACCCCCGACAACGCCCAGCTGCTGAACGCCATGCAGAACGTCATGGTGATCTCCACCACCGACCTGCAGGGCAACATCACGTACGCCAACGACCTGTTCTGCACGCTCACCGGCTTCGCCCGCGAGGAACTGATCGGCCAGCCGCACAGCATCGTGCGCCACCCGGATGTGCCCAAGGCGGTCTACAAGGACATGTGGGACACCATCAAGGCCGGCAAGACCTGGACCGGCATCGTGCCCAACCTCGGCAAGGGCGGCGTGCTCTATGTGGTCGATACCACCGTGCAGCCGCTGTTCGACGCCGACGGCAACATCACCTCGTACATCAGCATCCGCCGCGTGGTGAACGACCTGATGCAGAACTACGACCTGGTCGAGTTCAGCAAGGAAAAGTTCGACGACTTCTACGAGGTCGCGTGAACGCCCTCCCGGCCAGTACGCCCTTCAGCCGCCTGCTGGTGGGTTTCGCGTCCGAGTCTGGCAACGCCCGCGCCCTGGCCCAGCGCTTGGGCGCGGACCTGCAGCCGCACGGGCCGCAGGTGCTCTCGTTCAACGACATCGACGTGGCCAGTCTCGGCCACGGCGATGTGCTGCTGGCGATCTCCAGCTCGTTCGGCGATGGCGAACCGCCGGCCAATGGCGAGCAGTTCTTCGAAACACTGCGCCAGACCCCGACGCTGCGCGGCCTGCGCTATGCGGTGTTCGGCCTGGGTGACACCGGCTACCCCAGTTTCTGCGGCTTCACCAAGGCGCTGGATGTTGCACTAAGCGAGCGCCAGGCCCAGCCGCTGCTGCACCGAGTGGACGCCGATCTGGGCTACGAGCAGTTCTTCCAGCAATGGCAGCCGGTGCTGGGCCAGGTGCTGGATGGTGACCTCAGCGCTGGCCAGGACCTGCGCCTTCAGATCACCGCCTATGGCGAAGACAATGCCTTTTCCGCCCCCATTTTCGAACGCCGCCGCTTGAACAGCAGCGACCCGGCGGCCTGGCACCTGCAGCTGGACATCAGCGGTAGCGGCATGGCCTACCGTGCCGGCGACACCTTGCACGTGGTGCCGGAAAACGATCCTGCCCTGCTGCAGGCATTGGCCACCTGGTACGGCGACACGGCCGCCGTGGCCGCCCTGCACGACCGCGAGCTGCGCCTGCTGAGCAAGGGCGTGCTGCGCGAACTGGCCAAGCTCGGCGGTAGCGAGGTACTGAAGGGCCTGCTGAAGGTCAGCCAGAAGCGCGAGCTGGACGCCTACCTGCATGGCCTGGACCTGCTGGACGTGCTGCAGGACCACGCCACGCCGCACAGCGTGCCGCTGGCCAGGCTGCGCGAACTGCTGTCACCGCGGCTGCCGCGCGCCTATTCGATCGCCTCGCACCCGTTCAACGACCAGCTGAGCCTGTGCGTGCGCGAAGTGCGCTACACCCTGCGCGGCCGCGAACGCTTCGGCACTGCCACCGGCAGCCTGCTGCATGGCGGCGACCATGCCCGTGTGTACTGCCGCTCCAACCCCGGCTTCCACCTGCCCGATACCGGCGAGGCACCGCTGCTGCTGGTCGGCACCGGCACCGGCATCGCGCCCTTGATGGGCCTGATGCAGGAACTGCAGGCCAACGCCTGCGAACGTGAAGTGCACCTGGTGTTCGGCGAGAAGCATCGCCAGCACGACTACCTGTACCGCGACCAGCTGCAGGACTGGCACACGCGTGGCGTGCTGGCCGGCCTGCATACCGCGTTCTCGCGCGATGGCACCGAAAAGGTCTATGTGCAGCATGTGCTGCAGCAGCGCGCCAGCGAAGTGCGCGACGTCCTGGCCCGCGGTGGGCATCTGTACCTGTGCGGCAGCAAGCGCCACCTGGAAGGCGCGGTGCGCGAGGCCATCGATGCCGTCGCGGGTGCAGGGCAATGGGACGCGCTGCGGAATGAAGGCCGCACGCACTGTGAACTGTATTGATCCGTTGATCCTGTAGAGCCGAGCCCACGCTCGGCTGCTGTTGGCGGTGTCGCGCAGAGCAGCCGAGCATGGGCTCGGCTCTACAGGTGCAGGTCAATCGCCGACGATGCGGCCGTCGACCACGCGCGCCACCTGCTGGCCGAACATGGCCACGTCCTGCGGGTCGTGGCTGATCAGCAACAACGGGATGCCGGTCCGGTCCAACACGGTTTCCAGCTCCTGGCGCAGGTGCTGGCGCAGGTCGTGGTCCAGTGCGGAGAACGGCTCATCCAGCAGCAGCGCCTGGGGCTGCGTCACCAGGGCGCGCGCCAATGCAGTGCGCTGGCGCTGGCCACCGGAGACCTGCGAGGGCAGCAGATCGCCCACCGTGTCGATGCGGAATGCGTGCAGCCACTGCTCCACCGCATCGAAGCGCTGGCGCGCGCGCGGATTCAACCACCCGCGCTCCAGCCCGAACGCCACGTTCTGGCGCACGCTCAGGTGCGGGAACAACGCGTAATCCTGGAACACGTAGCCCAGCCGGCGGCGCTGCGGCGGCAGATCCACGCCGTTGGCCGCATCGAACAAGGTCTGCCCCTGCACGCGCACATGTCCCTGCCCGGGCCGCAGCAGCCCGGCCACCGCCTTCAGCGTCAGGCTCTTGCCGGCACCCGAGGGTCCGAACAGCACCACCTGCCGCTGCGTGCACTGCAGCGATACGTCCAACACGAAATCCTGGCCGGCCGCCCGCAGGCGGCGCTGCACCTGCAGGTCAAGCCACATCACGCAGCTCCCGGCGACGTCCGCCCACCAGCCGCGCAGCCAGTAACAGGATCACGATGCAGACCACCGAGGTCAGGATCACCAGCGCATTGGCCTTGCCATCCTGACCGGCCTGCACCGCCTCGTAGATGGCGATCGACAGCGTCTGCGTGCGACCCGGAATGCTGCCCGCCACCATCAATGTCGCGCCGAACTCGCCCATCGCGCGTGCAAACGCCAGCAGCAGCCCGGCGAGGATGCCGCGCCAGGCCAGTGGCAACGTGATGCGGAAGAACACCGCTGCTTCGGACACGCCAAGCGTGCGCGCGGCCTGCTCCAGCTGTCCGTCCACTTCCTCGAACGCCGCGCGCGCCGGCTTGAACACCAGAGGCAGCGAAGCCACCGCCGCGGCGATCACCGCGGCTTGCCAGGTGAACACCAGGTTGATGCCGAACCACGACTGCAGCCATGCGCCGATCGGGCCGTTGCGACCGATCAGCACCAGCAGGTAATAGCCCAGCACCGTCGGTGGCAGCACCATCGGCAAGGTCAGCAGCGAATCCAGCAGCTCACGGCCGGGAAATCGCCGCCGCGCCAGCAATGCGCCCAGTGCCACGCCCAGCACCAGATTGATCGCGGTGGCCCAGCCGGCCACCTTCAGCGACAACCACAGTGCGCTCCAGTCCAGATCCATGCCTCAGGGCTTGCCGAACCCGTGTTTGGCCAGGATCGCCTGGCCCTGTGCCGAACGCAAGAAGGCGGTGAAGCGCCTGGCTTCCGCCTGCTGTGGGCTGGCCTTGATCACGGCCAGCGGATAGGCAATGCGCCCGGGCACCGGCACCGCGAAGGCACGGCGCACGCGGTTGGGCATCGCCTGCGCATCGGTGGCATAGACGAAGCCGGCATCCACTTCACCCCGCGCCACGTAATCCAGCGACTGGCGCACGTTCTGCGTCGTGATGATCCTGCCCTGCACCGACGGCCACAGGCCCGCCGCTTCCAGCGCGCCCTTGGCATAGCGGCCGACCGGCACGCTGTCCGGGTTGCCCAGTGCGATGCGCTGCACACCGGCACCGGCCAGGTCCTTCAAGGTATGCGGCGCAGCCTTGGCCTGCGGCGGCACCACCACCCACAGCGCATTCACCGCGAACACCTCGCGGGTACCGGCCGCCAGCAGGTCCTGCTGCTGGGCCTGGTCCATCGTGGTTTCGTCGGCCGAGGCGAACACATCCACCGGCGCGCCGCGGCTGATCTGCTGCAGCAGCACGCCGGAGGCGGCGAAGTTGAAATCCACCTTGGTTCCCGGGTGTGCCTTCTCATAGGCGGTGCCCAGTTCGCGGAAGCTCTCGGTCAGGCTCGATGCCGCCGACACCGTCAGCTCAGCCGCCCAGGCCGGCACCGCGGCCAGCAGGCCCAGCAACAACAGTCCAGCTCGCTTCATCGTCGGCTCCCGGCCAGGTTCAGTTCGGATCGGATTCGTCGGCCACCGCCAGCGCTGCCAGGCGCTCGGGCTGCAGCAACAGGATCTCGCGCTGCTTCACCGCGATGATCCCATCATCGCTCAGGCGGCGCAGCACGCGGCTGGCGGTTTCCGGCGCCATCCGCAGGTAATTGGCGATCTCGGTACGCGCCATCGTCAGGTTGAAGCGCGTGGCGGAAAAGCCGCGCCGCGCGTAGCGCTCGGACATGTCCAGCAGGAACGCGGCCATGCGTTCTTCGGTACGGTGGTTGGCGGCCAGGGTCGCGACCTTGCCGATCTCCGCGCTGAGCAGGCTGAACAGCTTGGCCTGTAGCCCCGGCATGCGGGTGGCCAACAGGCTGAGCTTGGGGAACGAGATGCGGCACAGGTGCACGGTGTCCAGCGCCACCGCATTGCAGGGAAAGCGTGAACCGTGGATCGCGTTGAGGCCGATCACTTCACCCGGCAGGCTGAAGCCCAGCACCTGCTCGTTGCCCTGGCTGTCATCGACGAAGGTCTTGACCATGCCAGCGCGCACCGCAGCAATCGAATCGAACGATTCGCCAGCGCGGAAAATGTAGTCACCCGCATGGAACGGACCGACATGGTCCACCAGCACGTGCAGATCGCCCAGTGCTGTCTTGTCGTAACCCTGCGACATGCATGCGTCGGAGAACGCACAGGTGCTGCAGAAGTGCAGTGCGTCGCCATCATCGGCGGCGGCGGGGTTGGGTGTGGCCCGGCCGAGACGGCCCTGCGAAGGCGGAATTGAAGACATCGGTGCAAGACTCAAGCGATGGCGGCCGCCGGCCGGAAGCATGCGGCCATCATACGCCACAGCAGGCGCCCTTCTTCGGCCAGGCGCAGTACGCGCGCATCCCACTGCGCCCAGCCGCGTGCCAGCAACGGCGACAACGCGGGCAGCTGGTCGGCAAAACATTCCTCGAACGGTTCATCGTTGCGCCACTCGAAGGCAGCCGCATCGAGGGCGTGGTCACAGGCGATGCTCTGCGCCACTTCGGCCACCAACCGCTCGTCCTCGGACAGGATCAACCCGGCAGACACGCCCATGTGCCCGGCCTGCAGCCGCGCACGCCATTCGCCCAGTTCGTCCTCCAGCCGGTAGAACACCTCGCCGATCTGGCTGCAGGCGGACAGCCCAAGGCCGATGAAATCGCTGCGGTCGCGGCGTGGCACACCGGCAAGATCGCAATGGCGCTGGCCATCGCCCGGACCGTGCGGGTTCGGCAGATCGCCGCGCTGATAGTGATCGCCACCAATCGGTTCGTAACCCGCAGCGCGCAGCAGGCGCCAGGCCTGCAGCCAATGGACGGCCGAGGGATGTTCCGGCAGCGCACACGGCGCCGGCAGCAGGATGCGCTCCGGCGCCTCGGCCAGCACCTCGTGCAGCCGTTCAATGAAGCCGGCGTCCTCGCTGCCGGGTACCCGCAACTGGTAGTAGCGCGCGGTGAAGCCCACCTGTCGCGCCTGTGCCAGCAGGGTCGGCCCCGGTGCATCGGCACGATCGATCACGTTCAAGCGGGTGCAGCCCACCGCACGCAGCTGCGCCGGCGCCAGCGCGCTGCCTGCGTCCAGCCGCACCTCCACCTGGGGCCGCGCCACGGTGCGCAGGTGCTGCGGCACCGCATCCAGCAGCTGGCCCAGCTGCGGCGGCGGCAACGTCTCGGCCAGCCCCAGCTGCAGCACCATCGCCACCACTTCACGGTCCTCGGCCAGCGCGTCGGCCTGCAGCCGCAGCGCCAGCAGCAGGGTATCCAGATACGCCTGCGGTGGCGCATCGCGTCCGCCACGGCCGGCCTGGAAGCCGAGCGTCAAGCCACGCGGGATCAGGTGCTCGTTGCTGGCGCGCACGGCGGCGCGCCACCCGCTTTCGCCAAAGCCGGTGCTGAACTGGTCAGCCGGCGGAAACAGCACGTGCCGGGGCTGCCGCAGCAATGCCGCCTGCAGCGCAGTGTCCTCGCTCTCGTCAACGTGGAAGCTCATGGCAGACATCTTCGGGCGTTCCTCTTCGCGTGGCCCTGATTGAAATCAAGCGCGGCGCATCTGATGGTTGCTGCCGGCCAGCGGCCGGCACTACCCCTTCACCCACCATTTGGTAGTGCCGGCCGCTGGCCGGCAAACACCTTCACCCGCCGCGCACCCGCTCGGCGGCGGCCGCATCGATGGCTTCGGGCAGATCGGTTTCGCGGTCGATCTGCGGGAAGTGGCGGCGTTCCATGCGACGGATCGCAAAGTGCATCCACGCCAGTGCAGCCGCCACCAGCACGAACAGCAGCATGAAGCAGCTGCTCCAGATGCCCACCGCGTCATTCAGCGCGCCAAACACGATCGGCAGGATGAAGCCACCCAGGCCACCGATCATGCCGACCACGCCGCCCACCGCACCCACGTGCCTGGGGTAGTACACCGGAATATGCTTGTAGACCGCGGCCTTGCCCAACGACATGAAGAAGCCCAGCACGAACACCAGCACGGTGAACATCACCACCCCGATGGCCAGATGGAAGTGGATCGGGCCATGGATGCCCTTCACCACATACTCGGTATCCGGGTAGGCCAGCAGGAAGGTGCAGATGGCCGACACGCCGAAGGTCCAGTACATCACCCGGCGCGCGCCCATCCGGTCCGACATCCAGCCACCGACCACGCGGAACAGGCTGGCCGGGATCGAATAGCACGCCGCCAACATGCCGGCGTGGCCCACGTCCATGCCATAGGCGCCCACCAGGTAGTGCGGCAGCCACAGCGCCAGCGCCACGAAGCCGCCGAACACGAAGAAGTAGTACAGCGAGAACCGCCAGACCTGCAGGTTCTTCAGCGGCGCCATCTGCTCGGCGAACGGGACCGGCTTCACGCCTTCGCGGCGGCGCTGCTCCAGCGACGGGTCTTCCTTGCTGAAGAGGAAGAACAGCACCGCGGTAACTGCCAGCGCAACGGCCCAGACCTTGGCGACCATGGTCCAGCCGGCCGCCACCATCACCAGCGGCGCCAGCAGCTTGGTCACCGCCGAGCCAATGTTGCCGGCACCGAAGATGCCCAGTGCGGTGCCCTGCTTGCTGGCCGGGAACCACTTCGAGACGTAGGCCACGCCCACCGAGAAGTTACCGCCGGCGATGCCCACGCACAGCGCGGCAATCAGGAACTGGGTGTAGGTCTGTGCGTAGGTCAGCATCCAGGTGGCCACTGCGCCACACAGCATCACCAGCACCATCACCTTGCGGCCACCGAACTGGTCGGACCAGATGCCGAGGAAGACGCGGCTGACCGAGCCGGTCAGCACCGGCGTGGCGATCAACAGGCCGAACTGGGTGTCATTCAAGCCGAGCTGTTGACTGATCTGGATACCGATGATCGAAAAGATCATCCACACCGCGAAGCACACGGTGAAGGCGAACGTGCTCAGCCACAGCGCACGTTGCTGCTGCCCGGCACTGGCGGGGGCAAGGGCCTGGTTCATGAATTTTCCTCGTTCAAGGGGGTTCAGCCGATATCCGCTTCGGCTTCGATCTCATCCAGCCCGCGCACCGGGTAGCGCTCCTGCAGCTGCAGCAGGTAGGCCTGCACTTCACGCTGGCGCACCTGCAGCTCCAGGTAGTCACGCAGCTGCGGCAGCACCGCCTCGAACGGCTGCGGCTGGCCTTCCTCGCGGGCATCGACGCAGACCACGTGGTAGCCCCAGCGTGATTCCACCGGGAAACCGGCCAGGCCCTCGCG
The DNA here is from genome assembly GCF_029840555.1 of Stenotrophomonas sp. GD03877. NCBI lineage: Bacteria > Pseudomonadati > Pseudomonadota > Gammaproteobacteria > Lysobacterales > Lysobacteraceae > Stenotrophomonas > Stenotrophomonas sp. GD03877. The sequence goes on along the minus strand of NZ_JAOCCT010000035.1, from coordinate 12,253 downwards.
CAGGCGGAACACCTGGCGGTCGAACTCCGGCGTGGTCTGCCCGCGCTGCAGCCAGCCCAGGTCGCCGCCCTCGCTGCTGGATGGGCAACGCGAATGGCGCAGGGCGAAATCGGCGAACAGGTGCGGCGACTCCTTCAGCAGCCCGACCAGTCGCTCGCCCTCGGTGCGTGCGGCAAAGCGCCCGGCCACATCATCGGCCGGCGCAGCCAGCAGGATATGGCGCAGGCGCACGCGGTCGGGGGAGCGGAAGCGCTCCGGGTTCTGCTCGAAGTAGCGCCGGCAGTCCTCATCGGTCGGCACGCGGTCTTCGATCGCATCTTCCAGCAGTTGCTGGATCAGCACTTCCTCGTCGCTTACCCGGTTGCCCTCCGGCGCCTGCAGCCCAAGCCGCTGCGCTTCCAGGCGCAGCAGCTCACGCACCACCAGTGCACGTGCCGCTTCGGCACGAGACTGCTCCGGGCGCATCGCCCGGTGGTGCTGCATCTCGCGGGCGATGTCAGCCTCGCTGATCGCGGTCTCGTCCACGAACAGCCGGCACGGTGCCGGCTGCCCGAGCGAGCGCGGCCCCTGTGCCGCCGCGTCATGGTGGTGCGAATGCGCCTCGGCGGGAACCGGTGCGGCGGAGTCGATCACGGTGATCGGCAGGAATTTCGGCAGGCTGCCCATGGCTTACTCCCGCGGACCGTAGCGCAGCGTGGCCTGGCGGCGGCGCACCACTTGGTACGGCCTCCACAGGTAACTGATCGGAATGCTCCACACGTGCACCAGGCGGGTGAACGGCGCGATCAGGAACAGGGTCAGGCCCAGGAAGATATGCATCTTGTAGACCCAGCTGACGCCCTCGATGTAATCAGCGGCACCGGCGCGGAAGGTCACGATGTGCTGCGCCCACTCGGCCAGCTGCACCATCACCCCGCCGTCCAGGTGGCCGGACGAGATGCGGATGCTGTACAGGCCCAGGCACAGCTGGGCGAACAGCAGCACCAGTACCAGGGTGTCACCGAAACTGCCGGTGGCCCGCACGCGCGCGTTGAACAGGCGGCGTACCAGCAAGATGCTGATGCCGATGAAGCACAGTGCGCCGAACACACCACCAACCACCATCGCCAGCATCTGCTTCTGCGAGGAGGTGATGAAGTGCTCGTACACCGCGTGCGGGGTCAACAGGCCGACCAGATGACCACCGAGGATGGCCAGGATGCCGATGTGGAAGCAGTTGCTGCCGATCCGCATGCCCTTGTCCGACAGCATCTGGCTGGAGCCGGTGCGCCAGGTGTACATGGCCTTGTCATAGCGGGCCCAGCTGCCGATCAGCAGCACCGCCACGGCGATGTACGGGTAGTACTGGAAGGCGAATTGATGCAGGGAGTAACTCATGGCTGGACCTCTCGATGCGAAGGACGGGCCGGCGAACGCACGGGCGGCTTGCAGTCTTCGGCGGGGGCTTCGGCGCCGAAGCGCACCGCCTCCTCCTCCCACAAGCGATCCATGGCCTCGGCGGTATCGTCGCGGACTTCCTCGCTGGCACGCTGGCGCAGCGCCTGCAGATCGGCCTTGCCGTCACCGGCTTCGACCAGGATCTCGAACAGCACCCGGTGCGGCAGCTCACGCTCGGCGGCACGCGCCGCCAGCATCCCGGCGATATGGCCGATGTGGTGCAGCCACTCGCGGGCCTCGCTGCCGGGGCGATGGGCCAGGAACTCCAACAGCAATGGCAGGTAGTCCGGCAGCTCGCGGGCATCCAGTTCGAAGCCGTTGCGGCGGTAGGTTTCGATCAGGTCGACCATGGCCTGGCCGCGGTCGCGCGACTCGCCATGGATGTGTTCGAACAGCAGCAGGCTCATCGAGCGGCCGCGATCGAAACTGGCCAGCCACGCCGCCTGCGCATCCAGCGCATCGGTGGCCAGCAGCTGCTGCACGAAGCTGCGCAGCTGCTGGCGGCGGGCGGCATTCAACGCCGGGGCGTCGCAGGCGGCGAGCAGTTCCTCGCCGTGCTGCCACAGTTCTTCACGGGGGTAGTCCAGCAGCACCCCGACCAGCTTGAGCACGCTCATCACACCACCTCCTTGCGGCGGTGGTTGGGACCGTTGTCGACCACGAAGGTGGTGCTCTTGCGCTGGCCGAACAGGTCGGCCGGGCTGTCACCATTGCAGCCGTTGCCGAAGGTGAAGCCGCAGCCGCCGCGCTCACCGAAGGCGTCGTTGGCGTACTCGCGGTGGCCGGTCGGAATCACGAAACGGTCCTCGTAGTTGGCGATGGCCAGGTAGCGGTACATCTCCTCCACCTGGGCGATGCTCAGCCCGGTCTGCTCCAGTACCGCGGTGTCTTCCACGCCGTCCACGTTCTTGGCCCGGCGCCAGGCACGCATGGCCATCAGCCGTTCCAGCGCGCGTACCACCGGCGCCTCGTCACCGGCCGTCAGCAGGTTGGCCAGGTAGCGCATCGGGATGCGCAGCGACGCCACGTCCGGCAGTTCGCCGCTCATGCCCACACGGCCACGCTCGGCGGCGGACTGGATCGGCGACAGCGGCGGTACGTACCAGACCATCGGCAACGTGCGGTATTCCGGGTGCAGCGGCAGCGCCAGCTTCCAGTCGATCGCCAGCTTGTACACCGGCGACTGCTTGGCCGACTCCAGCCAGCTGTCCGGGATGCCCTCCTTGCGCGCGGCGGCGATCACCGCCGGATCGTTCGGGTCCAGGAAGATGTCCAGGTGGGCCTGGTACAGGTCCTTCTCGGCCGGCACCGAGGCGGCCTCGGCGATGCGATCGGCGTCGTACAGCATCACGCCCAGGTAGCGGATGCGGCCCACGCAGGTTTCCGAGCACACGGTCGGCTCACCCATCTCGATGCGCGGGTAGCAGAAGATGCACTTCTCCGACTTGCCGCTCTTCCAGTTGTAGTAGATCTTCTTGTACGGGCAGGCCGACACGCACATGCGCCAACCGCGGCACTTGTCCTGGTCGATCAGCACGATGCCGTCTTCCTCGCGCTTGTAGATCGCACCCGACGGGCACGCCGACACGCACGCCGGGTTCAGGCAGTGCTCGCACAGACGCGGCAGGTACATCATGAAGGTCTTCTCGAAGGCGCCGTAGATCTCCTTCTGCATCTGGTCGAAGTTGTAGTCGCGCGAGCGCTTGCTGAACTCCGAACCGAGGATCTCCTCCCAGTTGGGGCCCCACTCGATCTTCTGCATGCGCTCGCCACTGATCAGCGAACGCGGGCGCGCGGTCGGCTGGTGCTGGCTGTCCTTGGCGGTATGCAGGTTCTGGTAATCGAAATCGAACGGCTCGTAGTAGTCGTCGATCTGCGGCAGGTCCGGGTTGGCGAAGATCTTGGCCAGCATGCGCCAGCGGCCACCGGCACGCGGCACCAGCTTGCCGGCGCGGGTGCGCACCCAGCCGCCATTCCACTTGTCCTGGTTTTCCCATTCCTTCGGGTAACCGATGCCCGGCTTGGTTTCCACGTTGTTGAACCAGGCGTACTCGACGCCCTCGCGCGAGGTCCAGACGTTCTTGCAGGTGATCGAGCAGGTATGGCAGCCGATGCACTTGTCCAGGTTCAGCACCATCGCGATCTGTGCACGGACCTTCATCACACCACCTCCTTGGCGGCGGCCGGTACGGCCTCGCCATCTAGCCAATCCACCTTGTCCATCTTGCGCACGATCACGAACTCGTCGCGGTTGGTGCCGCAGGTGCCGTAGTAGTTGAAACCGTAGGCCAGCTGCGCGTAGCCACCAATCATGTGGGTCGGCTTGAGCACGATGCGGGTCACCGAGTTATGGATGCCGCCGCGGGTACCGGAAATCTCCGAGCCCGGCACGTTGATGATGCGTTCCTGGGCGTGGTACATCATCGCCATGCCCGGCATCACGCGCTGGCTGACCACCGCACGCGCGGCAATCGCGCCATTGACGTTGAACAGCTCGATCCAGTCGTTGTCGACGATGCCGGCACTGCGCGCGTCGTCCTCGCTGATCCACACGATCGGGCCGCCACGCGACAGTGTCTGCATGATCAGGTTGTCGCTGTAGGTGCTGTGGATGCCCCACTTCTGGTGCGGGGTGATCCAGTTCAGCACGATCTCCTTGTTGCCGTTCGGGCGCTGGTTCAGCAGCGGCTCCACCGTGCGCGTGTTGACCGGCGGCCGGTAGCTCATGAAGGCCTCGCCGAAGTCGATCATCCACTCGTGGTCCTGGTAGAACTGCTGGCGACCGGTCACCGTGCGCCACGGAATCAGCTCGTGCACGTTGGTGTAGCCGGCGTTGTAGCTGACGTTGTCGTCTTCCAGGCCCGACCAGATCGGAGAGGAAATGATCTTGCGCGGCTGTGCCTGGATGTCACGGAAGCGGATCGCCTCGTGCTCCTTGCCCACGGCCAGGTGGGTGTGCTCGCGCCCGGTGAAGGTGCCCAGCGATTCCCAGGCCTTCACCGCCACATGGCCGTTGGTTTCCGGCGCCAGGTGCAGGATCACTTCGGCCGCGTCGATCGCGGTCGAGATGGCCGGGCGCCCCTGGCTTACGCCTTCTTCGTGCACGGTGTGGTTCAACTTGCCGAGGAATTCGACCTCGTGCTTGGTATCCCAGCTCATGCCCTTGCCGCCGTTGCCCTGCTTGTCCAGCAGCGGGCCGAGCGAGGTGAACTTGCGGTACAGGTTCGGGTAGTCACGCTCAACCACCGTCATCGACGGCATGGTCTGGCCAGGGATGGCCTCGCACTCACCTTTCTTCCAGTCGGCCACGCCGAACGGCATGCCCAGCTCGTTGGGCGTGTCGTGCAGGGTCGGCACCAGCACCAGATCCTTCTCCACACCCAGCACGCCGGGCGCCATCTCGCTCACGGTGCGGGCCACCTCCTTGAAGATGTCCCAGTCGCTGCGCGATTCCCACGCAGGGTCCACCGCCTTGGACAGCGGGTGGATGAAGGGGTGCATGTCCGAGGTATTGAGATCGTCCTTCTCGTACCAGGTCGCGGTCGGCAGCACGATGTCCGAGTACAGCGCGGTGGTGCACATGCGGAAGTCGAGCGTGACCAGCAGGTCCAGCTTGCCTTCCGGCGCCTCGTCGCGCCACTTCACCTCCTGCGGCTTCACTGCGCCCATTTCGCCCAGGTCCTTGCCCTGCAGCCCGTGGCGCGTACCCAGCAGGTGCCGCAGCATGTACTCATGGCCCTTGCCCGAGGAACCGAGCAGGTTCGAGCGCCAGATGAACATCATGCGCGGGTGGTTCTGGCTGGCGTCCGGGTCGGCGAAGGCGAAGTCCAGCGAGCCGTCCTTGAACTTGCCCAGCGCGTAGTGCGCCGGGGCCACGCCGGCCGCTTCGGCCTCGCGTACCAGCTGCAGCGGGTTGCGGTCGAGCTGCGGGGTGCTCGGCAGCCAGCCCATGCGCACCGCGCGCAGGTTCAGGTCAGCCAGGCTGCCGCCGTACTTGCTGGCATCGGCCAGCGGCGACAGCAGCTCGTCCACCTGCAGCTTCTCGTAGCGCCACTGCCCGGTGTTGAAGTAGAAGAACGAGGTGCCGTTCATGTGGCGCGGCGGCTTGCTCCAGTCCAGCCCAAACGCGAGCGGCTGCCAGCCGGTCTGCGGGCGCAGCTTTTCCTGGCCCACGTAATGCGCCCAGCCGCCACCGGTCTGGCCCACGCAACCGCACATGATCAGCATGTTGATCAGGCCGCGGTAGTTCATGTCGTTGTGGAACCAGTGGTTCATGCCCGCGCCGACGATGATCATCGAACGGCCATGGGTCTTGTCGGCGGTACGCGCGAACTCGCGGGCGATCTCGATCACCTCGGCGCGCGACACGCCGGTGATGCGCTCCTGCCACGCCGGCGTGCCCGGCACCATGTCATCGAAGCTCGATGCCACGTTGCCGCCGCCAAAGCCACGGTCCACGCCGTACTGGGCCAGCAGCAGGTCGTAGACCGTGGCCACCAGCGTCTCGCCGCCGTCGACCGTGACCAGCCGGCGCACCGGAATGTTGCGGTCCAGTACGTCTTCGGCCGGCGCGGCAGTCCAGCCGTCGCTTTCAATGCCACCGAAGTACGGGAAGCTCACCGCCTCGATGCCGTCGTTGGCGTCGGACAAGCTCAGGCGCAGGCGTGTGTCGGCGCCATTGCTGGCCTTCTCTTCGATGTTCCAGCGGCCCTTTTCACCCCAGCGGAAACCGATGGAGCCATTGGGCACCACGATCTGGCCACTGTTCTCGTCGTAGGCCAGGGTCTTCCAGTCCGGGTTGTTGGCTTCACCCAGCCCGCCCAGCTCACTGGCACGCAGGAAGCGGCCCGCCACCAGGCGGCCATCGTCGCGGCGCTCAAGGCGCACCAGCATCGGCATGTCCGAGTACTGGCGGCAGTAGTCCTGGAAATACTGCGAGGGCGAATCGACATGGAACTCGCGCAGGATCACATGGCCGAAGGCAAAGGCCAGCGCCGCGTCGGTGCCCTGCTTGGGGTGCAGCCAGTGGTCGGTCAGCTTGGCCAGCTCGGAATAGTCCGGGCAGATCGCCACCGTCTTGGTGCCGTTGTAGCGCGCCTCGGTGAAGAAGTGCGCATCGGGCGTACGCGTCTGCGGCACGTTCGAACCCCAGGCGATGATGTAGCGGCTGTTGTACCAGTCGGCCGACTCGGGCACGTCGGTCTGCTCGCCCCAGATCTGCGGCGAGGCCGGCGGCAGGTCGCAGTACCAGTCGTAGAAGGACAGGCAGGCGCCACCCAGCAGCGACAGGTATCGCGCACCGGCAGCGTAGGACACCATCGACATCGCCGGAATCGGCGAGAACCCGACCACGCGGTCCGGGCCGTACTGCTTCACCGTGTACAGGTTGGAGGCGGCGATGATCTCGTTGGCCTCTTCCCACTGCAGGCGCACAAAGCCACCCATGCCGCGGCGGGTCTTGTACGAGCGCGCCTTCTCCTTGTCCTCCACGATGCTGGCCCAGGCATCGACCGGGGCCTTGCTCTTGCGGGCTTCGCGCCACAGGCGCAGCAGCGTGCCGCGGATCAGCGGGTACTTCAGCCGGTTGGCGCTGTACAGGTACCAGGAATAGCTGGCGCCACGCGGGCAGCCACGTGGTTCATGGTTGGGCAGGTCCGGGCGCGTGCGCGGGTAATCGGTCTGCTGGGTTTCCCAGGTGACCAGGCCGTTCTTGACGTAGATCTTCCAGCTGCAGGAGCCGGTGCAGTTCACGCCGTGTGTGGAACGTACGATCTTGTCGTACTGCCAGCGGGCGCGGTAACTGTTTTCCCAGTCGCGGCCCTCGCTCTTGGCAAACCCATGGCCATCGGCAAAGGTCTGGGGGTCACGCTTGAAGAACTGCAAGCGATCGAGGAAATAACTCATCGGGGATCTCCCTTTGCGGACATCGGCATCGTGGCTGTGTGTGTCATCTGGCTGCGGTGCGTTTTCATGTCGTCAGCAGGGTGTCTCGGCACCGCGCCGGTAGTACCACCACCAGGTCACGGCCAGGCAGGTGACATAGAAAACAACGAATCCGTACAGCGCCATGTCGGGGCTGCCGGTCAACGTAATGGACGAGCCGTAGCTCTTGGGAATGAAGAAACCGCCGTAGGCACCGATCGCACCGGAGAAACCGACCACCGCGGCCGACTCGATGCTGGCCTGGTGTGCGGCCGTGGCCTTGCCCTCGGCGTTGTCGTTGGCCGACCAGCGCTCATGCAGGGTGCGGAAGATCACCGGGATCATGCGGAAGGTGGTGCCGTTGCCGATGCCACTGAGCACGAACAGCGCCATGAAGCTGAGCAGGAAGCCATGGAAGTTGCCGCCCTGGCCATGGCTGGGCAGGAAGTGCAGCACGCCGAACACCGCCGCGATCATCAGCGCGAACACCCAGAAGGTCAGGCGGGCGCCACCCCAGCGGTCGGCCATGCTGCCGCCCACCGAACGCATCAGCGCGCCCAGCAGCGGGCCGATGAAGGCGTAGGCCAGCGGGTTCACGTCCGGGAACTGGCTCTTCACCAGCATCGGGAAGCCGGCCGAGAAACCGATGTAGGAACCGAAGGTGCCGATGTACAACCAGCACATCAGCCAGTTGTGCTTGCGGCGGAAGATCACCGCCTGCTCGGAGAACGACGAGCGGGCGCTGGTCAGGTCGTTCATGCCGAACCAGGCCGCGATGGCGCACAGCGCGATGGCCGGCACCCAGATGAAGCCGGCGTTCTGCAGGAACAGCGGTGCCCCACCCTCCACCGCGGGCTGCGGTGCACCACCCAGCGCACCGAACACGCCTACGGTGATGACCAGCGGGATCACCGCCTGCGCCACCGACACGCCCACATTGCCCAGGCCGGCGTTCAGGCCCAGCGCCAGGCCCTGCTTCTGCTTGGGGTAGAAGAAGGAGATGTTGGACATCGACGACGAGAAGTTCGCGCCGCCGAAGCCACACAGGATCGCGATGGCCACGAACACCCAGTACGGCGTGGCCGGGTCCTGCACCGCAAAGCCGAGCCAGAGCGTCGGCGCCAGCAGCGACGCGGTGGACAGCGCGGTCCAGCGGCGGCCGCCGAAGATCGGGATCACGAACGAATAGAAGATGCGCAGGGTTGCGCCGGACAGGCTGGGCAGCGCCACCAGCCAGAACAGCTGGTCGGTACTGAAGTTGAAGCCGATCTTCGGCAGGCTGATCGACACCGCCGAGAACAGCACCCATACCGAGAAGGCCAGCAGCAGCGAGGGGATCGAAATGACCAGGTTGCGGGTGGCAACCCGCTTGCCGGTGCGCTCCCAATAGCCGGGGTCCTCCGGCGTCCAGTCGCTGATGACGCGACCCGGACGGGCAGTGCTGCGGACAACAGGATCGCTACCGACGGTCATACATGGCTCCAAGGCTGTGGAATGACGTGGGTATTGCTTTCAAGTTGTGACCCGTCGTCATGCAGCCATTAGGCCGTGCAGCAACTACGACGGGGTTGATCTGGATCAATCAGGAGCCGGTTTCCACCCTGCCCCTGACAAATGTCAAACCGATGAAGCGGTATTGCGGCGCGTGACTCCGCGCTGGCGCACGCTATCGCGCACGTCCACATCGAACTGCAGCTGAAGCTGGCTGCCATCTTCCAGGGCAATGTCGAATGGCAGGCCATCCCGGCACGGCAGCCGTCCCGCCAAGGCCTCGACTGCCGAGCGCGGCAGTACCAGGCGGCAGAAGGTGCCACCATCGAGCAGTACCGGTTGCTCGCCGCCATGCAGCGAGACCGCCATGCCCCAACCTTCAATGCCGCCGAAGCGGGTCATGTTCTCGACCGATTCACCGGCCAGCAGGCGAGCCAGTTCGGCCTCGTCCAGGCGAAGCCGTACCGATTGGTCCTGCAACTGCACTTTCATGACGCAACATCCTCCCATTGTTCGGGGGTATTGCAGTTGACCAGGCAGGCTTCGTCAACGCTTTCAAGCGCCAGCACGTGCATCTGCAGGCGACGCTGGAACGCCTGTACAGAGCGCAGCCCTTCCGCATCATCCAGCATCGCGGCCAGCACGTTACGAGTGGCATTGTCCACATTCAACAGCATGGGAAAGGGATGCCCGTCAAAGATCGTGCACGCGCCCCGCCCCTCGCCAGCCAGCCGTTGCAGCAGCCGTGGCGCCAGCAACGGCGTGTCCACCGCTACCACCCAGGCCTGGCCATCGGGCATCTGCTGCATCACGCTGTGCAACCCACCCAGTGGGCCGCAGCGCGCAACCTGATCGGGGATGCCACCGAAGGCCGGATAGTCACCGCTCACCCATATCCGTTCAGCGCCAGCCTGCATCAACAGGCCCCGCATGTGTTCCAGCAGCGTGCGGCCCTGCCACGGCAGCAGCGCCTTGTCGCGGCCCATCCGGCTGGACAGGCCACCGGCCAGTACGATGCCGTTGATGCTCATCGCAGTAGAGCCACGCCATGCGTGGCTGCGTCGGCATCAATGTTGATGATCATGCGCATGGTCATCGGCATGTCCGGGTTCGCTGTCCACGTGACACAGGCTGCAACCCTCGCTCCACTCGCTGTCGCCGTCCTCGTAATGCTCCTGCTTCCAGATCGGGCACTGGTGCTTGACCACCTCGATCAACTGCCGGCAGGCGCGGAACGCCTCGTCGCGGTGCGGGCTGCCGGCAGCCACCACCACTGCCACATCACCAATGCCCAACCGGCCCTTGGCATGGGCCACATACAGTTTCAGCTTCGGGCCAAACGTCGCCTCGACCTCGGCGGCCAACCGCTTGAACTCGTTCAACACCAGCGGCTCGAACAGGTCGTAGGTGATCCCGGTCACCGGCCGGCCGATGTTGACGTCGCGCACCTTGCCGATGAACACATCGATGCCACCGAAGCCCGGATCGGATACCGCCGCGATGCCTTCGGCCGGATCGATCGCCGCCTGCGCGCGGTCCACCACCTTCGCGATGATCTTCTCGCTCATCGCTCAGCCCCCGCTCACCGGGGGCAGGATCGCCACACGGCCATCCTCGGGCAGCGCCTCGTGGTCGCGCAGCACGCGTTGCTGGTCGGCGAACGCCGAATAATCCAGCAGGCCGGCACGGAATCCCGGCCAACGCAGCGGCAGCAGCTCGCGCAGCGCCTGGCGCAGATCGGCCACGGTGCCACCGGCCACATCCACGGCAATCTCGCGGCTGGCATCCAGATCGGAAAATGCACCGAACAACTGCAGATTCACCTGTTTCATCATGACTCCTGGCTCACCAGCTGCACCGGTTCGTGGTGACCCCAGCCCTGCACGCGCACGTAGGTGCCGGCGCTGGCCAGGTCACCCTCAGCCTCCAGCACCACCCAGGCGTTGGCCTGCAGCATGGACATCAAACGGAACGACTCCTGCCCGGCCAGCACGCGCGCACTCAGGCGACCCTGCGCATCCACTTCCACCCGCGCCCGCGCGTGGAAGCGCAGGCCCGGCGGCGTGCGCACGTCGGCCTGCAGCGGCAACGTCAGCACCGGCTCCGGTGCCAGCCCCAGCAGGCGGCGCAGCACTGGCTCGATGAAGAAGCGCTGGCCCACGGCAGCGGAGACCGGATTGCCCGGCAGGCCGAAATACAGCGCGCCGTTGGGCAGCACCGCAAACAGCAACGGCTTGCCCGGCCGGATCGCCACCTTGTGGAACACGATGCGCGCACCCCGGCCGCGAAGCGCGTCGGGAACGAAATCGTAGCGCCCGGCCGACACCGCACCGGTGCTGATCAGCACCTGCGCGCCAGCGGCCAGCGCTTCATCCAGCACCGCATTGAACGCGGCCACGTCGTCGCCCACCGTGCCCTGCCAGACCACCTCGGCACCGGCGGCCTGCAGGCGGCCGACCAGGTACGGCCGGTTGCTGTCACGGATCTGCCCGGATTCTAGCGTCTGCGCCGCCTCGGTCACCAGCTCCTTGCCGGTGGCGATCACTGCCGCCTTCGGCCGTGCCACCACCGCCACCTGGCCCACGCCGATGGCATGCAGCAGGGTGCGCGCATTGATATCCAGCACCTGCCCGGCCCGCAGCACGCGCTCGCCTTCGTTCACGTCCTGGCCGCGCAGGCGCACATGCTGGCCCGGCTTCACCGATGCCTTCAAGGCGATGCGGGTCGGGCGTCCCTCCTCGCTGGCGAGGATCTCCACGTTCTCGACCGGCACCACCGTATCCAGCCCGGACGGCATGCGTGCACCGGTCATGATTTCCCATGCACCCTCGCCGCCTTCGGCGCCGGCATCGCCGGCCGCCTGCCAGCCCTGCACCGCGAATTCGGTACCGGCCTCGAACGCCGCGCCGTTGGCGCGCAGCGCGAAGCCGTCCATCGCCGAGTTGTCGAACGGCGGCAACGACTGCCCGCTGTGGATGTCACTGGCCAGGGTACGGCCGCCGGCCTCATACAGCGGCAGGCGCTCGGCCGGCAGCGGCGTGGCTGCGTCCAGCAGGTGCTTCAGGGCTTCGCTGTAGGCAATCATCAGTGGCCACCACCCTCGACCATCGCCAGGGCATGGCCCAGTACCGGCGCCAGGATGTCCAGGCACTGCGCCGCCGCCTTCGGGCTGCCGGGCAGCGCGAACACCAGCATGTTGCCCAGCTGCACCACCTCGGCGCGGCTCAGCCAGGCCATCGGCGTGTGCTGTGCACTCAGTGCCCGCACCATCTGCGCCAGGCCATGTACCGGCCGCGCGTTCAGGGAACGCAGCGCCTCCGGGGTCAGGTCACGCGGGCCCAGCCCGGTACCACCGGTACACAGGCACAGGCGCACGCCCTCGGCGGCCAAGGCCTGCAGGCGG
>NZ_JAOCCT010000034.1:0-61842 GCF_029840555.1 Stenotrophomonas sp. GD03877 | reverse complement strand
CGCATCGTAGTGATAGGTGGCGGTGACGCCGCGCGCATCGGTGGCCGTCTTGCGGTTGCCAGCGGCGTCCACGGTGAAGCTGCTGGCGCCACTGTCCGGGCTGACCTGCCCGGTCAGGTCACCGAAACCGTTGTAGGCGTAGGTGGTATGCAGGCCCTTCGGGTCGGTGATCTGGGTGACCTGGTCCAGCGCGTTGTACTGACTGCGGATCTCCGCCGCGACGCCGCCGACGTCCTGCAGAGTCTGCGCCAGGCGGTTCAGCGGGTCGTACTGCTGGCTGGTCACGCGCTGCAGTGCGTCGGTCACCGTCTGCGGGTTTCCGTTCGCATCGTAGGCGAAGCCGGTGGCGTGATTGCCCGCGTCCTTCAGTGCGGTCAGCTGGCCGAGCGTGTTGAACGTCCGTGCCAGGGTACGGCGGAGGGTGCCGCTGGTATCCAGCGTGTCTTCCTTGAGGCGGTTGCCGGCGTTGTCCAACGCATAGTGGATCGTATTGCCGCTGCTGTCCGCAATGTCGGTCAGGCGCTGCGCTGCGTCGTAGACATAGGTGACGCTGCTGCCGTCAGGCTCGGTGACCTGTTGCACCTGGCCGGTCGGCCAGTAGCTGATCTGGGTAACCCGATTCTCGGCTGTGGTGGCACCGCGCACGGTGACCGAGGTTGGCCAGCCGCGGGCATGGTAGGTGTAGTCAGTGACCACGCCGTTGGCGTCCTTCACCGCCAACGGCCGTCCCAACGCGTCGTAGGCCAGGGTCTCAACCGTCTGGCCGAGCGCATTGGTCACACTGCGCAGATCGCCCTTGCGATAGCTGCAGGCACCATTGGCCGCGCATCCCGGGTCGTCCGCTGTGTAGTAGGCATAGGCGGAGACATCCGCCACATCGCTTCGCGGGCCATCCACACTGCGCAGCAGTCCCACCAGCGGGCACTCCGGCCCTTCGGCCTCGCAGTAGGTCTGCGTGGTGACGCGGGTGTCACCGGTCACCATGTCGCGCACGGTAATGGTGGTTGGCTGAAGGCGCGCATTGCGTGTGATGCGGATCTCACGGTTACCGACGGTCTGCTGCACCAGCCGATTGCTGTCCATGGCCACGCGCGTTTCGCTGATGCGCTGATCCGGAGTACCGACCGCTTCGGTGGTGGTGGTCACGCTGACGGCGCCTACGGCAGCATCGCTGGCCTCGGCATAGGCGTAGCTGGTGACGACACCACGGCGATCAGTCACCGACTGCAGCCGGCGCCGGAAATCGGTGCCCTCGGGCAGATAGGTGCGGCTTATGCTGCCGTTGCTCTCGGTGATGCCATTGACCTTGCGCGGAAGTCCACTGGAGCCGATGGCGGTCAAGGCGTAGGTGCTCTGCTTGCCCAGTGCGTCGGTGACGATGGTGGTTCCTGCCGGGGTGTACTCCAGGCGCACGCCATCAATGCCTACGTCGGCCTGACTGCAGTCACCGGAATGGCGGCTGCAGGTAACTCGCCCCTTGGCGTCATAGCCAAACCAGCTGTAGCGCCGGGTGTCTTCGGCGGTCACGCCCGTCAGGTAGCCCGGGAAGCGTGTGTCCTCATAGTGGTAAGTACGACTGGCGCCGTCTGCGTAGGTCGCAGTGGCCAGCTCGCCAGCAGGAGAGTACGTGTAGCTCACCACAGGCTGGCCGGCGACCACCAGGGCCGAGATCAGCGAATCGTCGCCCGGCGCGAGGTACTGGACATCAACGCGTCGACCGGTTGAATGGGTGATGCTGAGCAGGCGGCCGCGGCCGTCGTGTGCATAGGTCAGCGACGTTCCGTCTTCGAAATCGCGGCGCTGCATCAAGCCAGCGGCATCAAAATGAATGCGCTCTCCGGCACGTGAAAGTTGCCAGTTGGTGCCCTGCTGGACAGCGCGATCACCGCTTCCGTCCATGGCTTCGTAGCTTGCCCCCACTTTCTGGAACGCGGTCTGCCCGCCATCGGCGCCGATCAACCCAACTTTCAGTTCGGGGCTGGGAGGGAAGGTGGAATCGTCTACGCCTGCGGTAAGCCGCAGATTGTGGGAATGGGTCCAGCCCGTACCCAACGCGCCGCCCGCCGTGCTTGTCAGGGAATGATAGTGGCGTTGGAAGCTCACCCATCCAAAGTTGAAATCCGGCTCAGGCTGGGATTTATCGCCAGTGGTCGGATCACATGGGTTGCCAACAGGACATTGCTGCGGCGGCAGCGGCGTGCTTGTATAGGACAGCATGGGCGCCATGTGCGGCTCGTCCTGCTGGACCAGTGAGCACATCTGCAAGGCGTCATTCCACGTCAGGGACGGTCGATTCGGGCAAAGCGCCGTTCTGGCCCGGCGCACATGCTCCCACCCCACTATCGACGAGCATTGTTGAGTGCTCTGATGATAGAAGTTCAAGGTGTAATGGAAATCCTTCTCCTCGTTGGTGACACTACCGTCATCGCCCCTTCCAAGCCCAAGGAGCTCGACCCACGGATCCTCCGTGAGGGAAGTCGCCGGGCACTGCGGGTCGCTGACGCGGGTGGCGAGGATCACGCTCCGAATCTGATCTTCGGAAGAGTACTCCTGCCCTGAGTGGGTGTAGACCCAGTCGGTAGTAACGATCTTCTCGGGTTTCACCCGGTAATCGTAGATGACCTTCTTTCCAAGGACGCGTTGGCGTTTGACATGCCAATCGAAGGGTTTGTCCTCCTCGTACTGGGAAAAGAGCGACTTGATGTCCTTCTGCACCGCCGCTTCCGTGGCTCGCGGCTGGCCCATCGACAGGTAGCTTTCCCACTTCTTCTGCACCTCCTGCGCCTGCGCAGCCCCGGGAGCCAAGCTCGCCAGCGCAATCATCGCCAGTGCGGCACACGAAATGGACTTCAATCGCTTCAACATCCCTGTTCTCCTTCCTGGACGAACACTGCACCGGCGGGAACGAGAACGTGGGGCAGCTGCCTCACCACTTCATGCTTCGGATCGTCCCTGGTCCGGAATGCGGGCTGACCGCACGGGGAACGTTATCTCCGATGTGGTTTACACATTCAAGTCAGAAACTGTGGAATGCGTCGGATTTCAGAGTTTTCTGATAAAGCGGGCGGCCGACCGAACAGGCGGCCGGGCGTGGGCTGGGCACTGCAGGGGCCAATCCGCCACAAACAGCAACGCCGGGCAGTGCCCGGCGTCGGGTTCAAACCAGTCGAGCATGGCTCAACTCTACACAGAGCGGATCAGTACTTCCCATCAAACGCAAAAATCGGCTTGCGCTGCTTCCACGCACCAGCGGTGAAGTCCGGGAACTCCAACGTCTGGAAACCGTTGGCGATGGACTGCTCGCTCAGCGGCGTGATCGCACTCCAGGTCACCGCATCGTAGATGTCGATCGGCATCGGCGCCTTGGCCTTCAGCGCTTCCACAAACGCGTGGATGACGAACCAATCCATGCCACCGTGGCCGGCGCTGGCAGCGGTCTCGGCATTCTGCTTCCACAGCGGGTGCTCATACTCGTCCTGGTACTTCTTGAACTCTTCCCACTGGTGCGGCGGGCTGCGGCCTTCGATGTGGATCGAATGGTTTACATCCATCCACAGGCCCTTGGTGCCCTGCACGCGGAAGCCCATCGAGTACGGGCGCGGCAGCGAGGTGTCGTGCTGCAGCAGGATGGTCTCGCCGTTCTCGCAAGCCAGCGTGGTGGTGACGATATCGCCGAGCTTGAACTTCACCTTGGTGCTGGGGTGGGTGGTGCCACCACTCTTGGCCACGGTGTATTCGTGCAGGCCGCGTGCCTTGGTCGCGAACGCGTTGATGTGGGTGAAGCGGTTGCCGCGGTTGATGCCGGTGTACATCGCGCACGGGCCGATGCCGTGGCTGGGGTACAACTCGCCATTGCGCTCCACCGAATGCTCGGTGCGCCAGCGTGCTTCGCTCCAGCCCTTGGGGCCGAATTCCACGCCGCTGTCGTAGGGCTGGTTCGGGTCGCCGGAGTTGAACTTCACGCCGCGCAGATCGTGCTGGTAGCCGGCCTGCAGGTGCACCAGTTCGCCGAACAGGCCCTGCCGGACCATCTGCAGGGCGGCCATCACATCGCGGCGGTAGCAGACGTTTTCCAGCAGCATGTACGGGGTGCCCGTGCTCAGCTGGGTCTTCAGCACGTCCCAGTGGTCCTGCAGGGTGATGCCAGCCACCACTTCGCAGCCCACCGCCACCCCGGCATGCATGGCGGCAATCGCCATCGGTGCGTGGTATTCCCACGGCGTGGCGATGATCACGCCATCGATGCCCTTCTGTTCCAGCAGGCGCTTCCACGCATTGGTGTCGCGGTCCTGACCATAGGTCTTCGGGGCCGGCTTGCCAGCCTTGGTCACCATCTCCACGGCGCGACCGAGCATGATCGGCTCGATATCGCACACGGCGACCACCTCGACATCGTCGCGGCGCACCAGTTCCTTCAGCAGCACCAGCCCGCGCATGCCGGTACCGATCATGGCCAGGCGCACCTTGCGCCCGCGTGCCCATGCCGGGGTCTGCGGCAGCAGGCTGCTGGCGGCGACAGCGGCACTGGCCGCGATGAATTCCCTACGCTTCATGGCAAACATCTCTCCTCTTGGCAGCGTGCCGGCCGCAGCCGGCACGCCAGGTCACGCAAACGGAATTACTTGAACCGGTAGCCGATGGTCACACTGTAACCACGGCCGAAGATGGTCGCGTAGTCACTGGAGTCACCCAGGAAGCTGTTCGGATCGTAGAACGGCAGTCGATTGAACAGGTTCTTGACGGTGAAGCTCAGGTTCCATGCATCATCCGGGCGCCAGGTGACGCTCATGTTGGTGGTCCACCACGACGGCGCACCATCACACTTGCTCTTCTGCAGGGCCAGGTAGCCGCCGGTGCAGGTTTCCTTGTTGTTGCTCACTTCATCGACCTGGTCGGTGGCCCACTTGGTGCCGCCCACGTAGTTGACGAACATGCTGGTGGTGACCTGCTTGTACGTCCAGTCGGCATTGAGCGTGGCACGCAGGCGCGGGTTGTTGTAGTAGCCGACCACGTCGCCGTAGTACCAGCCGTTCTCCGCATCCATGTAGAAGCGGTTGCGGTTGGCAATGGTGGCGGCCAGACCGATGTTCAGGTTGCCCCAGTCACCCAGCGAGAAGCGGCTGCGCGCATCGATGTCGAAACCGTCGATCAGCGTCTTGCCACGGTTCTTGTACTGGCCCACCACGCTGGCCACGTTGCCGGCGGAGTAGCCCGGCAGCACCGACGGGCAGCTCACGCCACTGGCCGGATCGGCACACATCGCCGCCAGCTGTGCCAGGTTGGCGCGGTCACTGTCGGTGATCGGCGAGCGCGACGAGGAGATGATGTCTTCCATGCGGCGGTAGTCCGGCGCGACGATTTCATTGTCGCGATAGATGAACCAGTAGTCGGCCGACACCGACAGCCAGGTCGCCGGCTCGTAGACGAAGCCGAGGGTGGCGATCTTCGCCTTCTCCGGCTTCAGGTTCTTGTTCGGCTGGGTCATGCGCGCCACGGTGCGGCTGCAATCCACGTTCAGCAGGTTCTTGCCCAGGTCGACATCGCCCGGACGCTGCGAGCGCAGCAGCAGGTTGGCGATGGCGTTGGTCTCGTTGCAGCGCAGCTCGTCGCGGTAGCCACCCAGCTGCGCGAACACGCCGCCGTTGCCGGACTCGGCCAGGCTCGGTGCACGGAAACCGGTGGAGTAGGTACCGCGCAGCATCAGCTGGTCGAACGCCTGGTACTTGAAGCCGATCTTCGGCGCGACGTTGGCGCTGAAGTTCGGGTACTTGTCCACGCGCACCGCCGCATCCAGTTCCAGCTTGTCGGTAATCGGCGCCACGGTCTCGGCGAACAGCGCGTAGGTGTTGCGCTTGCCGTCGAACCAGGAGCCGCCCTGCTGGGAGATCAGGCCGTTGGCCGCATCGGCGTTGCCCGGGGTGTAGAAGGTCTCGCGGCTGGCGTTGAAGCCGAACGCGGCGCGCATTTCACCGGCCGGCAGCTGGAACAGCGGGCCTTCGATCTTGCCGTCCAGGGTGTGCAGACGGGTCCACGACTGGATGTCGAAGGTCGGGAACGCTTCACGGATCAATGCAGCGTTGGCTTCGCTGATCTCACCGAACTTGTATGCCGGGTGGTCGGAGATGATCACGCGGCCGGTGGTCGGATCGACCGAGTACGGGCCGAACGCCTTCTCGAAGCCCTTGATGTTGACGTTGATCGTCTGGTACGTGGTGGAGTGGGTGCCGGCACTGGCGAAGGCGGTCTCCCAGTTCCAGTCACCCCGGTTGCCACGCGCACCGGCCAGCACGCGGTAGCTCTTGTCGGTATTGCGCTGGCCAAAGTAGTTCGGGCCGGCATCCTGCAGCAGGTAGTTCAGGCCGACCACGCCGCCCATCATTGCCTTCATCTGCGGGCTGGCGTGGTTGTACTCGTTGTTCGGGCCCAGGAACGGGTACAGGAACTGGTTGACGGTGTTGCCGGTGTTGCGCGAGAACCAGCTGGTCGGGTTGCCGGTGGTGGTGCCGTAGGTGCGCGGCGTGCCGCCGTTGGCGCGCAGGTCGATGTCGGTGTAGGTCGCCTCGGCGAAGATCTCGGTGCTGTCACCCACCAGGAAAGTGCCGTTGAGGTAGGCGGTATTGCGCTCGGACTTGGCGCCGGCATCGATCTCGTTGTTCATCCAGGTTTCCCAGACGCAACGCGGACCGGCCGCTTCACTGGTCAGCACGTTCTTGCAGCCCGGCGCGGCTTCCTGCACGCGGCGGCCGGTGACCGGATCGAAGGCGAAGTAAGTGCCCGGATTGAATTCACCCGGCTTGCTGCCCACGCCCAGGCGCAGGTTGTTGAGGTAGTTCGGATTGTTGACGTAGTACTGGTCGGGCCGCTTGTCGTAGAAATCGCTCAGCGGAATCGCGTCGCGGCGGTACATGTTGACCGCACCGTAGATGTTGAAGCGGTTCTCGGCCAGGTCACCGAAGCCGGCGGTGATGCTGGCCTGGCGCTCGCCGTAGGAGTCGATGCGCGAGGAGGTGTCGTTGGTGAAGCTGACCTCGGCGCCCTGGAAGTTGCGCTTGGTGATCACGTTGATCACGCCGGCCACCGCGTCGGTGCCGTACACCGCCGAAGCGCCGTCGGTCAGCACTTCCATGCGTTCGATGGCCGCAGCCGGGATCGCGTCGATGTTGACGAACTGGGTCTGGAAGCCGGCCGGTGCACCGTAGTACGACAGGCGACGACCATTCAGCAGCACCAGCGTTCCCTGGGCACCGAGGCCGCGCAGGTTGGCCTGCGAGGCACCGTCGGAACCGGTGAACAACGAACGCGCATCCTGCTGCGCCGGACGTGCGGCAGGCAGGTTGTCGAGCACCTGCAACAGCGTGCGCGCACCCATGTTCTGGATGTCCTGCTTGCTGATCACCTGCACCGGCGACGCGGTTTCCACGTCGGTGCGGCGGATGTTGGAGCCGGTGACCTCGATGCGGGCCAGGTCGGTGGCCTTGTCCTTGCTCTCCTGGGCGAAGGCAGGAACGGCGACCGACAGCAGCACGCCGGCAATGGCCAGCGACAGCGGAGCGATCGAACGACAGGGGGGGCGGTGGTGGCGGGCGGGCAACATCGGGGTTCTCTCCTGGCAGGGGTGCGGCGCGAATGGTGAGCGCGTGGGCGTTCGGCGGGCAAAACGCTCCCGGGCCACGGCCATGAGGGCCGTAGTCGGAATGGGCGGGGGGAGGAGCGGTGTTACGAGGGGGTCATGGGGCGACGATGCTGGCGGAGTCGCCCTCCTGGCCGATCAGCACGGCATTGGCCCAGTTGGCGCAGACCTGGGCGGGTTGACTGCCCTGCGCACCCAGCGTGCGCAGGCTCAGGGTGGAAAGGCCACGGATGTCCAGCTCCGGCTTGACCACGCCGGGTGCCTTCACCAGGCCGCTGTCGTACAGCAGGCGGTTGTCACCCCAGACCTGGAACTGCAGGCCACCGGCGCTGCGGCAGGCGTCGTCGATGCCGAGGTCGGCACGCAGCAGGTGCCAGCCGCCCTGCAGGCGCAGGTCGATGCGGCTGTTGGCGCCGACGCCCAGGCCACGGCGGAACTGCAGGCCGTTCATGCGCATGCCGGCATCGCCACGGAACGACTGGTCGGCGCGCACCTGGCTGGCCAGCGCGGCCGGCACCGGCAGCTCGGAGAGATAGCGCTGCCGGGCCGGTCGCTCCGGTTCCTGGTGTTCGAGGATGTGGAAGGTGGACAGGGCGATCGGGCCGACATCGCGCGGCTGCAGCGCATCGAAGGCGCGGGCACTGCCCTGAGCGGCGGTGACCATCGGATCGGTGCTGCTGGCACCGTCACCTTCCGGGTTCTGCACGCTCAACACGCGGAAGCGCAGCAGGCGGCCGGCATGGGCCGGGAAGTCGATGCGCTGCACGCCTTCCTTCAACTGCAGGCGGCCACGCGCGATCGGCTCGCCCCACTCGCCGTTGCTGTCGCCCAGGTAGACCTCGTAATCGCGTACCTGGCCGTGCTTCCAGTTCTTGTCGTTGCGCGGCGCGATGTCGATGCCATCGATCATCCTGCGCTCGCCGAACCCGATCACCCATTCATGCGCACCGGTGCGCACGGCCTGGTTGCGCACACTGCGGAACCAGGTACCCGGGTCATCATCGAAGGCGTTTTCCAGCGCGTGGCCGGGCTCTTCGGCCGGGCGGTTGACCACCAGCAGGCTGTCGGCCGGCAGTTCGCGGCCGAGTACCGGTGCCGCCGGATACGCATCGTCGGCAGCGGCGGCGACGACCGCGAAGTCCAGCTGCAGTTGCAGGGGCTGGCGGATGTCCTGGCTGGCGGTGCGCACATGCAGCGTGCCGCGTCGTTCGGCGGCATCGAAGTACCAGCCTTCAGCAGCAGCGTTGAACGCAGCGGCATCAGCCAGCGCCGGCAGCGCGCGGCCAGCGGCCTGCACCGCACGCGGCGCCTGGCGGCTGAGCACGCGCAGGCCATAGCGGCGCTGCAGCAGCTGGCCGTTGTACTGGCCCTGCACCGCATCGATCTGCACCTGCACCGGGCCACTGCCCTGCGCTGGCGCCTGCACGCGGATCACCTGCGTGCTCGACTCGCCCTGCTGGTAGCGGCGCGTGTTGCCATCGTCTTCGTACAGCGTGTAGTGCGACTCGCCCTGCGGGTACAGGTCGAAGGTCACTTCATCGAGCGGCTTCTCACCGTCGAACAGCATCGACGGGTACATCGGCAGGATCGCTCCGGCACGCACGAACACCGGCAGCGTGGCCAGGTCCACCTGGCGGTCGAGCTGGCGGCCGTCGGCGCCGGCCTGCACGCGGCGGCCGTCCCAGTAGTCGATCCAGCCGCCGGCCGGCAGGTGGATATCGCGGCGCCAGCCACGGCTGGCCGCCTGGCTGCGGTACACCGGCGCCACCAGCAGATCGCGGCCAAGCAGGAACTGGTACTTGTAGGTTTCATCCTGCGCGTGCGGGTCGCGCGGGTTGTCCCACATCAGGCCACGCACCGGTGGTGCGCCGGTCTGCGCGGCCTCGTGCACCAGGCCGTACATGTACGGGGTCAGGCGCATCTTCAACTTCAGGTAATCGCGGTTGATGCTGCGGTAGGGCTCGTCGTACCACCACGGATGCTTGCGTGCGTTCGACGACCAGCCGCTCATGCCCATCAGTACCGGCGTGAACGCCTTCCACTGCAGGTCGCGGGTGAAGGTCTCGGCGCTGCCGCCGAAGATCGCATCGACGTCGCCGCTGGCATAGGCCATGCCGGACAGGCCGGAACCGACCAGGGTCGGCACATGCCAGCGGATATAGTCCCAGCTGCTGCTCTGGTCGCCGGTCCAGGCCACGGCATAGCGCTGGATGCCGGCCCAGCCCATCACCGTCCACAGGAACGGGCGCGAATCGGAATTGTCGAGGATGCCGTTGAACGCCTGGCGGTTGGCGTCCATCGCGAACTGGTAGCCCTTGCCGGTCCAGGCCACGTCCAGCTTCTGCACGCGGGTGCCGGCCTTGCCCACTTCCCAGGCGATCTTGTCGACGCCGTTCTCGGTCCACAGTCCGGTGCGGAAACCGTAGCCGGCCAGCCCCTTCACGGTTTCCGGCAACTGCTTGTAACCGCAGCCGTAGCCGTCGTTGGGCAGGATCCAGCCACCGGGCATGTCGTGGGCGCGGTACTGCTTGGCCACGCTGTCGATCACATCGGGGGTGGTGCCGGTCGGGCCGTCGCTCCAGCCTTCGGGCACGGTGCCGGGCTTCTTGCTGTTGTCGCCATCGTTGTAGCAATCGGCGTCGCCGTAGGACAGCGCCCAGCGCGCGACCATGTTCGGGCGGCCAGTCAGCTGGGTGTAGCGCTCGATCAGTTTCGGCAGGTCGGCGCCGACGAAGTAATAGGCATCGAAGCGGTCTTCGCGATGCAGCAGCGTGGCCTGGTCGCTCTGGCGCAGATCGTAGCTGCCATCGCTCCAGGTATTGCGCAGCATGCCCCAGCCACGGCTGCTCAGCAGCATCGGTGCTGGGCTGGGGCGGTCGCCCTCTTCCCAACCGCCGGAATAGGACACCTCCAGCTCGCGGCCCTTGAACTGGTAGCGGCCGTTCTGCTGGCCGCCACCGAAATAGCCTTCATCGGCCTGCGAGGACAGCACCTGCACGCTCTGCGCAGCATCCAGGTCCAGCGGCTGCAGTTCCTGCCACAGCGCGGTGGGCTGGCCGTTGTCCAGCCGTTCCAGGCGCATGCGCAGCGGCTGCCGCTGTACATGCAGCACCAGTGCATCAGTGCGCACGCGGATTTCCTGCGCGTCTTCTTCCAGCTGCGCCTGCACGTTCGCCTTGGGCTGCGGCAGCACGATCGGTGCAGCCTTGTCGCCGGCACCGGTCAGCGTGCCGTTGCGGCCAGCCTGCACGCGGATGATGTCGGTGGCCGGCAGTTCGATGCGGATGCGCGCGCCCTTGTCGGTCTGCAGGTCCCAGCCCTGCACGCCGTCGCGGCTGGCGCTGGCGGCAACCGAACGCAGGTTGCCGACCGACTCGGCCTGGGCCGGCATGGACGCCAACATCAATGCCGGCAACAGAGCCAGCATCAGCGGCGAGCGACGAACGCAGATTTCCACACGGACTCCCAACCCGTTCACCGGGCGTTTCGAAAGCGGTTGGGCCGACTCTAGGGCAGCGATTCGAAAGATGTCAACAAATTGAAAGAAAAAAGGAAGATATATTCCGTTGAAACGAAAGTTGTTGCGTCGCAATACTTTGTGTAATCGATTGCAGCTGCCTGTTAAGCATTGTGCGATACGGCATTCGCCCCGTTCTTTCGTTTTCCCGAGCGCCCGGCAGCGGGAAAAGTCATCGCGTCATTTTCTTTCTTTTTACTTTCGATGTTTGACATTTCGAAAGAAAACGCAGATGGTGCGCTGGCCCAACTGGAACCTCCGAATGGACGTCACCCTGCTTTCCGACGTGTCCGCCTGGCAGCGCCTTGGCGGAGCCGATACCGCTACCGAAATCGCCCAGCAGCCAGCGCTGTGGGAAGCCCTCGCCCAGGATCTGTCGCGTGCCCGCGACCGCCTGCAGGCCTTCCTCGGCGGCAGCCTCAACGATCCCAAACAGCGCGTGCTGTTCACCGGCGCCGGCAGCTCCGGCTTCATCGCCGAGATGGTGGCCGATGCGATCAACGCGCAGTGGCCGGCCGAGGTGCGCGTGGTGCACACCACCAGCCTGCTGACCCATCCGGCGCTGTACCTGCAGCGCGACCGCCCCACCCTGCTGGTCTCGTTTGGCCGCAGTGGTTCCAGTCCGGAAAGCGTGGCCGCGGTGGACCGCGTGCGCGCCGATGTGGATGAGGCACGCTTCCTCGACATCACCTGCAACGCCGATGGCGAACTCGCCCGTCGTGGTGCCGGCCGTGCCGATACCTGCACGCTGCTGATGCCATCGGCCAGCTGCGATCGCGCCTTCGCCATGACCAGCAGCCTGACCTGCATGCTGCTGGCCGCACTGACCGTGTTCGATCGTTCGCCGTGGGATGCGCGCGTGGCGCGCCTGAAGCAGATTGCCGGTCTCGCCCGCGAAGGCCAGGCGCAGTGGGACGCACCGGTAGCCGCGCTGGCGCAGCGCCCGTTCAACCGGGTGATCTACCTTGGCAGCGGCCCGCTGGAAGCACTCGCACGCGAAGCCGCGCTGAAGGTGCTGGAGCTGACCGCCGGCCGCGTGCTGGCGTTGGCCAACACACCACTGGGCTTCCGCCATGGCCCGAAGTCGACGCTGGATGGCAACACCCTGGTGGTGGTGCTGCGCAGCGTGCAGCCGCTGGCGCGCCGCTACGAACAGGACCTGCTGGAAGAACTGCGCCGCGATGGCGTGGCCGGCCAGGTACTGGCGATCGGCCCGCATTCGGACATCGGTGCCGATGACGAGTACACCCTCACCGTGCCGGCCCTGGACGACCCGTGGCTGGCGCCGGTATGGCTGGGCTTCGCGCAGCTGTTCGCGCTGCAGCGCTCGGCCGCACTCGGCCTGACCCCGGACAACCCGTTCCCGGACGGCACCGTCAACCGCGTCGTCAAGGGTGTCACCATCCACCATGGCTGAGCTGATCGCCCATGCCTGCTACGGCATCGACATCGGCGGCACCAAGATCGAGCTGGTGGCGTGCGATGCGGCGACGCAGGTCACCTGGCGCCGCCGGGTCAGCACGCCGCAGGGCGACTACGACGGCTTCCTGCAGGCGGTGGTGACACTGGTCGCCGAGGCCGATGCCGCGCTGGGCCGCGGTGATGCCGCCATCGGCATCGCCCTGCCCGGTGTGCGTGATCGTCGCAGCGGCCGCCAGCTCAGCGCGAACGTGCCTGCACTGACCGGCCACAGCGTGGCGGCGGATCTGCAGGCACGCCTGCAACGCCCGCTGCACTTCGGCAACGACCTGCAGTGCTTCGCCCTGTCGGAAGCGCATGGCGGGGCCGCCGACGGCTACCCCAGCATGTTCGGCGCCATCCTCGGCACCGGTGCCGGTGGCGGCTTCTGCCTGCAGGGCCGCCTGCTGTCCGGCTTCAACGGCCTGGCCGGCGAATGGGGCCACTGGAGCGTGCCCGGCCACCTGCTGCAGCGCCACGGCCTGCCACTCATCGACTGCGCCTGCGGCCTGCAGGGCTGCGTGGAGCGCTACGTGTCCGGCAGCGGGCTGGCAATGATCGAGCGTCACCTCGGTGGCAGCGCCACCGACGCCAGCGCAGTGATCGCCCTGGCCGAAGCCGGTGATGCGCGTGCGCGCAAGGCGCTGGACATCCATCGCGACCTGCTTGGCCACAGCCTGGCCGCGCTGGTGCTGGCGCTGGACCCGCACGTGATCGTGCTCGGCGGTGGCCTGTCGCAGTACGCGCCGCTGTACCAGCAGCTGCCGGCGGCCATCGCCGCACATCTGTTCAACGGCGTGCAGGTTCCGCCGATCGTGCCGCCGCGCTTCGGTGATGCCGGTGGCGCACGTGGTGCCGCCCTGCTCGCCTGCCAACCCTCGTTTTCCTGATTGACCGGAGCCTGACCATGTCCCCGTTGCAGACCCTGCTTGCCTCCCACCGCGCCGGTGCCAACGTCGGCCTGTACAGCGTCTGCTGCAGCAACGAGCAGGTGCTGCGGGCGGCCATGCACGTGGCGCTGGCGCACGGCACCGTGCTGCTGATCGAGGCCACCTCCAACCAGGTCGACCAGTTCGGCGGCTACACCGGCATGACCCCGCCGCAGTACCGCGATTACGTCGGCGCCCTGGCCGATGAAGAAGGCTTCCCGCGCGAGCGGCTGATCCTGGGCGGCGACCACCTCGGCCCGAATGCCTGGCAGAAGCGCCCGGCTGCCGAAGCGATGACCCACGCCCGCGTGCTGATCGAAGCCTACGTCGCCGCCGGTTTCCACAAGATCCACCTCGATTGCAGCATGTCCTGCGCCGATGACCCGGTGCCGCTGCCCGACGCCATCGTCGCCGCGCGCTCGGCCGAGCTGGCCGAGATCGCCGAACGCACCGCCGCCGATCATGGCCTGCCGCCGCCGGTCTACGTGATCGGTACCGAAGTGCCGATTCCCGGTGGCGAAGCCTCGCTGGCCGAAGGCCTGCAGGTGACCACGCCCGCTGCTGCCGCGCAGACCCTGGCGATTCATCAGCAGGCGTTCGATACGCCGCAGCTGCGCGATGCGTGGCAGCGCGTGATCGCCATGGTGGTGCAACCGGGCGTGGACTTCGACCACAGCAGTGTGCACGAGTACGACCCGGCCGCCGCCAGCACGCTGGCCGGCTTCCTCGAACAGCAGCCGCGCATCGTGTTCGAAGCGCATTCCACCGACTACCAGCGCGAAAGTGGCCTGCACGCCTTGGTGCGCGACCACTTCGCCATCCTCAAGGTCGGCCCGGCGGCGACCTTCGCCTACCGCGAAGCGCTGTTCGCGCTGGCCGCGATCGAGGCCGAACTGCTGCCGGCGGCGCAGTGCTCGCGCCTGCCGCAGGTGCTGGATGAAGTGATGGTGGCGCAGCCGAAGTACTGGCAGTCCTACTACCAGGGCGATGAGGCAGCGCTGCGCCTGCTGCGCAGCTATTCCTTCAGCGACCGCTGCCGCTACTACTGGGGCGAGCCGGCGCTGGTGGAGGCGGTGCAGACCCTGTTCGCCAACCTGGAACAGCATGCGCCGCCGCTGGTACTGCTCAGCCAGTACCTGCCGGAGCAGTACCGCGCCGTGCGCGAGGGCACCCTGGCCAATACGCCTACCGCGCTGGCGCAGCATCGCGTCGGCCTGTGCCTGGGCGAGTACGCCCGTGCGTGCAGCGCCAACCAGGCCGGAACCCGCACGCATCACGCAGACGCGGCTGCCGCCGTTGCTGCGAACGGCTAATCTCTACCTTTCCCCGCGACACCGAGAATGGCCATGCGCAACACCCGCTCCCGCCGGCAACAGATCCTGCAGCTGCTGATCGAGCACGGCTCGGTGCAGGTGGCCGATCTGGTCGAGCGCTTCGGCGTGTCGGCGGTGACCATCCGTGCCGACCTGACCCACTTCGAATCGCAGGGCCTGGCCAACCGTACCCACGGCGGTGCGACGCTGGTGCGCACGCCGCCGCAGGAACAGGACATCCACGAAAAGGACGCACTGAACCTGCCGCTGAAGGAATCGATCGGCGCCTGTGCCGCGCGCCTGGTGCGGCCCGGTGACAACATCATCATCGACTCCGGCTCGACCACGATGACCCTGGCCCGCCACCTGCGTAGCCAGCGCGACGTGACGGTGATGACCAACGGGCTGAACATCGCCTGGGAACTGGCCAACGCGCCCGGCATCAACGTGCTGCTGACCGGTGGGCTGCTGCGCCAGCAGTCGCTGTCGCTGCAGGGCAGCCAGGCCGAAGCCAGCCTCAACTCCTACAGCTTCGACACCCTGTTCCTGGGCGTGGACGGCCTGGACCTGCAGTTCGGCCTGACCACCCACGATGAAGCCGAAGCCCGCCTCAACCACCGCATGGTCGAGCGCGCGCGCCGCATCGTGGTGCTGACCGACGCCTCCAAGTTCGGCCGCGTCAGCCTGCACCGCATCGCACTTCTCGATCAGATCCACGCCATCATCACCGACGCCGGCATCGACGACGCAACCCGTGAAGGGCTGCAGCGGCTGGGCATCGAAGTGATCATCGCCGAGCCCACTGCATGACCGACACCCGCACCCTGCATGGCCGCATCCTCACGCCGCTGGGTTGGCGGCGTGGCCACGTCCACTTCGATTCCCACGTGCGCCAGCTGCAGGTGGACGACCACAGCGGCGCTGACGACCTGCAGCTGCCGGTGATCCTGCCCGGCTTCATCGACCTGCACGTGCATGGTGCGGCCGGCGTCGACCTGATGCAGGGCGGCGACGTGGCCCGCACCATTGCCCGCACCCACCTGCGCTTCGGTACCACCACACTGCTGGCGACCACCATGACCGCCGGCCTGGATGAGATCGAGCACGCGCTGCACGGCGTGGCCGCGACCATGGCAGCGCCCGATGCCGACGCCGCCTGCATTGCCGGCGTACATCTGGAAGGGCCGTTCATCAGCCCGCAGCGCCTGGGCGCGCAACCCAACCGCACCATCGAGGCGACGCTGGCGCTGGTGCAGCAGCTGCACGCGCTGGCACCGATCCGGGTGATGACGCTGGCGCCGGAAATCGGCGAGCACACCGCACTGATTCCCGCGCTGGCGGCAATGGGCATTCGCGTGCAGCTCGGCCACAGCGCCGGCACGTACGAAGAGGGTGTTGCTGCGCTGCAGGCCGGGGCTTCCGGCTTCACCCATCTGTTCAATGGCATGACCGGCGTCGACCACTACCGGCCTGGCATCGCCGCGGCGGCGCTGGCACATGCGCAGTACGCCGAGATCATTCCCGACCTGCAGCACATCCATCCCGGCGTGATCCGCCTGGCCGCGCGCGCGATCCCGCGCCTGTATGCGGTGACCGACGCGACTGCCGCCACCGGCATGCCCGATGGCGAGTACGCCCTGGGCGAACAGCGCGTGCACAAGTGCGGCGGCTGCGTGCGCCTGGCCACCGGTTCGCTGGCCGGCAGCGCACTGACCATGGACCAGGCGCTGCGCAACCTTGTGCGTGTGGGATTGGAACTGGCCGATGCCTCGCAGCGCGTGTCCACCTTCCCCGCCGATTACCTGGGCCTGGATGATCGCGGTCGCATTGCGCCCGACGCCCGTGCCGACCTGGTGGTGCTGGACGCCGAACTGCGCCTGCAGCAGGTGGTCATTGGCGGGCGGGTGGTCGATCTGAACTGACGCACGCCATGCGGCCCGGACGCCGCGCAGGCTCCCTGTAGAGCCGAGCCATGCTCGGCTCACCGCGCGAAGCGCGGCATGGGGGACCTCGATATCGGAACGGAAAGCAGCCGAGCATGGCTCGGCTCTACAGAAAGCACTCTGCGACGAACCGCCGCCGGGCGTGGCCCGGCGCTACCACAGGAACTGCCGATGACCGCAAGCACCGCTCCGCGCTGGCCCGTACGCTACCTGCTCTTCATCGGCGGCCTCGGTGGCCTGCTGTACGGCATCGACATCGGCATCATCGCCGGTGCCCTGCCCTATCTTGAAGCGACCGCCAGCCACGCCTGGCAGCTCAGCAGCCAGCAGCTCGGCTTCGTGGTGGCGGCCGTACTGCTGGGCAGCGTGCTGTCCTCGCTGTTCGCCGGCATGATCGCCGACCTGATTGGCCGCCGCGGCGCGATGCTGCTGGCCGGCCTGCTGTTCACCGCCTCGATTCCGATCATGGCACTGGCCTCCGGCTACACGCCGCTGCTGCTGGGACGCCTGCTGCAGGGCATCAGTGGCGGTCTGATCGGCGTCGTGATTCCGCTGTACCTGGCCGAAGTGCTCAGCCCCGAACGGCGCGGGCGCGGCGCGGCCATGTTCCAGCTGCTGCTGACCGTTGGCCTGGTGCTGGCAGCCCTGATCGGCCTGTACCACGCCCATGCCGTGGATGCCGCCGCCGAGGCCGTGCGCTCGCTGCCGGTCGCGCAGCAGGCGCAGGAACTGTTCACGGTGAAGGACCACGCCTGGCGCACCATCTTCTGGACCTGCCTGGCGCCCGGCCTGCTGTTCTGCGCCGGTATCTTCTGGCTGTCCGAATCACCACGCTGGCTGGTGCGCCGCGGCCGCATCGATGAAGCCCGCCGCAGCCTTCAGCGCGTCCTCCCCGCCGCAGACGTCGAGCCCACGCTGGCCCAGATCCAGACGCCGGAATCGAGCAGCAGCGACGGCAAGCGCGACCCGCTGCTCAGCCGCCGCTACGTGGTGCCGTTCGTGCTGGCCTGCGTGGTGCTGGCATGCACCCAGGCCACCGGCATCAACTCGGTGCTGGCCTACGCGGTCAACATCCTCAACCAGGCCGGCCTGTCCGGTTCAGTGGCCAACGGTGCAGACGTGGCGATCAAGCTGCTCAACGCGGTGATGACCGTGGTCGCGCTGCTGCTGGTCGACCGCAAGGGCCGCAAATTCCTGCTGATGCTGGGCAGTGGCGGTATCTGTGTGGCCCTGCTGGCGGCGGCCACGCTGTTCTTCCAGGCCGAGCGCGGTCGTGCCGACGTGCAGCCGCAACTGCAGGCGGCGGTCAGCGGCGACGGCCTGCAGCTGGTGCTGGATGACGCGCAGTGGCAGCGCTTGAGCAATGGCATCGACAGCCAGGGCCGACCGATGCAGCTGACCGTGTCGTACGCCTATGGTGATTTCACCAACGTGCGCGCCCTGCGCAGCGACAACTTGATTGATCGCGAACTGCACATCGAGCGTGCCGGCACCGTGCAGCCCGACAGCGTGATCGGTGCGTTCTTCCGCAAACTCCATCTGAACCCGTTCGCCGACCCGGCCAGTGCCGCGCAGGCAACGCTGCGCATCGAGCAGGCCCGCATCGGCCCGGTGCCGCCACCGGCACACGGCTGGGCCGTGGCCACCTGCATCCTGGTGTTTGTCGCCTTCTTCGCCGTCGGCCCCGGCGTATGCGTGTGGCTGGCACTGTCGGAGCTGATGCCGAACCGCATCCGCTCCAATGGCATGAGCATCGCGCTGCTGATCAACCAGTTCGTGTCCACCACCATCGCCGCCATCTTCCTGCCCACGGTGGGCCACTACGGCTACGCCAGCATGTTCGTGTTCTGGGCGGCGTGCACCTTCGTGTTCTTCCTGGTGGCCGCGTTCTGGCTGCCGGAGACCAAGGGCAAGTCACTGGAAGAGATCGAAGCCCGGTTCGCCCGGTAGCGGTCGACCTCCGCGCGCAGCGTGGGGGTGTTGGCGCGCCCGTCACTCGCCCGTGATGTGCTTGGCCAGCGCCTGCGCCTCGGCAACGCTGGGCAACCCGCTCAGCATCATCGATTCGCCGAACGGTCCCTGCACCGTCGCCACCATCAGCACGCGGCCATCCACGCTGAGCGCCGCACGCTGACCGACCAGTGCTGCCGTGCCATCGTGGATGCGCTGGTGCGCTTCGGGCCGATAGCGGATCTGCAGGCCGGGCTGCTTGGCCTCGTCCAGTACGTAGCGCACATCGGCGATGTCGGCACTGCCGGCAATCGGCGGCTCGCGCAGGGCTAGGGTTTCGCCCTGCCACTGCACCGATCTGCCCTTGCCGGCTGCATCGACCGCACTCAGGCGCACATCCACGCCGGGGCGTGGCGCATGATCCTTCCCTGCCAAGGTACCGGGCGCAGCGCCCGGCATGCATCCGGTCAGGGTCAACGCCACGCCCAGCAACAGCGGAAGCGCAGCCCTCACTTCAGCTTCCGCAGCTTGAAGGCCACCAGTACCTGCAGCAGCCCATACAGCAGGCTGCCGATACCGATCCACAGCGTGGTCACCGCCACGCCCGCATACGGATTTGCAGCAAACAGCAGGCCCAGCACCACCGCCAGCACGCCACTGAGGATCAGCAGCCACTCGCCCTGGATCTGCTTGCGCACGCGGATCGCGAACACGATGCGATAGATGCCGGCCACCAGCAGCCACGCGGCCAGGAACAGCACCAGCACGCTGGCGGTGGCCAGCGGGTTGATCACCGCAAGGATGCCGAAGCCCAGCGAAGCGATGGCATACAGCGCCAACCAGCCACGCGAGGCACCACTGCCGCCGCTGACCAGTGCGAACAGGCTGATGACGCCTTCAACGATGGCCATCACGCCCAGTGTCCACGCCAGTGCCATCGCTGCGGACAGCGGCCAGCCAATGGCAACGATGCCAAAACCCAGTGCGACGAGCCCGTACAGCAGCAGGATCCACCAGCTGCGCCCAACCGCCGACAACAAGGGAGACAAGGGGGAATTCATGACCACTCCTTCGATCCGGAACCGGCCTCATCCTAGCCCCTGTGGATGAAGAGGGCGATCACGGCGCCCGCGCACATACCCACACGCGCACCTCCCCAGCGCCGACCAGGCGCAGCGTCTCGGCGACCTCCATCACCGTGCTGCCGGTGGTCATCACGTCATCGACCACGGTCAGCCGCGAGGGCACCGGACCACGGACAGCAAACGCATCGAACAGATTCTCCCTGCGCTGTTCGGCCGTGCGTTCGGACTGCGGCGCGGTGTGGCGACGCCGGTACAGGCCCTGCCAGACCGGCATCGGCAGCAGGCGACACAGCTCTGCGGCCTGGTTGTAGCCGCGCTGGCGCAGGCGTCGCCTGTGCAGCGGCACCGGCACCAGCGGCGGACACCACCACGGCGGCGGCGCGCGCTGCATCAGCTGCGCCAGCAGGCGCCCCGCCGCCAGATCCTGATGGAACTTGTAGCGGACCAGCAACTGGTCGACCGGCGGCAGGTACAGCAGGCTCGCATGCGTGGCGGCCTGTGGCGGTACCTCCTCGCGGCAGGTGCCGCAGACGATCAATGCGGTGTCCGGCAACGGCAGCGCGCAGCGCAGGCAGGCCCGGCCGGCCCAGGGCAGTCCGGCCAGGCAGGCATCGCAGAGATCGAGTCCATCGTGGCCCGGGTCACCGCAGACCAGGCAACGGAGCGGTAGCAGCACACGAAGTGCGGCCTGCACGTGGCGGCCCACGTCGAAGAAGGCAGACATGCGCTTCAGCATGTCGCCGCCGTCAGCGCGTTGCCATCGGGGGGGCCCTCAACGACCCGTAGGCATTTTCATCTCCCACCTTTTGCCCCGATCACCTCACCGCGTCGGCGCAGGCTTCGCATCCACCCGGGTGCGATACACCATGTACGGCGTCTGCCGGCGATCAACGCCGCCATTGAATCCGGCCTGCCGATGCAGCTGGTTGGCGGTGAAGTACAGGTAGCCATCCGGCCCCATCGACAAGGTATCCGGCCACAGGATGCGCGGATCGTGCACCACGGTCGTCCAGCGCCCCTGCGCATCGCGGGCATGGATGGCATTGTGCTCGTAATCGCTGGCATACAGCCGGCCGTTGGCGTCCATCTCCATGCCATCGGAGGCGCCCTTCTCGCCCAGGTCAACGACCGCAGCA
Source organism: Stenotrophomonas sp. GD03877 (assembly GCF_029840555.1). Lineage (NCBI taxonomy): Bacteria > Pseudomonadati > Pseudomonadota > Gammaproteobacteria > Lysobacterales > Lysobacteraceae > Stenotrophomonas > Stenotrophomonas sp. GD03877. The sequence goes on along the minus strand of NZ_JAOCCT010000034.1, from coordinate 40,881 downwards.
GCCAGCGCCGCCTCGCTCACCTTCGGATCGCGCAACAGTGCGGTTGGCACGCTGTACAGATGGCGGCTGGACAGTGGCGTGTAGAACAGCGTACTTCCATCCGGCGAAAGCGCGATGCCATCGGCGGCAACGGTGAACGGTGCCGACGAACCGTCGGCCTTGCGCAACCGCATCTGCCGGCCCTCCACGATCGGCACGAACGCGGGATCGGCCGAGGTGGATACATGACCGATCAGACGCTTGGATGCCGCCCCCGTAGCGAGGTCGATGACGATGATGCTGCCAATGCCGCTCAGTGACGAGTCGGTCACGTAGGCCACGCCCTCGCGGCCGACACGGAAATCGAAGCGCACGTCGTTGACGTAGGTACGCGCGTCGATGATGTTGGCCGGGAACACCAGGGTCTTGGCCACGGTATTGGTGGCCAGATCGATTGCCACCAGCTTGGCGCCGCCGGCCTGTGGCGCAGAGAACCCGGGCGCGGCGGTATCCAGCACCCACAACCGGCCCTGGCCATCGGCCACCACGCTCTGCACGCTGATGAAGTGTGCTGCCGGGTCGGGATCGTCCTTGCGGTTGATGCGCGCATCCGGATAGGGCACGGCACGGCCATCGCGCCACTCGGCCACACTGTAGGCCACCTCATCGCCCCAGCGCGGGAAGTTGACGAAGATCCGCCCGGTCTCGGACACCGCCACGCTGGTGGGCATCGCACCTTCGAAACGCGCCACCGGCTCGATGACACCGATGCTGCGTTCGCTGGGAAGCACAGGCGTGCCTGCCAGCGCCAGCGCGGGGGAACTGGCCAGGGCTAGGACGGCAGCCGCCAGGCTGCGGATACGACAGTTGATCATGGTTGCTCTCGATGCAAGTCCGGGTACAGCCCCGGTGTCGACGCATCTTCAGCGGCGCACCCGGCATCGGGTAGACGGTGCAACGGGTAATCAGCTTCACTGCAAAAGTGAAGATTTCGACCTGATTGATCCTGTTGATCAAGGTAATCAGTGATGCCTATCCGCTGGCTCTGCTTTCGGCACCATCAACAACTCCGCCAACCCACGGTAGATCGGCACCCGGCAGACCAGCCCGGACACGCCACGGGCGATCAGCACCGTGGCCAGGATCGGCAGCAGCAGATCACCACTGTCGGTCAGCTCCAGCGAGATCACCGCCGAGGTCAGTGGCGCCTGGGTGACGCCGGTCAGGTAAGCACACATGCCCAGCAGCACGAACGCGCGCGGGTCCACGCCCGGCATCAGCACCGCCAGGTTGTGGCCCAGTCCCGCGCCGACCGCCAGCGCGGGTGAGAACAAGCCACCAGGAATACCGGCTACGTAGGATGCGAGGTTGGCCAGCAGCTTCATCAGCCCGAATTCGTGGCCGACCATCGCCTGCCCCTGCACCAGGCTGCGCGCCTGCTCGTAGCCGGTGCCGAACGCGCCTTCACCGAAGACCAGGGCGAGCAGTACCACCACCAGGCCGCAGCCTGCGGCCAACAGAACCGGATGCCGCTGCCGCAGTTGACCGAGCCAGCGCGGGCGGCCCGCCGCACTGGCCAGCACCGCACGCGCGAACAGGCCTCCCAGCAGGCCCGCCACCACGCCGCACAGCAGGATTGCCAGCCAGCCCTGGCCAAGCGGCAGGCGTGCGCTCACATGGCCGAAATAGGTGTAGTTGCCCAACAGGCCCAGCGACACCACGCCACCGACGATCACCGCAGTCAACAGGGTGCCCGAGAAGCGATGCTCGAAACGACCGCTGAGCTCCTCGATGGCGAAGACGATGCCGGCCAGCGGCGTGTTGAACGCCGCCGCGATACCCGCCGCACCACCGGCCAGCAGGAAGTGCGAGAGCTCGCGGGGATCCTTGAAACCGAACCAGCGGCCGAACAGGTACATCAAGCTGGCGCCTACGTGCACAGTCGGGCCCTCGCGGCCCACCGAGGCGCCACCCAGCAGTGACAGCGAGGTCAGCAGCAGCTTGCCGGCCGAAACCGCGGGTGAAAGGTTGGTCTTCCGGAACGGCTCATCGGCCTTGTCCAACGCGACGATGACCTGCGGAATGCCGCTGCCGCGCGTGGGCTTCAGCACACCGGCGGTCAACCAGGCCAGCAGCGCGAAGATGCCCGGCGTGAGCAGCAGGGCCCACCACGGCGAGTGCGACGTGATGCGCTGGAACAGATGGAACGCCGCGTCGCTGGCCTTGGCGAACAGGATCGCCACCAGCGCCACGGCCACGGCGCCGCCCCAGAGCGCGGCGCGGCGGCGCCAGGCTTCGCTGAGAACCAGCGCGGTGATGCGGCCGCGAAGGCGATGGAGATCGGTCATGGGAAAGAGTCTGCGCGCCAGCGCTTCCGTTGGGCAGCGGCCACTTTGGCCGCAGCCCTTGCAGGATGCGGTGAAATGCGGCGTTTCCGCCAAGCTTGATGGGAGCGGCCAACCGTAAACCACAATAACAACATTGAGGTTGACAGGGTTCATCAACCCACCCACACTGCCGCCCTCGCTCCACTCGTACCCAAGGTCCCGCCATGGCTGCTGCCATCCGCCACGACTGGCAACACGACGAACTGCAGGCGCTGTTCGAGCTGCCGTTCCCCGAGCTGCTGTTCCGCGCCGCAGCGGTCCATCGCGAGCACTTCGACCCATCGCAGGTGCAGGTGTCCACGCTGCTGTCGGTGAAGACCGGCGGCTGCCCGGAGGATTGCGCGTACTGCCCGCAGGCACAGCGCTACAGCACCGGGGTGAACGCGCAGAAGCTGATGGACACCGATGCGGTGCTGGCCAAGGCACGCCAGGCCAAGGCCGCCGGTGCATCGCGCTTCTGCATGGGCGCCGCATGGCGTTCGCCGAAGGATCGCGACATCCCGAAGGTGGCGGCGATGATCGCCGGGGTGAAGGCGCTGGGTCTGGAAACCTGCGCCACGCTGGGCATGCTCAGCGGCAAGCAGGCGCGTGCGCTGAAAGATGCAGGCCTGGACTACTACAACCACAACCTCGACACCGCGCCGGACTACTACGATTCGATCATCCACACGCGCCAGTACCAGGACCGTCTGGATACGCTGGAGCACGTCCGCGATGCAGGCCTGAAAACCTGTTGCGGTGGCATCGTCGGCATGGGCGAGACGCGCGCGCAGCGCGTCGGCCTGCTGCTGGCACTGGCCACGCTGCCGGCGCATCCCGATTCAGTACCGATCAACAAGCTGGTGCAGGTGGCGGGCACGCCGCTGCATGGCAGTGCCGAGCTGGACCCGTTCGAGTTCGTGCGCATGATCGCGGTGGCGCGCATCGCCATGCCGCGTTCGATGGTGCGGCTGTCGGCCGGGCGCGAGGCGATGAGTGACGAACTGCAGGCGCTGTGTTTCCTGGCAGGTGCCAACTCGATCTTCTACGGCGACAAGCTGCTGACCACCGGCAACCCGGAAAGCGAGCGCGACATGACCCTGTTCGCTCGGCTGGGGTTGCAGCCGATGGCGGTGCAGGTGGATGCCGAAGGCCACGACCACGGCGGTACCGTGCACGCCGATATCAGTGCCGATACGCCCGGCTGCGGCCGCGCTCACGCGGCCTGAGACGGGCCGCAAGCAGGCGCCGCGGCAACGCGCTACCCTAGCCGCCCCGTCGACGCATTCAGCCACCATGGCCCGCCCCGACCTGACCGCCCGCCTCCACGCCCAGCGCGCTCTGCGCGATGCCCAAGGCCGTCGCCGCCCGCGACGCACGGTCACCCGTCGTGATGGCGTGCGCCTGGAAGTGGACGGCCAGTGGCTGACAGGCTTCTGCAGCAACGATTACCTGGGCCTGGCCCAGCAGTTCAGCGTGGTCAACGCGCTGCAGGACGCCGCCGCACGCGAAGGTGCTGGCGCCGGTGCCTCGCACCTGGTCTGCGGCCACCACGCGCTGCATGAGGCGCTGGAACGCGAGGTGGCCGAGTGGCTGGGCTACCCGCGTGCGCTGCTGTTCGGCAGTGGCTTCGCCGCCAATCTGGCGGTGCAGCAGGCACTGCTGAGCGAAGAGAACGATGTCTGCGTGCAGGACAAGCTCAACCACGCCAGCCTGCTCGATGCGACCCGGTTGGCCGGTGCACGTCTGCGCCGCTATCCGCACCTGGATGCGGAAGGCGCAATGCGCCAGCTCAAGCACGCGCCCGATGGCGCGGCAATGCTGGCCACCGACGGTGTCTTCAGCATGGATGGCGACATCGCACCGCTGCGTGCATTGTCGCTTGTGGCACGCCTGCAGCAGGCGCTGTTCTATGTGGATGATGCGCACGGTGTCGGCGTGGTCGGTGATGGCCGTGGTGCCGTGGCCGCCGCCGGGCTGGGCGTGGACGACGTACCGCTGCAGCTGGTCACACTGGGCAAGGCATTGGGCGGTTCCGGTGCGCTGGTGCTGGGCCGCGACGACCTGATCGAGCATCTGGCCGAAACCGCGCGCCCGTACATCTACACCACCGCCGTGCCACCCGCGATGGCCGCCGCTGCGCTTGAAGCAGTGCGCCTGGCGCGCCGCGACCACTGGCGTCGCACCAAGCTGACCGACCTGATCGCGCTGTTCCGCAGTGAAGCGCGTCGCCATGGCCTGGACCTGATGGCTTCGGAGACACCGATCCAGCCGCTGCTGTGCGGCGATGATCACAGCGCCATGGCGATGTCCACGGCGCTGGAACAGGCCGGCTGGCTGGTCGGTGCAATCCGCCCGCCGACGGTACCGGAAGGAAAGGCACGCCTGCGCGTGACACTGTCCGCGCTGCATACGCCGGAACAGGTGCGTGGCCTGGTGGAGGCCATCGCCAGCGCGCGCGATCGCGTGACCCTGGCCGTGCGTGAAGCCGCGCCACCGCCGCTGCCCGCTTTTGCCTGAGTTCCGTGTCGTTGCCCATGCATATTGACGTCACCGGCCGTGGGCCGGACCTGGTACTGATCCACGGCTGGGCCCTGCAGGGCGGTGTATTCGCGCCGCTGGTGCAGCGCCTGGCAGACCAGTTCACCCTGCACCTGGTCGACCTGCCCGGCCATGGCCACAGCCGCGACGACACCACGCCGCTGCGCCTGCCGTTCGTGGTCAGTGCCATTGCCGCGGCCACACCGCCGGCGGTGTGGTGCGGCTGGTCGCTGGGTGGCCTGTTCGCACTGCATGCGGCGGCCACGCTGCCGAAGGTCCGCGGCCTCGCGATGATCGCCGCCACGCCGCGCTTCGTGCGTGGCGAGGATTGGCCGCACGCGGTCGAACCGGCAGTATTCGAGCAGTTCGGGCGTGAGCTGGCGACCGACTTCGGGGGCACGCTGGAACGCTTCCTCGCGCTGGACGTGATGGGCTCGGCGCATGCCCGCGAGGAACTGCGCACCCTGCGCCAGCGCCTGGTCGAGCGCGGTGCGCCCACCGAACGCGCCCTGCTGGAAGGCCTGCGCCTGCTGGAGAGCACCGACCTGCGCGGGGCACTGCCGACGCTGGGCAAGCCCAGCCTGTGGATCGCCGGCCAGCGCGACCGCCTGGTGTCACCGGTCGCCATGGAGGCCGCTGCGGCGCTGGCCCCGGGTGCGCAGGCGCTGACCATCGCCCACGGCGGCCATGCGCCCTTCCTCGGCCATGCCGACGAAGTGGCTGCCGCCCTGCAACACTTCGTTGCCGGCCTGTCACCGGCCGATGGCGGACAATGAGCCCCCTCCGAATTCCGCAGGATTGACGCATGGATCTGGGTATCAACGGCCGCTGGGCACTGGTCTGCGGCGCAAGCAAGGGGCTGGGCCTGGGCTGCGCGCGTGCGCTCGTACGCGAGGGCGTGAACGTGGTGATCGTGGCGCGTGGCGAGGCTGCACTGAAGGTCGCCGCCGACGAACTGCGTGCACTGCCCGGTGCCGGTGAGGTGCGCGCCGTCGCCGCCGACGTCACCACCGAGGCCGGCCGTACGGCGGCGCTGGCCGCCTGCCCGCAGGTGGACATCCTGGTCAACAATGCCGGTGGTCCGCCGCCCGGTGATTTCCGCAATTTCGAACGCGACGACTGGATTGCCGCGCTGGACGCCAACATGCTGGCGCCGATCGCGCTGATCCGCGCCACCGTCGACGCGATGATCGAGCGCGGCTTCGGCCGCATCGTCAACATCACCTCGTCGGCGGTGAAAGCCCCGATCGACATCCTGGCGTTGTCCAACGGCGCGCGCAGTGGCCTGACCGGTTTCGTCGCCGGCCTGGCGCGCCGCACGGTGGCCCACAACGTCACCATCAACAATCTGCTGCCCGGCCAGTTCGACACCGACCGCCTGCGCGCCAACTTCGCCCACAGTGCGGGCAAGGACGGCGATGCCGGCGAAGTCGCCGAACGCCGCCGCCAGCAGATTCCCGCCGGCCGCTTCGGCATGCCTGACGAATTCGGCGCCGCCTGCGCCTTCCTGTGCAGTGCACAGGCCGGTTACCTCACCGGACAGAACCTGCTGATCGACGGCGGCGCCTACCCCGGTACGTTCTAAGAGACTTTCGCAATGCCGTCCCACTTCGATGCCCGCCATGTCCGCCGCGCGTTCGCGCGTGCCGCCAGCAGCTATGACGCCGCTGCCGCCCTGCAGCGCGAGGTGCAGTCGCGGCTGATCGAATCGCTGGACTACCTGGAGGCACGCAAGCCCGAGGTGGTGCTGGACATCGGTGCCGGCACCGGCCACGCCAGCGCGTTGATGAAGAAGCGCTGGCCGAAGGCGCAGGTGATCGCGCTGGACGTGGCGCTGCCGATGCTGGACCAGGCCAAGCGCCAGGCCGGCTGGTGGAAGCCGTTCCAGCGCCTGTGCGGCGACGCCGCCGCATTGCCGTTGGCGGACAACAGCGTGGATGTGATCTTCAGCAACCTGTGCCTGCAGTGGGTGGACGACCTGCCGGCGGTGTTCGCAGGCTTCCGTCGCGTGCTCAAGCCCGGTGGCCTGCTGCTGTGTTCCACCTTCGGCCCGGAAACCCTGATCGAACTCAACGAAGCCTTCGCGGCCGCCGATGACCGCCCGCACGTGAGCCGCTTCGCGCAGATCGCCCAGTTCGGCGATGCGTTGATGATGGCGGGCTTCCGCGACCCGGTGCTGGATCGCGATCTGTTCACCCTGACCTACGACGACCTGCCCTCGTTGATGCGCGAACTGCGCGCGATGGGCGCGACCAACGCGCGGGTGGACCGCCGCCACACACTGACCGGGCGTAGCCGTTTCGCGGCGGCGGCAGCGGCGTATGAACCGATGCGGCGCGCCGACGGCAAGCTGCCCAGCAGCTGGGAAGTGATCTATGCCCATGCCTGGGCACCGGACCCCGGCGCACCAATCCGCGAAGGCGGGCATGACGTGGCCTCGGTGCCGGTGTCGGCGATTCCGATCCGGCGCAAGCAGACCTGATCGAGCGACCGCAGGTCATGCGCCAACCACGGTCGGCGACTACCGATTCATGCACGGAACCCGCTCCGGTAGGTGCCGACCTTGGTCGGCACAGTGCCGGCGGCATCGCGATCTGACAGATTGTGCCGACCAAGGTCGGCACCCACCCAATGCAGGCTTCCGCCTCAGGTATTGGCCGGCGAGCTCAGCGGCGGGCGCACCAGGTCGCGGTGGAAGAAATAGATTTCCTGCACCAGGAAGCGCCAGCTGGTGTGGAAGCTGCGGAAGCGCGTGCTGGGCGTGGACGAGGCCAGCGCATCGATGCCCAGTGCCTTGCTCAGGCGCAGCGCGCGCGCCATGTGCAACGGGTCGCTGACGATGATCACGCGGTGCAGGTCGCGCTGGTCCATCAGTCGCTTGGCTTCGACCAGGTTCTGCACGGTATTGCGCGACGCGGTCTCGATCAGGATCGCGTCGTCCGGCACGCCATGCTTGAGCGCATAACGCCGCGCCACCTGTGATTCGGAAAAGCGCGCGCCAATGCCGCCATAGCCGCCGGTGAAGATCAGCAGCGGCGCGTACTGGGCCTCGTACAGGTCCAGTCCATGCCGGATACGTTCTTCGAACACCGGAGATGGCTTGGCGTCATAGGCGGCCGCACCCAGCACGATGATGGCATCAGCCTTGGCGGCCTGGTCGCGCTCGCCGACCCAGACAATCCAGGCAGTCACGCCCAGCAGCCAGATCACCAGCAGGACAAACAGCCGCCACAGCCAGCCCAGCAGGCCGGTGCGAGGCCGATGCCGGTCGCGGCTCATGGCGCCCCCCAGCGCAACGCGGGCAGGTCGACGTTGCCGCCGGACAGCACCAGGCCCACGCGCAGGCCGGCAAAACGCTGCGGCTGTGCCAGCACCGCGGCCAGTACGGTGGCCGAGGACGGCTCGACCACCTGCTTGAGCACCTCCCACAGCAGGCGCATCGCTGCCAGCGTCGCGGTGTCATCGACCACGATCACCTCGGCACCGGCGGCACTCAGCAGTTCGAAATTGGGCGCACCGATCAGGGTGCGCAGGCCATCGCAGACCGTGTCCGGGGTGAACGCGCCCTGGCGCACGCCAGCGGCCAGCGAGCGCGCGGTGTCATCGGCACCGGCCGGCTCGGCCAGCACCAGCCGCGTGTGCGGACTGGCGTGCTGCAGGGCCAGCGCGGTACCGCTGGCCAGGCCACCGCCGCCCACCGGCACCACCAGCACATCGAACGGACCGTCGCTGTGCAGCAGTTCCAAGGCCGCCGTGCCCTGCCCGGCCATCACCGCCGGGTCCGCATACGGATGGACCAGGGTCGCGCCGGTATCGGCCTGCACCCTGGCGCAGGTGGCCTCACGGTCGGCGATGGTCGGCGGGCAGCGCCAGAGCGTGGCGCCGTGGCGGGCGATGTTGGCCAGCTTGGCCGCCACCGCCCCTTCCGGCACCACCACATGGCAGGGAATGCCACGCGTGCGCGCGGCCAGGGCCAGCGCGGCACCGTGGTTGCCGGAGGAATGGGTCACCACACCGGCACTGGCGCGATCGGCATCGAGCGACCACACCGCATTGCAGGCACCACGGAACTTGAACGCGCCACCGCGCTGCAGGTGCTCGGCCTTGAACGCCAGCTGCGCGCCGGCCAGCGCATCGAGCGTGCGCGAGCGCAGCACCGGCGTCACGCTGGCGTGCGGGGCGATCCTCGCCGCAGCAAGCAGGACGTCATCGGCGCGGGGCAACAGTGAATCGCTCATGACGCAAGATTAACGTATGGCTTCGCGCTGGCGACCGGGACACAGGTCATGCCAGCATGCAGCCCTACGCCTCCATTCATCCTGGCCGGCGGAATTAAGGGCCGATTCAACGCTGGCGCCCGAAGCTGACTGCACACCCGTCCTCTGGGGGGACCCACCATGAAAACGCGCCTGATGCTTGCCGGTGGCCTGTTGCTGGCCCTGACCGGCTGCACCACCTACGACTATGTCGGCGGCGGCCGCAGCGGCAGCTACTACCACGGTGCGCCGTCGGTGGAGTACCGCTACCCGGCCGGCTATCCCTACAACTACGGCCCCTACTACGGTGGCTATGGCGGCTACTACGGCGGCTACGGCAATCCGTATTACTCGCGCCCGATCTACCGCCCGCCGCACAACCATCGCCCGCCGCCGCGCCCGGGCAATGGTGGCGAGCACCGTCCGCCGCCGTCGCGACCGTCGTACAACGGTGGTTCGCCGTGGCGGAACATGGACTCGATGCGCCGTCCGCCGCAGTCGAACGCGCAGCCGTCGGCGCCCCCGCCGCAGGCCCGTCCGGCACCGGCACCGAGTGCGCCGAGGATGAACGGTTCCCCCTGGCGCAACATGGATCGTGCGACGCAGCGCACAGTTGAGCGCTGAACCGTCTTGCATTTCACACGGTCTAAGCCGCAATCTACGCGGACAGTGACAGCCCGCGTCACAAAGTGACAAAAACGACACGGGCCGCCGCAAAAAGCTCTACGTCGATATCCGACAGGAACATCTGGATCCCCCCTGTTCCGGCCCTGTCGGATGTCGGCACCTCTGAAGGCAGACGGCCCCGCAATGCGGGGCCGTTTGTTTTGTCAGGTCGCCAACCGGCGAAGGCCCCAGCTTCAGTAGATCCACGCCATGCGTGGATGGCGCCTTCCCGACAGCCCAAAAAAACAGGGCCGGACAGTCCCCCGACTGCCGGCCCTCTGCTCCCCCACCGTGCGCCTGTACCGGCCCCTGTTCCAATTCCGGTCACGGGCGCCTACGGCGCCAGCCACGGTGGGTGCTATTGGGTTATCTGCAAAAATCCTGCCAACTTTAGGGCCGATTTCGCCGCCAACCGGCCTGCACCGGCGTCCCGGCCCCGAATGGCGCTAAAATCGCCACCCCGGCGCCGCCCCCCGGCCGCGCCCGCCCCCAGCTGAACAGCCCCCATGAACCCGTCCTTCCATCGTTACGACGTCATCGTCATCGGCGGTGGCCACGCCGGCACCGAAGCCGCGCTGGCCGCGGCCCGCACCGGCGTGCGCACCCTGCTGCTGACCCACAACATCGAAACGGTGGGCGCGATGAGCTGCAACCCGGCCATCGGCGGCATCGGCAAGGGCCACCTGGTCAAGGAAATCGACGCCCTGGGCGGTGCGATGGCGCATGCCGCCGACCGCGCCGGCATCCAGTGGCGCACGCTCAACGCCTCCAAGGGCCCGGCCGTGCGCGCCACCCGCTGCCAGGCCGACCGCAACCTGTACCGCATGGCGATCCGCGCCATCGTTGAAGGCCAGGCCAACCTGACCGTGTTCCAGGCCGCCGTCGATGACCTGGTCATCGAAGGCGACGCCGTGCGCGGGGTCATCACCCAGACCGGCCTGCGCTTCGACGCGGAAGCCGTGGTGCTGACCGCCGGCACCTTCCTGGCCGGCAAGATCCATGTCGGCCCGACCCAGTATGCCGCCGGCCGCATGGGCGACCCGCCGGCCACCACGCTGGCCGCGCGCCTGCGCGAGCGCCCGTTCCAGGTCGACCGCCTGAAGACCGGCACGCCGCCGCGCATCGATGGCCGCTCGCTGGACTACAGCGTGATGGACGAGCAGCCGGGCGACACGCCGCGCCCGGTGATGTCCTTCCTCGGCTCGGTGGAGGAGCATCCGCAGCAGGTCAGCTGCTGGATCACCCACACCACCGAACAGACCCACCAGATCATCCGCGACGCGCTGCACCGCTCGCCGCTGTACAGCGGCCAGATCGAGGGCATCGGCCCGCGCTACTGCCCGTCCATCGAAGACAAGGTGGTGCGCTTCGCCGAGAAGGCCAGCCACCAGATCTTCGTCGAGCCGGAAGGCCTGGGCATCGTCGAGATCTACCCCAACGGTATTTCCACCTCGCTGCCGTTCGACGTGCAGCTGGAGATGGTGCGCAGCATCCGCGGTTTCGCCAACGCGCACATCACCCGCCCCGGTTATGCCATCGAATACGACTTCTTCGATCCGCGCGGGCTGAAGGCCTCGTTGGAAACCAAGCTGGTCAACGGCCTGTTCTTGGCCGGCCAGATCAACGGCACCACCGGCTATGAAGAAGCCGCCGCGCAGGGCCTGCTGGCCGGCCTCAACGCTGCACGCCAGGTGCGCGGGCTGGACGGCTGGTGCCCGCGCCGCGACGAGGCGTACCTGGGCGTGCTGGTGGATGACCTGATCACCCACGGCACCAACGAGCCGTACCGCATGTTCACCAGCCGCGCCGAGTACCGCCTGCAGTTGCGCGAGGACAATGCCGACCAGCGCCTGACCCCGGCCGGCCGCGAAATGGGCCTGGTGGATGACCGCCGCTGGAACGCGTTCGAGACCAAGCAGGCCGCCGTCGCCGCCGAGCGCGCACGCCTGGGTGCACTGTGGGCAACCCCGGCCAATGCGCTGGGCCGCGAAGTGCAGGACACGCTGGGCGTGGCGGTCAGCCGCGAAACCAACGTGCTGGACCTGATCAAGCGCCCGGAGCTGGACTACGCGCAGCTGATGCAGGTGCCGTCGCTGGGCCCGGCGGTAGCCGACGCCAAAGTGGCCGAACAGGTGGAGATCGGCGTGAAGTACGCCGGCTATCTGGATCGCCAGCGCGAGGAAATCGAGCGCCAGCAGCGGCACGAAGCCACGCCGATCGCTGAAGCCTTCGATTACGCGACGGTGCGCGGGCTGTCGGCCGAGGCGCTGCAGAAGCTGGAGCGCGTACGCCCGCAGACCATCGGCCAGGCACAGCGGATTCCCGGCATGACGCCGGCGGCGATCTCGCTGCTGCTGGTGCATCTGGAACGCGCACGCCGCGGCCGCGTGGCATAAGCGGTCGCACCTGCCTCTGGTGGGTGCCGACCTTGGTCGGCACAAATCATCCGATCGCGATGCTCCATGCATGTGTGCCGGCCAAGTTCGGCACCCACCGGAGCGGAACACACACCCACATTGGCGAACGCGTTACCGTGCGTCCGCGCCGCCGCCCAGCACCTTGAACAAGGTCACCCGGTTGCCCGCTTCCTGCTGCTGGAGTGCGATCAGGTCCTGCTGCGCGGCATACAGGTTGCGCTGTGCGTCCAGCGACTGCAGGTAGCCGTCTAGCCCGGTGCGGTAACGCGCATCGGCCAGCATGTAGCTGCGCTGGCTGGCAGCAACCAGCGCGCGTTGCGCGTCCATCTGCGCGGCCAGATGATCACGCGTGGCCAGCGCATCAGCCACTTCGCTGAAAGCCTGCTGGATCGCCTTCTCGTACTGCGCGATGCCGATGTCCTTGCCGATCTTCGAGGCATCCAGCGACGCCTTCAGTGCGCCGGCATGGAAGATCGGAGTAGTGATACTGGGCGCGAACGACCAGCCACGGGTACCAGCCGAGAACAGCGTCGACAACGCGGTGGAGCTGTGGCCGTAGTTGGCAGTCAATGTCAGCGTCGGGAAGAACGCGGCGCGCGCGGCGCCTATATCGGCATTGGCCGCCTGCAGCGCGTGTTCGGCGGACAACACGTCCGGGCGCTGCAGCAGCACGCTGGAAGGCAGGTTGGCGGGCAGCGGTGCCAGCGCGACGCTGCCATCCAGCGTCTGCGCGGTCGGCAGCAGGGCCGGATCCAGCGGCGCCCCCACCAACAGCTGCAATGCATCACGATCCTGCGCCTGCTGCGTCTGCAGCTTGGCCAGCGCTCCGCGCGCGGCTTCCACGCTGGTCTGTACCTGCGACAGGTCCAGCCCCGAGGCCAGCCCCTGCGCATGGCGGGCCTCGGTGCGCTGCAGAGTCTGCTGCTGGCTGTCCAGGGTCTGTTGCGTGAATGCCAGCGACTGCCCATCGGCCGCCAGCGCCAGCCACGCCGTCGCCACTTCGGCGACCAGGCTGGTGCGCGCCGCACGCTGGTTCTCGGCACTGGCCAACCAGTTCTGCAGGGCCTCGTTCTTCAGGCTGCGGATGCGCCCGAACAGGTCCAGCTCCCAGCTGCTGATGCCGACCTGCACCGCGTCGGATTCGGTCACCTGGGTGGCACCGGTCTCACTGTTCGCATCGCTGACCCGCGAACGGGTGACGCTGCCGCTGGCATCCACCGGCGGCAGCAGCGCCGCACGCTGGATGCGGTACTGCGCGCGTTCCTTCTCCACCTGCAGCACCGCTACGCGCAGGTCGCGGTTGTTCTGCAGCGCCAGCGCGATCACCTGCTGCAGGCGCGGTTCGAGGAACACCTCACGCCATGCCGGCATCGCCAGTACCGGCCCGGCGTCGCCGGCAGCGGCATTGCCGAACTGCACCGGCACCGGCGCCTCGGGACGCTGGTAACGCGGCGCCATGCTCACGCAGCCACCGAGCACAGCGGTCATCGTCGCGGCCGCCAGGACGCGCAGCAGCATCGGCTTCATGGACTTGCCTCCTGGGCAGTGGCGTGAGTCGCTGCGCGCCCCGGGAACAGGCGGCGCACCAGCAGGTAGAACAACGGCACGAAGAACATGCCCAGCACCATCGAGGCAACCGTTCCGCCGGCCACGCCGGTACCCAGCGAACGGCGCGCGGCCGAACCGGCGCCGGTGGCGAACACCAGCGGCAGCACACCCATCAGGAAGGCCAGCGAGGTCATCACGATCGGCCGCAACCGCAGGTAGACCGCCTGCAGGATCGCCTCGCGGGTGCTCTTGCCCTGCTGTTCGAGGATGCGCGCGAACTCGACGATCAGGATGCCGTTCTTGGCCGCCAGGCCAATCGTGGTCAACAGGCCGACCTGGAAGTACACGTCGTTGTTGAGGCCGCGCAGGTTCATCATCAGCACCGCACCGAACACGCCCACTGGCACCGCCAGCATCACCGCGAACGGCACCGCCCAGCTTTCATACAGCGCGGCCAGGCACAGGAATACGAACAGCAGTGAGATGGCGTACAGCATCGGCGCCTGGTTGCCCGACAGCTGTTCCTGGTAGGCCATGTCCGACCAGGCGTGGCTGAAGCCTTCCGGCAGCGTATCGGCCAGGCGCGCGATCTCGGCCATCGCCTCGCCGGAGCTGACGCCCGGCGCCGGCTGGCCGGTGATCTCCATCGCCGAGATGCCGTTGTAGCGCTGCAGCGCGGCCGGTGCGCTGGACCAGTGCGCGCTGACCAGCGATGAGAGCGGCACCATCTGACCGGCCTGGTTGCGCACGCTCCAGCGCTCGATGTCCTGCGGCTGCATGCGCGCTTCGGCGGTTCCCTGGATGAAGACCTTCTTGATGCGGCCCTTGTAGATGAAGTTGTTGACGAAGTCGCCGCCCAGCGCGGCATTCAAGGTGTCGTTGATGTCCTGCGGATTTACGCCCATCGCCTGCGCCTTGGCGTCATCCACCTTCACTGCGTATACCGGCGCGTCCTCCAGGCTGGCATAGCGCACGTTGACCAGCTTTGGATCCCTTGCGGCCTCCTTCAGCAATGTGTTGCGTGCAGCCACGGCGGCGGCATGGCCGGCACCGCCTTCGTCCTGCAGTTCCAGGGTGAATCCGCCCGCGTCACCCAGGCCGAGGATGGCCGGCGGCGAGGTGATGAACACCTGCGCATCGGGCACGCTGGCCATGGCCTTGGTCAACCGTGCGGCGATGGTATCGGCATCATCCTTGCGGTCATCCCAGTCCTTCAGGCGGATGAAGGCCTGGCCGACATTCTGGCCGCTGCCGGTCACGCTGAAGCCGGCGGTGGCCTGGATCGACAGCACGCTGTCGTCTTTTACTGCGGCGGCACTGAGGCGATCCATCACAGCACGGGTCTGTTCCAGCGTGGCGCCGGCCGGCAGCTTCACCAGCGCGTTGAGCATGCCCTGGTCCTCGTCGGGCAGGAACGCGCCAGGCAGGTGCCACAGCAGCAGGCCGGTGACCACGCTCAGCACCAGGTAGAACACTACGCCGAGCGTGCGCCGACCGAGGAAGCCATCCACCCGACGACGCAGGCCGTTGGAGGTGCGCTCGAAACGGTGGTTGAACCAGATGAAGAACTTGCCCAGCAGGCTCGGTTCGCCGCCGTGGTCGCCGTGCGGATGGCCGCCCTTGGGAATCTGGTGCAGGATGCTGCCGCACAGCGCCGGGGTGATGGTCATCGCCACCAGCACCGACAGGATCATCGCTGCAGCAATCGTCACCGAGAACTGGCGGTAGATCACGCCGGTGACACCGCTGAAGAACGCCATCGGCAGGAACACCGCGGTCAGCACCAGCACGATGCCGACCAGCGCGCCGGTGATCTGGCCCATCGCCTTCAGCGTGGCCGGCTTCGGCGCCAGCCCTTCGAAGGTCATCACCCGTTCCACGTTCTCCACCACCACGATGGCATCGTCCACCAGCAGGCCGATGGCCAATACCAGCGCGAACATGGTCAGCGTGTTGATCGAGTAGCCGAACGCGGCCAGCACGCCGAACGTGCCCAGCAGCACCACCGGCACCGCGATGGTCGGGATCAGGGTGGCGCGCCAGTTCTGCAGGAACAGGTACATCACCAGCACCACCAGGATGATCGCCTCGATCAGGGTGATCACCACTTCCTTCAGCGAGATGGTCACGAACGGCGTGGTAGTGAACGCCACGTGGGCGGTGTAGCCATGCGGCCAATACTTCTGCAGCTGTTGAAGCCGTGCATCGATGGCCTTTGACACGGCGATGGCGTTGGCACCGGCATTGAGTTCGATACCCAGCGACGCAGACGGCTTGCCGTTGAAGGTGCTGATGCTGTCGTAGCTCTCCGGCCCCAGGCCGATCTTCGCCACGTCGCCCAGGTGCACCACGCTGCCGTTGGCGTCGGCCTTCAGCACGACCTGCGCGAACTGTTCGGGCGTGTGCAGGCGGCTGCGCGCGGTCACCGTGGCGTCGAGCTGCTGGCCCTTCAGCGCCGGCTGGCCGCCGAGTTCACCGGCCGATACGTCGGTGTTCTGCGCCTGCAGCGCGGTCTCGATGTCCGACGGCATCAGCGCGTACTGGCGCATCTTCTCCGGGTCCAGCCAGATGCGCATGGCGTACTCCTGGCCGATCGGCTGGATGTTGCCGACACCACTGACGCGGCTGATCTGGTCATCGATGCGCGCTTCCATGAAGTTGGCGACATCGAAGTTGTCCATGCTGCCGTCTTCGCTGGTGAACGACAGCACCTCGAAGATCGAACCACTGGACTTGGTGATGGTCAGGCCGTTCTGCTGCACCGCCTGCGGCAGCGTGGCCATGGCCGCCTGCAGCTGGTTCTGCACCTGCACCTGCGCGGTGTCCGGATTGGTGCCGGTGGCGAACACCAGGTTGACCTGCGCCGAGCCGTCGGAGGCACTGGTCGAGGTCATGTACATCAGGTGATCGAGGCTCTGCTGCGACTGCTCGATGACCTGGGTGACCGCATTTTCCACGGTCTGCGACGAGGCACCGGTGTAGGTGGCACGGATGGTGATGGTGGGCGGGGCGATCTGCGGGTAGCGGTCCACCGGCAGGATCAGGATCGCAAGCAGGCCGAGCAGGCTGACCGCAATGGCGATCACCCAGGCGAAGATCGGCCGGTCGATGAAGAAACGAACCATACGCGGCAGGCCTCAGTGCGACTTTTCGTCGGTGTTGCCGTTCGGGTCGATCGCCGGCATCGCCGCCAGCTGCGCCGTGGTGGCCGCCACCGCCTTCACCTGCTGGCCCAGTGATACCGCACTGCCGTTGCTGACGATCACCCGTTCGCCGGTCTTGAGACCATCGGTGATCTGCCACTGGTTGCCGACCACCTGGCCGGTGCTGACCCGACGCTCGACCACATGATCCCTGGCGTCGAGCAAGCGCAGCAGCGGCTCGCCGCGTTCGTTGCGCGTCACCGCCTTCTGCGGCACCAGCAGCGCGCGCGCGTCGGTGGCCATCGGCAGCACCGCCTTCAGGTACATGCCGGGCAGCAACAGGCCGTCCGGGTTCGGAATGACCGCACGCAGCACCACATTGCCGGTACCCGGATCGACCGCGCTGCCCACGAACTCCAGCGTGCCTTCGTGCGCATAGGTGCTGCCGTCCTCCAGCAGCACCTTCACCTGTGCCTTGCCATCGATGGCCTTCACCAGGCCGGCATCGAGCTGCTTGCGCAGCGCCAGCATCTGCGTGCTGGACTGGGTGACATCCAGGTACACCGGGTCCAGCCGCTGGATGGTGGTCAGCGCGGCGTCCTGCCCGGCCGCGACCAGTGCACCAGCGGTCACGCTGGAGGTGCCGATGCGACCGTCGATGGGCGCGGTCACCCGCGTGTAGTCGAGGTTGATGCGGGCGGCCTGCAATGCAGCGCGCGCGGCAATCACGTTGGCCTGCGCCTGCTTCAGCGCCGAGGTGGCGTCGTCGGCATCCTGCTTGCTGGCCGCATCCATGCTCACCAGCGCGCGGGTGCGCTCGGCCTTCGGCTGTGCCGACAACACGGTGGCCTCGGCCTGCGCCAGCTGCCCGCGGGCGGTATCGAAGGCCGCCTGGTATGGCGCCGGATCGACCTGGTACAGCAGCTGCCCCGCCTTGACCTGCTGGCCTTCGGTGAACAACCGCTGGCGGATCAGGCCGCCGATCTGCGGCCGCACCTCGGAGATCTCGAACGGCACGGCGCGGCCGGGCAGCGTCTGCTGTAGTGCCAGCGGCTGCGCGCTGGCCGTGATGACGCCCACTTCGGGCATGGCCGGTGCTTCAGTCCTGCCCGCCGAACAGGCCGCCAGGGCCAGCAGCAGGGGCAGCAGCAGGGGACGCGGGGAACGGGACAGCGGGCGCAGGAGGGACATGGGGGGCGTGGGGGCCTTGCGTTGACCCGTGCACGCTGCCGTGGAACTGTGCAGAGAATATGGAGATTGTGCGACCGGCTCAGCTGGCGCTTGCTTTCGGCGCCGCATGCGCCGCTAATGGCCTCCGCGATGGCGAAGATTCGACTCAAATTCGGCCTGACCGCGAAGACCTTCCTCGCGATCTTCACCGCCTGCCTGCTGGTGCTGGCAGTGAACGGTATTGCCAGCCGCGTGGCCTTCCAGACCGGCTTCCTGGACTACCTCAACGACCAGGGCGACCTGCGCATGCAGCGGCTGATGCCACACCTGCAACGCGAGTACCGCGAGCACGGTGGCTGGGAACATCTGCACGGTGATGGCGACCGCTGGGCGCGGCTGCTGCGCCCGGATCTGGCCCACGGCCACGAAGGACCGGTGCCGCCGCTGTCCGACCAGACCGGCGTGCCATCGCGGCTGGGCCTGTTCGATGCGCAGCACCGCTTCGTGGCCGGCAACCCCGATGCCACCAGCGATGACGAGCCGCACGCGGTGCAGGTGGACGGGCAGACCGTAGGTTGGCTGGGCATGGTGCCGTTCCAGACCGTCATCGCCACCAACGACCTGAATTTCTACAACACCCAGGTGCGCGCCTGGTGGGTGATCGGCATCGCCCTACTGCTGGTGACGGTACTGCTGGCCTGGCTGGTATCGCGGGCGCTGCGCCAGCGCCTGGCCAAGCTGGCCGCGGCCACGCACCGGCTGGCGGCCGGTGACTACGCCATCCGCATCGAGCGCACCAGCGACGATGAGCTGGACGCACTGGTCAACGACTTCAACCGGATGGCGCAGGCGCTGGACGATACCGAGCGCAACCGCCGCGCCTTCATCGCCGACATCTCGCATGAGCTGCGCACGCCATTGGCGGTGGTGCGCGCCGAGCTGGAGGCGATCGAAGATGGCATCCGTCCGCTGGACCGCTCCAACCTGGTGGGCCTGCAGGGCGAGATCCGCCAGCTGGGCAAGCTGATCGACGACCTGCACGACCTGTCGATGACCCAGTCCGGCGGCCTGGCGTACCGCTTCGCGCCACTGGACCTGGCGGCGCTGCTGCGCAGCGAACTCAACGGCATGCGCGTGCGCTTCGCCAATGCAGGCCTGGCGCTGGAGGAAAATCTGCCCGCCATGCCGTTGCAGGTGTCCGGTGACGAACGGCGCCTGCAGCAGGTGCTGGCCAACCTGCTGGAGAATGCACTGCGCTACACCCACGCCGGTGGCCGCGTACTCGTGCAGGCAGCGCACGTGCCTGCCGGCGTGCAGCTGATCGTGGAAGACACCGCGCCGGGCGTGCCGGCCGACAAGTGCGCGCTGCTGTTCGAACGCTTCTACCGCGTGGAGAGTTCGCGCAATCGTGCCAGTGGTGGCAGCGGGCTGGGCCTGGCCATCAGCCACAACATCATCCTCGCCCACCACGGCGTCATCCACGCCGAGCCCTCGCCACTGGGCGGGCTGCGCGTGGTCATCACCCTGCCGGAGCCTGCATGAGCACGTCGCCCGCCACGTCCGCGAAGATCCTGATCGTCGAGGACGAGCCACGCCTGGCCTCGGTACTGCGCGACTACCTGGCCGCTGCCGGCATGGCCAGCGAGTGGGTGGACGACGGTGGCCAGGTGATCGACGCGTTCGCGCGCTACCAGCCCGATCTGGTGCTGCTGGACCTGATGCTGCCGCGGCGCGACGGCGTGGACCTGTGCCGCGAACTGCGCGCCAGCAGCGATGTGCCGGTCATCATGGTCACCGCACGGGTGGAAGAGATCGACCGCCTGCTGGGCCTGGAGATCGGTGCCGACGACTACATCTGCAAGCCGTTCAGTCCGCGCGAAGTGGTCGCTCGGGTAATGGCGGTGCTGCGCCGCTACCGCCCAGACCCGGGTGCGCGCGCCAATGGTGGCCTGCACATCGACGAGCCGGCCGCACGCGCCACCTGGAACGGCAAGGGCCTGGACCTGACCCCGGTGGAATACCGCCTGCTGCGCACGCTGCTGGCCACGCCAGGCCGGATCTGGGCGCGCGATGAACTGCTCGACCGGCTGTACCTGGACCATCGCGTGGTGGTCGACCGCACCGTCGACAGCCATGTGCGCAACCTGCGCCGCAAGCTGGCCGACGCCGGCATGGAAGGCGAGCCGATCCGTTCGGTGTACGGCATGGGCTACAGCTACGAACCCTGAGCTCCCTGTAGAGCCGAGCCCATGCTCGGCTGTGCTGGGAGCCGAGCATGAGCTCGGCTCTACAACGCACCACGCAGGTATCATCGTCGCGAACGCACTGATTTCCGGAGACTTCGATGAACCCGCTGCGCCCCTTCCGCGACAAGATGCCCGTCCTCGGCGAGCGCGTGTACATCGACCCGGCCTGCACCGTCATCGGTGACGTGGAGCTGGCCGACGACGTGTCGGTGTGGCCGGGCACGGTCATCCGCGGCGATGTCAATTACGTGCGCATCGGTGCGCGCACCAACGTGCAGGACGGCACCATCATCCATGTCAGCCACCACAGCCCGTACAACAAGGCCGGCTACCCGACCCTGATCGGCGAAGGCGTGACCGTCGGCCACGGCTGCATCATCCACGCCTGCACGATCGGCGATTACAGCCTGATCGGCATGGGCGCCTGCATCCTCGACGGCGCCCGCGTGGAGCGCCATGGCTTCGTCGGCGCCGGTGCGGTGGTCGGCCCGGGCAAGGTGGTGGGCGAAGGCGAGCTGTGGGTCGGCAACCCGGCCCGGCCGGCACGCACGCTGAGTGACAAGGAGATCGAGGCGCTGCATTACTCGGCCGACCACTACGTGCGGCTGAAGGACGAATACCGGGGCTGAGCCCCCGACGCTGCCATGCGGCTCTGCTAAAGTCTGGGCCCGACCAGGACCTGTCGAGACCCCCCATGCCTGTGGCTGCCTGCCGGAGAGGACTCCGGCGCCCACAACGAAGGCCATCGCGCTGATGGCCGCACCGATGCTCGATACCTACCGCGAGGTGGTGACGCCAGAGGGTGTGCCGCTGCAGTTGCCTGCCGCCGGCCCGGTACCGCGGGCGATGGCCTGGCTGGTCGATCTCGGCGTGCGCATCGCGGCACTGGTGCTGGTGTCCATTCCGCTGGCGCTGCTGGACAAGTTCGGCTCCGGCCTCTACCTGGTGCTGATGTTCCTGGTCTACTGGGCCTACCCGATCGTCTGCGAAGCAGTGTGGGGACGCACCCTGGGCAAGCGTGCGCT
Source organism: Stenotrophomonas sp. GD03877 (assembly GCF_029840555.1). Classification (NCBI taxonomy): domain Bacteria; kingdom Pseudomonadati; phylum Pseudomonadota; class Gammaproteobacteria; order Lysobacterales; family Lysobacteraceae; genus Stenotrophomonas; species Stenotrophomonas sp. GD03877. The sequence goes on along the minus strand of NZ_JAOCCT010000034.1, from coordinate 19,524 downwards.
GGGGCTGCGCGTGCTGTCCCGCGATGGCGCGCCGGTAGGCTGGATGGCGGCGATCACCCGCAACCTGCTGCGCACGGTTGACATGCTGCCCTTCGGCTATGCGCTGGGCCTGATCAGCAGCCTGTTCGATCCGCATGGCCGCCGCCTGGGCGACCTGGTGGCCGGCACCGTGGTGGTGCATGCACCCGCGCTGTACCTGCCACCGCCACCGACCATCGACAGCGTGCTGGCCCCGCCGCAGCCCCTGCGACCAGAGGAACAGGCCGCGCTGATGGCCTTCGCCGAGCGCGCGCCCCGCTTGTCGGCGGCGCGCCAGCAGGAGCTGGCCGGTATTGCCGAACCACTGACCGGCACCCACGGCCAGGTCGGCGTGCTGCGCCTGTATGCGATGGCCAACTGGCTGCTGGGGCGGCGATGAAACAGGAGCAGTTCGTCGCCCGCTACCAGCAGGAATGGCAGGACCTGGAGCAGTGGCTGCTGCTGCGTGCCGGCGCCTCACGCCGCACGCGCCGCAAGGCCAGCGGCCTGGCACTGGACGACACGACCTTCCCGCAGCGCTACCGGCGGCTGTGCCAGCAGCTGGCGCTGGCCCGCGAGCGCGGCTACAGCCCGCAGCTGGTGCAGCGCCTGCAGCAGCTGATGCAGCAGGGCCACAGCGTGCTGTACCGCACGCCGCCGACACGCTGGCGGGGTGCCCTGGAGTTCCTGGTGGCCGACTTCCCGCTGCTGGTGCGCAGCGAGGCGCGCAGCATGTGGGTAGCGCTGGCGATGTTCGCGCTGCCGGCGGTGGCCTGCTTCGTGCTGGTGCAGGTCTATCCGGACCTGATCCACATGCTGATGGACAACCGCCAGATCGCCGAGATGGAGCGCATGTACGATCCCGCCGCCGAGCGCCTGGGGCGTGACAGCGGCACTGACTGGATGATGTTCGGCCACTACATCATGAACAACATCAGCATTGCCCTGCGCACCTTCGCCAGCGGACTGCTGGCCGGGCTGGGCACGCTGCTGGTGCTGCTGTTCAACGGCGTAATCATCGGTTCGGTGGCAGGCCACCTGCAGCACATCGGCCATGGCGACCCGTTCTGGCGCTTCGTGGTCGGCCACGGCGCCTTCGAGCTGACTGCGATCGTGATCGCTGGCGGTGCCGGCCTGCAGCTGGGCATGAAGCTGCTGGCGCCGGGCCGGCGCAGCCGCCTGGATGCACTGGTCGACGGCGGCCGCATCGGCGCGCGGCTGTGCCTCGGCGTCGCCTTCATGCTGTTGGTGGCCGCCTTCATCGAAGCCTTCTGGTCATCGATCGCCGAAGTACCTGCATGGGGCAAGTTCAGCGTGGCCGGTGTGTTGTGGGCCGGCGTGCTGCTGTGGCTGTGGCGCGGCGGACGTGGAGCTGGCCATGCGCATTGACCACCTGGACGTGGCGCTGCGTGCCCGCAGTGGCTGGGAAGCGATGGAGCTGGGCACCGCGCTGTCCCGCCGCCACGCACGTGCGCTGTGGGGCAGCTGGCTGCTGGCCAGTGCACCGCTGTTCGTGATCTTCAACGCGCTGGGCTGGTGGCTGGATGCCTTCGGCTGGGCCTGGCTGGCGATGTGGTGGTGCAAACCGCTGTTCGAACGTGCGCCGCTGTATGTGCTGTCGCGCGGCATCTTCGGTGAGCCGGTCGGCACGCTGGCCGCGCTGCGTGCGCAACGTCACTGGGGCAACAGCGGCTTCTGGGGCTACCTGGGTTGGCGTCGTTTCAGCGTGCTGCGCAGCCTGTGCCTGCCGGTGAACCTGCTGGAAGGCAACACACCGGGCCAGCGCGGCCCACGTCGTCGTGCGGTGGCAGCCGGCGCAGCGGGCGCGGCACTGGTACTGACCGTGACCTGCATCGCGTTCGAAGCCGTGCTGGTGTCCGGCGCGATCGGTGCGGTGTTCATGTTCATGCCGCTGGAGCTGATGTCCGAATCCTGGCGCGCCGCATGGGACATGATCGGCCAGGACACCCCCGCATGGGCACGGCTGGGCTTCAACCTGGCGTGCTGGCTGGCCTCGGTGCTGATCGGCCCGTTCTTCGTCGGTGCGGGCTTTGGCCTGTACTTGAACCGGCGCACGCAGATGGAAGCCTGGGATGTGGAGATCGCCCTGCGCCGCCTGCGCGAGCGGCTGCTGCCGGCGGCATCGACGCTGGCCCTGCTGCTGTGCCTGGCACTGCCGCTGGTCTCCGCACCGGTGCATGCGCAGGACACAGACGCCGAGCCCGAACGAGCCATGGGCAAGCCCAACGACCGTGGCATCGACGCCGAGGAAGGCGACGAAGCACCGACCATCGACCCGGCCAACACCCCGGCAACGATCTTCGGCGGTACGCCGGTGGACACCGCCGGTTTCCGTCAGGCAGTGAACCGCGCCTATGAAGACCCGCTGCAGCGCCCGACCCGCCAGGTCACCCGCTGGAAGCCGATCGAACAGGCCGAGGAAGAGAAGAAGGAAGACAAGCAGCTGCAGCGTGACACCAACAGCAACGGTGAACGCAAAGCGCGCAAGGACGGCATCGCTTGGCTGGCGCGGCTGGCCGAATGGGGCCTGTGGGGGCTGCTCGGCGTCCTGCTGCTGGTCCTGCTGCTGACCGCGCGGCTGTGGCTGCCGTGGCTGCGGGGCAGTGGCCGACGCAAGGCCGAGGCCGCACCGCCGGTGGTGGAGTTGCCGGTGGTGCTGCCGCCGGACGTGGCCACCCAGGCCGGCCTGCTCTGGGACCAGGGCCGGCCGCGGCAGGCGCTGGCCCTGCTGTACCGCGCCAGCGTGCGCACGGTGGGCGAGCGCAGCGGCATCGCGCTTCCACCCGGTGCCACCGAAGCGCAATGCCTGCGCGCGTCGCGGCGCATGCCCGAGGCCAGCGACCGTGACCTGTTCGCGCGCATCGTGCGCATGTGGCAGTACGCCGCCTACGGTGGCCGCCTGCCCAGCCGCGCCGATTTCGATGCATTGGCCGATACGCTGCGCCAGCAGTACGGGTGGCAGGCATGAGCCCGCGCCTGTTCTGGTCGCTGCTGCTCGGTGCATTGGTGCTGTTCGGTGTACCGCTGACGATCCTTTACCTGCGCACGCATGAGCGGGTGACCGAGACCGTGCAGCTGCCGCCGCAGGGCGAAGCTGGCTACAACCCGCTGTACGTGCTCGGCCAGGCCCTGCGCGCCGATGGCATTGACGTGCACTCGCGGCCACGGCTGGAGCTGCAGCAGATGACGCTGGGGCGCCACGATACGGTAGTGCTGCTGCAGGACAGCAGCGAACTGCCGGCACCGGCGGTGAAACAGCTGCTGGACTGGGTCGACCAGGGCGGCCACCTGCTGGTGCGTACACCGCCACCGGCCGAGGACGATGCCGGCAGCACGCAGGGGCCCCTGCTGGATCAGCTGGGCGTGGACAGCCTGTTCCAGCGCAGCGACTGCCAGCCGTTCCATGTCGACGACGATCCTGGCCACGTTGAGTTCTGTGGTGGCCGCCGCTTCACCCTGGGTTTTGCCGCCAGTGCACAGGCCGAACGTCGCTGGGGCACGGATCGCGACCTGGTGTTTGCGCGCCTGCGCCATGGCCAGGGCAAGGTGAGCGTGCTGGCCGACATGGAGTTCATGCGCAGCGAGGTGGACTCACCGGCAGCGCGCCTGGCATCGGCAGGGGGCAAGGCCAGCGACGGCCTGCACGACAGGGCCCACCGCGACCTGACCCGCTACCTGCTCGATCCGAACTACGGCAAGGGTGCGGTCTGGCTGATCTACGCCAGCCGCCCGCCGTCGCTGTGGTCGCGCATGTTCTACCAGGGCTGGCCACTGTGGGCGCCACTGCTGCTGGCCCTGCTGGGCTGGTTGTGGGGCCGCTCGCAGCGCTTCGGCAGCCTGCTGCCGTCACCGGTACTGGAACGCCGTTCGCTGCTGGAACACGTGCGTGCCAGTGGTGAACTGCTGCTGCGTTTCGGCCACGGTACGCGCCTGTACGAGGCCGTACTCGCCCTGTTCCTGCACCGCCTGCGCCTGCGCGCACCGGTTGCGGCCGCACTGGACGGTGCGCCACGCGATCAGGCCATCGCCGAGCTGCTGAAGTGGCCGCAGGCCCGCGTCGCCAGCGCGCTCACTCCCCCTCCGCCACACGATTCCTCCGCCCTGCGCGAGCGCATCCGCTTGCTGCTCCAGATGAGATCCCTGCTATGACCGAAGTCCCCGAGCTGCCGGCGGCCGCCAACGCCCGCCTGATCGAACGCGTCGATGCCATCCGCACCGCCGTCGGACACGCCTTCATCGGCCAGGCCGATGTGCTGGACCAGATCCTGGTGGCGCTGCTGGCCGGTGGCCACGTGCTGATCGAGGGCGTGCCCGGGCTGGGCAAGACGCTGCTGGTGCGCGCGCTGGCCCAGGCCTTGGAGCTGGACTATGGCCGCGTGCAGTTCACCCCCGACCTGATGCCCAGCGACGTCAGCGGCCACGCGGTGTACGACCCGAAGAGCGAAAGCTTCAAGATCCGCCGCGGCCCGGTGTTCACCAACCTGCTGCTGGCCGACGAGATCAACCGCGCACCGGCCAAGACCCAGTCCGCGCTGCTGGAAGTGATGCAGGAAGGCCAAGTGACCATCGAGGGCAAGGCCTTCACCCTGGCACCGCCTTTCATGGCGCTGGCCACGCAGAACCCGCTGGAGCAGGAAGGCACCTACCCGCTGCCGGAAGCACAGCTGGACCGTTTCCTGCTGAAGGTGCTGATCGATTACCCGCAGCTGGAGGACGAGAAGCGCATGGTGACCGCGATCACCAGTGGTCGTGCCGCCAGCGATTTCGACCTGAGCCAGGTGCCGCGCGTGCTCGGTGCCGGTGAGCTGCTGGAGCTGCAGCGCGCCACCGCGGCGATCACCGTCGATGACGAAGTGATCGACTACGCGGTACGCATCGTTGCCGCCACCCGGCAGTGGCCGGGCATCGCGGTCGGTGCCGGTCCGCGCGGCAGCATCGCGCTGGTGCGTGCCTCGCGCGCGCAGGCGGTGCTGGCCGGCCGCGACTTCGTCACGCCGGACGACGTGCGCGACATTGCGCGCCCGGCGCTGCGCCACCGCATCGCGCTGGCCCCGGAACTGCAGATCGAAGGCCAGGACGCCGACGACGTGCTGGGCGCGCTGCTGGCCAAGGTGGAAGCGCCGCGCCGATGAGGCCGGCCCCGCTGCTGTTGGCGCTGCTGCTGGCCTGGGCTGCCCTGGGCGGTCTGGTGCTGGGCGGGTTGCTGCCGCGCTGGAGCTGGGCGCTGGCGGCGCTGGCGATTGCCGTGCCCGCGTTGATGGATCTGTGGCGGCAGTCGCGGCGTCCGTCACCGCAGGTGCAGCGAGAACTGCCCGAAGCGCTGGCACTGGGCGTGCGCCGCGAGGCTGCACTGCGGTTGCAGGCAGACGCGTCGATGACGGTGCAGGTGTTCGACCTGGTGCCCGGCGGTTGGCCGTTGGAGTCGCTGCCACAGCGCGTGCACCTGCAGGCGGGCACCGCTGCCACCCTGCACTACCATCTGCAGCCGCTGCAGCGCGGGCATTTCCGCTTCGAGGGCGTGCACCTGCGCATGCGCTCGCCGTGGCGCCTGTGGTGGCAGCAACGCACGCTGCCCCCCGCGCTGGACGTGCGGGTCTATCCGAACTTCGTGCCGCTCACCCGCTTCGCATTGTTCAGTGCCGACCAAGCCTCGCGGCTGGTCGGTGCGCACGTGAAGCGCCGCCGCGGTGAGGGCACCGACTTCCACCAGATGCGCGAGTACCGCATCGGCGACAGCCTGCGCCAGCTCGACTGGAAGGCCACCGCGCGTGCGCGCAAGCTGATCTCGCGCGAGTATCAGGACGAGAAGAACCAGCAGCTGCTGCTGATGCTCGACAGTGGTCGGCGCATGCTGGCCAGCGAAGGCGGTCTCTCGCACTTCGACCACGCATTGAACGCCTCGCTGGTGGTGGCGTACCTGGCATTGCGGCAGGGCGATGCCGCCGGCCTGTTCGCTGCCGGTGGCGAGCGCCGCTGGGTGGCGCCGCAGCGTGGCATGGGCACGGTCGAGCACCTGCTGCGTGCCAGCTACGACCTGCAGCCGCGCGCGGTGGCCACCGACTACCTGGCTGCGGCCACCGAGGTATCGCTGCGCCAGCGCCGGCGCGCGCTGGTGATGCTGGTCAGCAACGTGCGCGACGAAGATATCGAGGATCTGCTGGCGGCAGTGCGCCTGCTGCAGCGACGTCACCTGGTATGCGTGGCCAGCCTGCGCGAGCGCGAGCTGGACGGCGTGCTGGACAGCGAAGTGCAGACACTGGAAGACGCCACCCAGGCCGGTGCCGCCGCACTCTACCTGCAGCAGCGTGCGAAGGCACACGACGCGCTGCGCAGCGAAAAGGTGATGGTGCTGGACGTGACCGCCGATGCCCTGCCCGGTGCACTGGTGGAGCGCTACCTGGCGGTGAAGCGCGAAGGGCTGCTCTGATACCAGTGATCGCTCTGGTGGGTGCCAACCTTGGTTGGCACGAAACCCACAGCGCCGACCAAGGCCGGCATATACCAACACCGGCTGCCGGCCAGCGGCCGGCACTACCCCTGCAACAACCGACGCTGCAACCGCTCCACCGCACGTTGCAGCAACACCCGGTTGCGGGCCAGCTTCATCCACTGCGGCAGGCGCGAGAACATGGATCGGTGATGGCCGCGGCTTTCGCGCAGCATCGCGCTCGCGTACTCGTGCAACGCATGCAGATGTTCAGCGTTATAGGCCCAGAGCAGGCCCGCGCGGGTCGGTTCGACCAGGCGCAGCGGCAATCCGAAGTGCGGATCGGCAGGCTCGGCGTCACGCAACGGACGCACCGCGACCGAAACATCAGTACTGCGATCACATTGCGCACATCGAGCAGCGAAGGAGGCCGGTGCAGGCACGCCAGCGGGAACCCGGCGGCGCACATGCAGCCACTGATGCCCACAGAATCCACAAGGTTGGCGGCCCAGGATGTAGACCGCACCGACCCAGTCACCACTGTCCAGCGCTGAACTGCAGCCTGTGCAGCGGAATCGCGCCGTCCACCGGTAGGGTTTCCAGCTGGCGATCACCCAACCGGGGGTGTCGCAGCGATGGCAACGCACAGCGACGCGGTCCGCGAAGGCCTGCAGGCTGCGCCCGTCATCGAAATGCCGGCCCGGCACGGGCGTGGGACGCCCATGCCGGCCAGGCCAACGCCGCACCGTCATCAGACGTAGATCCGCGTCGGCGCCTCATCCACGATTGCGTGCGGCACGAAGCGCGCACTGTCACGGGTGATCGCGCTGTCGTCCTCGCGGATGCCGATGCCGCAGGCGTGGTCACCGATCACCCAGCTGCCGATCAGCGGGTAGCCGCCTTCGAAGCGGGTGAGCGGATGCGCGCGCTGGATGATCGCCGGTCCGTCGTAGGGACCGTCGCTGCGCTGGGTGCTGCCATCGGCCAGGTGCATCTCGATGTTCGCGCCTTCGCGCGAGAACAGCGGCTTGCGCACCCAGCCCGAGGCCAGTGCACTGCCGTCATCGAAGTGCGCTTCCAGCAGATTCGGATGGCCCACGTTGCGTTGCCACAACAGCGGCAGGATGCCCTTGTTGCTCAATACCGCCTTCCAGGCCGGTTCCAGCAGCTGCACGCCCGAGCCGGGCAGCGCGCGGCCGAACTCTTCGGCCATCAGGTCTTCCAGCGGATACAGCTTGAACAGCGTGCCGATCACCGAATCATCCAGCGCGGTGAAGCGGCCGTCTTCGGACAACCCGATATCCTCGACGGCGATGGCCTGGCCGTGCAGGCCGGCCTGCGAGGCGCAGTCGCGCAGGTAGTCAACCGTGCCACGGTCTTCTTCGGAACTGCCCACCGCGCTGAAGTACAGCGGCGGCGGCAACTGCGTGGCCAGTTCGCCGAAACGCTCGACCAACGCCTCGTGGATCGCATTGAACTGGTCGGCGTGCTGCGGCAGGCGGCCGGCGTTGCGCTGGTCTTCCAGCCACTGCCATTGGAAGAAGCTGGCCTCGAACAGCGAGGTCGGCGTGTCGTAGTTCAGTTCGTACAGCCTGGCCGGGCCGGTGCCGTCGTAGGCCAGGTCCAGGCGCCCGTACAGGTGCGGCTGGCGCTGGCGCCAGCTGTCGGCTATCCAGTCGCGGTAGTGCGACGGAATCGCCAGCTGGTCCATCAATCGTTCGCTGGCGATGACATCGCCGACCAGATCCAGCGCCATCTGGTGCAGCTCGGCGCTGGGGTCTTCGATGTCCTGCTCGATCTGGCGCAAGGTGAACGCGTAGTACGCGCTTTCATCCCAGTACGGCTGGCCGTCGATGGTGTGGAAGCGGAAACCCGCTTCGTCCGCGCGTGCCCGCCACTGGGCACGCTCGGCAATCCGGATACGCTGCATGGGTCGATCAGCCGCCGTAGCTGCCGCTGGTGCTGCGGCGCGCGCTGGTGTTGCCGAAGCCACCACGGCTGGCAGTGACCGCACGGTTCGGCTCGCTGGTGACCGGCGCCAGACCAGCCTTGCCCGCGCCGATGCCGCTGGCGGTGTTGAGGCCGCCGCTGCCGCCCGGTGCCGGGCGTGCCCAACCAGCACTCTTGTCCTGGTACGCCGGCGACGCCGCCGGCGCCTGCGGGGCCAGGCCGCCGCGGTTGCTCAGCATCTGCGACATGAAGAAGCCCATCATCATCGGGCCGATGAACGAGGTACCCGCCGACGTGTGCTGCTGCACGCACTGTTCCGGCTTGTAGTCCTTCTCGCAGGCTTCCTTGCTGGCGTACTTCGGCGCCGCATCGGCGGCCTGCTTCTGCGCTTCGGCGAAGGCATTGCGGCACGACGACGGATCGCCGGTGGCCTCGGTGCAGGCTTCCACCGAGGTGTACAGGCCTTCCTGCACCTTCACCTCCGGCTCCTTCTGGCAGGCGGTGAACAGCAGCGGCGCAGCGCTCATCAGCAGCAGCGCGGTGGTGCGGGAACGTTTCATGGCCTCATGCCCTGTCGACGGATCAATGCCCCAATGATGCCAAATCCGGGCCAGCAACCGGAATCGGCAAAGTGGGAAAGATGAACGGCCTTTCATTTTCGTCGTTCCCCATCATCCCCGCATCGCGTGGATCCATCGTGTCGACCAAGGTCGACACCTACCAAGAGCAGAGCGCCGGCCCCCGACAGATCGCAGGAAAACTGTCGAAGGCGGGTGGGTCCGCTATTGCATCGGCCGTTGCTTCGGCAGGTGCCGGGCGCAGCCCGGCCGGACCACCTCCGGTGGTTGCAGCAGCAACCGAAAAAATTGGCCATGATCGGCTGACCCCCACGTCGTACGGCCCGCCCGTTCCGCCAGCCATGCCCGAATACCGCTCCCGCACCTCCACCGCCGGCCGCAACATGGCCGGCGCCCGCGCCCTGTGGCGTGCCACCGGCATGAAGGACGGCGACTTCCACAAGCCGATCATCGCCATCGCCAACTCCTTCACCCAGTTCGTGCCCGGCCACGTACACCTGAAGGACCTCGGCCAGCTGGTCGCGCGCGAGATCGAACAGGTCGGCGGCGTCGCCAAGGAATTCAACACCATCGCTGTGGACGACGGCATCGCGATGGGCCACGACGGCATGCTGTACTCGCTGCCCAGCCGCGAGATCATCGCCGACTCGGTCGAATACATGGTCAACGCGCACTGCGCCGACGCACTGGTGTGCATCAGCAACTGCGACAAGATCACGCCCGGCATGCTGATGGCCGCGCTGCGCCTCAACATCCCGGTGGTGTTCGTCTCTGGCGGGCCGATGGAAGCGGGCAAGACCAAGCTGTCCGAGCACAAGCTGGACCTGGTCGATGCGATGGTGGTGGCCGCCGATGCCAGCGCCTCCGACGAGAAGGTCGCGGCGTTCGAGCGCAGCGCCTGCCCCACCTGCGGATCCTGTTCGGGCATGTTCACCGCCAACTCGATGAACTGCCTGACCGAAGCACTGGGCCTGTCGCTGCCCGGCAACGGCACCACGCTGGCCACCCACGCCGACCGCGAGGCGCTGTTCCGCCGTGCCGGCCGCCTGATCGTCGAACTCTGCCACCGCTGGTATGGCGGCGAAGACCCGAGCGCGCTGCCGCGCGGCATCGCCACCCAGGCCGCGTTCGCCAATGCAATGACCCTGGATATCGCCATGGGCGGTTCCACCAACACCATCCTGCACCTGCTGGCCGCCGCGCAGGAAGCGGAGGTCGACTTCGACCTGACCCATATCGACGCGCTGTCGCGGCGCGTACCGCAGCTGTGCAAGGTGGCGCCGAACACACCGAAGTACCACATCGAGGACGTGCATCGCGCCGGCGGCGTGTTCGGCATCCTGGGTGAGCTGGACCGCGCCGGCCTGCTCGAAACCACGGTGCCGACCGTACACAGCACCAGCCTGGCCGACGCGCTGGAACGCTGGGACGTGGTGCGCAGTGACAACGACACCCTGCACACCTTCTTCAAGGCCGGCCCGGCCGGCATTCCCACCCAGGAGGCCTTCAGCCAGGCCACGCGCTGGCCGACGCTGGACATCGACCGCGCTGAAGGCTGCATCCGCTCGCTGCAGCACGCGTACTCACTGGAAGGCGGCCTCGCCGTGCTGCGCGGCAACCTGGCCGTCGATGGCTGCGTGGTGAAGACGGCCGGCGTGGACGAGTCCATCCACATCTTCGAAGGCCCCGCGCGCGTCTACGAAAGCCAGGACGCCGCCGTCGCCGGCATCCTCGCCGACGAAGTGCAGCCGGGCGAGGTGGTGGTGATCCGCTACGAAGGCCCGAAGGGCGGCCCCGGCATGCAGGAGATGCTGTACCCGACCAGCTACCTGAAATCGAAGGGACTGGGCAAGCAGTGCGCGCTGCTCACCGACGGCCGTTTCTCCGGCGGCACCTCGGGCCTGTCGATCGGCCACGTCTCGCCGGAAGCTGCCAGCGGCGGTGTCATCGGCCTGGTGGAAGATGGTGATCGCATCCGCATCGACATCCCTGCCCGCCGCATCGATCTGCTGCTGGACGAGGCCGTGCTGGCCCAGCGCCGCAGCGACGCCGATGCGCGTGGTTGGAAGCCGCGCGCGCCACGCCCACGCAAGGTCACCAGTGCATTGAAAGCCTACGCCCTGCTCGCCACCAGCGCCGACAAGGGGGCCGTTCGCAACACCGCCCTGCTCGGCGATTGATCAAAAAGGGGACGGAGGGGATTAAGTCGTTTGTGGCACAAACGACTTAATCCCCTCCGTCCCCTTTTCCTTCACCATGTGTGGCTCCGCACAAGGACGTGACGATGTATTTCCGCCACCTGATGGCCCTGGCGCTCGCCGTGAGTTCCGCGCCCGCGCTGGCCGACGACTGCCGGTTCGACGATCGCGCCGGACTGCTGGCGATATCGCCAGAGGCGTTCAACCATGGCCCAGGCGAGGGCTGGGATGCGCTGGCCGAGCGTGCAGGCTGCCAGCTGGAAATCGCCGGGTTGTTCGCTGCCTATCGCCAGCAGGCGAAAGCGGCTGGGCATAGCGGGCTGGCCTGGCATGAGGCAACGATGCGCGCCGATGCAGGACAGCGCGATCCTGCCATTGCCCTGATGCGCTTGACCTACAAGCCCCACGGTGCCGATCCGGAGGGATGGAATCACTATGTCGATGCCACCATCGCCTTCCTCGATGATGATCTGCCGGCACTGAAACGGGCACGTGCGCGGCTCGCGAAACTCCCGATGCCCGCAGGCAGCGCGCGTGAGCAGGGCGATGATCGGCGATCCGCATGGCCACCGCGACTGCAGATCGTGGATTCACTGATCCGCTGCATGTACCAACCCTACGCGCTTGCCTCCCAATCCTGCCCGGAAGCCTAGTATCCGCCAGGCATGGCCCGGCGCTACCCGTGCGCCTCAGCCGATCACGCGCTTGAACGGCGGCAGTGCGTCGATGATGCGCTTGCCGTAGCGGCGGGTCAGCAGCCGCGAATCGAGGATGACCACGCGGCCGGTGTCGGTGGAGGTGCGGATCAGGCGGCCGGCGAACTGGGTCAGCGTGCGCAGCGCGTGCGGAATGGCGATCAGGTTGAACGCATTGAGCCCGCGTCCCTCGAACCATTCGCTGAGCGTGGCGGTCTGCGGATCGGTCGGCACCGCGAACGGCACCTGGGTGATCACCACCGTGGTGCAGGCCTCACCCGGCAGGTCGAGGCCTTCGCCGAACGAGTTCAGGCCGAACAGCACCGAGCCCTCGCCCGCCGCGACACGGCGCAGGTGTTCGTCGATCAGCCGGGTCTTGGACATCTCGCCCTGCACCAGCACCTGCTTGCGGCGCGCGGCCGACATCAGGCCGGCTACCTTCTCCATCTTCCAGCGCGAGGTGAACAGCACCATCGAGCCCTTGGCCCAGTCCAGTTCGGTGTCCAGGTAGCGCGCCACTTCGCGCGGATGGCCTTCGCGGTCGTCCGGGGTGACCGGGAACCTGGGCACGATCAGTTCGGCCTGGTTGGGCAGGTCGAACGGCGACGACAGCGAGACCATCTCGGCCTCTTCGGGGATGCCGTTGTCGATCGCCAGCGACTGGAAATCGCCGCCGCCGGTCAGCGTCGCCGAGGTCATCACCACCGAATCCACTTCATCCCACAGCAGCTTGCGCAGCACGTGCGCGGCCGACACCGGCGAGCCGTGCAGCACCAGGTCGCCGTCGCGGGTGGCGGTGACCCAGCGCGCCATCGGCGGCGCGCCGTCCTTGTCCTCGCGGCGCCAGGCCTGCCACAGGTTGTACTGCTGCTCGATCATTTCCAGCGCCATGCCCAGGTTGCGCTGCAGGCGCTCGCGCGCGGCGTCGTCCGGCTTGCCCTTGGCCACCTGCGCGGTGGCCGCATGCGCCCAGTTGTACAGGCTGCGGGTATCGTCGGCCAGTGCTTCGATCGGCTCGCGCCAGGCCTCGGGCAGGCGGCCGTTGGCGGCGCGCCACATCGGCTCCTCGTCGGCCGGTGCCGGCATCCACACCCGCTCGATGTGGTCACGGAACGCGCGCAGCTGCTTGGCCACGTTGCTGGCCACTTCGATCGCTTCGTTCGGCAGCAGGTTGCCAAGGCGGTCCTTGTCGACCGCGCGGTAGGCACCGGCGATCAGGATCTGCAGGCGGCCGGTGCGCTTGGCCATTTCATCCAGCGCCAGGCTGGCCGCGCCCTGGTCGATCGCCACGTTGCCAATGTGGTGGCCTTCGTCCAGCACCAGCAGCATGTCCGACGGCGGCGCGATCAACGGCTGGCCGTTGTCGCTGTCGCCGATCGACAGCGCCGACAGCAGCAGTGCGTGGTTGGTGACCACGATCTGCGCGTCGCGCACCGTATTGCGCGAGCGCAGCACCGCGCACTGTGCCGAATAGGCACAACGGCGCCCGGCGCAGCCCGAGGCCGGCGTGGTGATGCGGCTGCGCAGGCCGGGGCTGATGGTCTCCGGCGCGTTGTCGATGTCGCCGTCCCAGCTGCCGCCGGTGAAGGCGTCAGTCAGGCGCTTGGCGATGTCCATCTCGATCGGCGCCAGTGGCCGGTCGAACAAGGGCGCGTCGTCCTCGAACATGCCGCCCTGCGCGCCCTCACCCTGCGCTTCGGCGGCATTGCGCGTGCACAGGTAGCGGGTGCGGCCCTTGGCCAGCGCCACGGTCGCGTCCAGGCCGGTGGCTTTGAGAAAATTCGGGATATCGCGCTCGACCAGCTGCGACTGCAGGGCCACGGTGCCGGTGCTGATCACCAGCTTCTTCTTGGTGGCCAGCGCGATCGGTACACCTGCGGTGAGGTAGCCCAGGCTCTTGCCGACGCCGGTGGGCGCCTCGACCACGCCGACGCCGCCACTTTTCGACAGCGCACGCGACACCACGCCGATCATCTGGCTCTGCGAGCGGCGGGTGGAGAAGCCGGGGGTATTGGCCTGCAGCGTGGTGTACGCCTTGCGGATCGCGTCCTTCAAGGCGTCATCAAGCGTGCGCGGAGCGGCGACGGTTTCGGTCACGCCGGGAAGTACCGTGGCTGGATCAGGCCGGTCATTGTCGCATGGCCGGCCACGTTCACTGCTGCTGGCACCCTGAACGGGCCAGCGACGACGCCTGGCGGCGGTCACGGTCCGGTAGCCGGACCGCCCAAGGGCCAGATACGCCGGGCATGGCCCGGCGCTACCGCTCAGGCCGCCGGGATCGTACGGCTACGCAGCAGGCGCACCAGTGCCCACACCAGCAGCACCACGCCGATGGCCTCCACCATCGCCAGCGCGAAATGCAACACGCCGAGGATGGCGCCCATGCCCGAGATGGCGCTGAAGTTGCCACTGCTGACCAGCCACATCGGCAGGACACCCGCCGCCAGGCCGCCCAGGCTGGACAGCAGCAACAGCACCAGGCCGACCAGGGCGCCGGTGCGGGTGGCATCGCGCGGTGCGCCGACCACCCAGACCAGGCCGATGCACAGCGCGATCAGTACCGGCAGGCGCACGCCGACCATGCTCAGCACGGTCACCATCAACGTTGTGCTGTCCATCGATCAGTCCTCGCCGGCCAGCACCGCCGAGCCCTGCCGCAGCGACTGGTAGATCTCGTCGGTCTGCGGGCGCACGCCATGCCACTGCAGGAAGCTCTCGGCCGCCTGTTCGACCAGCATGCCCAGGCCATCCACTGTATTGCGGCAGTTCGCCGCACGCGCCCAGGCCAGGAAGGCGATGGCGGCCTCGCCGTAGTTCAGGTCGACGGCGGTGGTCATCGAATTGACCAGCGACAGCGGCAGCTTGAACTCGACGTCGCGGTCGCGGCCGGCCGAGGTGGCATTGACGATCAGTTCGAAGTCGCCCAGGTCACGCAGGTCTTCCCAGTAGCGGCTGATCGCGCGGCCCGGTTCGCCCATCGCGTCGATCAGTTCATCGGCGCGTTCCGGCGTGCGGTTGACCACCACCAGCTCGGTGATACCGGCATCGAGCAGCGCCGGCGCGACGCTGCGCGCGGAGCCACCGGCGCCGATCAGCAGCATGCGGCGGCCACGCAGATCCAGGCCATGGCGGTCGGTGAGGTCACGCACCAGGCCGATGCCGTCGGTGGTGTCACCGTGCCAACGGTCGCCCTTGCGCAGCAGCGTGTTGACCGACCCGGCGCGGCGCGCACGTGCGGTCAGGGTGGTGCACACCGAGAACGCGGCTTCCTTGTGCGGCGAGGTGACGTTGGCGCCGACACCGCCGTCGGCGGCGAAGGCTTCCAGGCCGGCCAGGAATGCATCCGGGGCCAGGTCGATCGCGCGGTAATCCACCGCGATGCCTTCCTGGCGACCGAACGTCGCGTGGATCTGCGGCGACTTCGAGTGGGCAACGGGGTGTCCGAAGACGGCGTAACGGTCGGTCATGGAATCCTCAAGCTGGCTAGACTGATGCTCTTTCGTGCACGGACCCGGATGATGCGCATCACCCCGCCCCTGCTGGTGCTTGCCGCCAGTCTACTCTCTGCCCCCGTGGCGATGGCGTTGAACGAGTACGGCATCGAAGGCATGGGCGTGGTCTCCACCCGTGCCGACGAGGGCCGCGCCACGATCAGTCCCGATGGCCAGCGCATCGTCTTTGCCCGCCGCGGTGAGGCTGGCTGGGGCCTGTGGGAGGCGCGCGTGGTCGGCGGCCGCTGGCAGCAGGCGCAGGCCCTGCCGGTAGGCGTGGCCGGTGAGGTCCGTGATCCCTACTTCAGCCGTGACGGCCGCTGGCTGCTGTTCGCGGCCGGCCGCGAGGGCAGGCTGGCGCTGTACCGCGCCGCAGTCTCCGCCGATGGCCAGCTGGGCAAGGCGCAGCCTTTGGCGGGCGACGGTGACCGCCGCGAAGAGCGCGGACCAGCCCTGAGCGTGGATGGCAAGCGGCTGTTGTTCACCCGCCAGCAGGGTCGCGGCGCGGGCTGGGACCTGTTCGTGGCGTCATTGGACGCGCAGGGCGTGCGTGGCCCAGCCACCGCGTTGGCCGCGTTGAACAGCGCCGACGACGAGACCGACGGCGACTGGCTGGGCAACGACGGCGCCGTGGTATTCAGTCGTGGCAGCGGCGCGACCGCGCAGGTGTGGAGCAGCGGCTGTGCGTGGACCGGCGCGGCGCTGCAGCCATTGGGGCTGTCATTCAACCAGGCCGGCGGCTGGACCGGCGCGCCGGTGATCGACAACGCCAAGCCGGGCGAGATGATGGTTGCCAGCAGTGCGGCGAAGGCGCCACGTGCCGGTGGCGTGGATGTGTACCGGTTGGCGGTGCCGAAGGTGGCGGCGGTTGCGGGGTGCGTGCCTGCCGCCCGGTAGATGCCAACCTTGGTTGGCATGCGGGAAAGTGCCAACCAAGGTTGGCACCCACCCGTCAGCGCGACAACACCTTCGCGCGCTGCTGCTCGTACTCGACTTCGCTCAACTGGCCGTTGTCCTTGCGCTGGTTCAGCGCGGCCAGCTCGGCCTGCACGCTCTCCGGCAGGGCCTGCTCACGGGCCACGTGGCGGGCGGCGGAGAGCTGCTCCGGCGGGCGCTTGCCCGCGCGCCATGCGGCGATGAAGACACCGACGATGATGGCGCCGAACACCAGCGTACCGATGCCCCAGATCAACCATTGCATCCATCCCAGTTCGGGTCCCATCGCGCAGTCCTCCGTCTATCGTGGCGCTATTGTCAGCGCTCGCGCAGCCATCGCGCCACCTGCGGCGCGAAATAGGTCAGCACGCCGTCGGCACCGGCCCGCTTGAAGCCCAGCAGCGACTCCAGCACGCAGGCGCGCTCGTCCAGCCAGCCGTTGGCGAAGGCGGCCTTCATCATCGCGTACTCGCCACTCACCTGATAGGCGAAGGTCGGCACGCCGAACGTCTCCTTCACCCGGCGCACCAGGTCCAGGTACGGCATGCCCGGCTTGACCATCACCATGTCGGCGCCCTCTTCCAGGTCCAGCGCGATCTCGCGCAGGGCCTCGTCGCCGTTGGCCGGGTCCATCTGGTAGGTCTTCTTGTCGGCCTTGCCGAGGCTGGCCGCGCTGCCCACTGCATCACGGAACGGACCGTAGAACGCCGAGGCGTACTTGGCCGAGTACGCCATGATGCGCACATTGATGTGGTTGCCGGCATCCAGCGCACGGCGGATCGCGCCGATGCGGCCGTCCATCATGTCCGACGGCGAGACGATGTCCACACCGGCCTCGGCGTGCGACACCGACTGCTTGACCAGCGCTTCGACCGTGATGTCGTTCAGCACATAGCCCTTGTCATCGATGATGCCGTCCTGGCCGTGGGTGGTGTACGGGTCCAGCGCCACGTCGGTCATCACTCCCAGCTCCGGGAAGCGCGACTTCAGCGCGCGGATCGCACGCTGCGCCAGACCGTCCTCGGCCCACGCCGCCGATGCATCCAGCGACTTCAGCGACGGGTCGATCACCGGGAACAGGTCGATCACCGGAATGCCCAGCTCCAGCGCTTCTTCGGCCACCTTCAGCAGCTCTTCGATCGACAGCCGCTCCACGCCCGGCATCGACGGCACTGCGGTGCGGCCGGCCAGTTCGTGCACGAACACCGGGTAGATCAGGTCGTCGGTGGTCAGCGTGTTCTCGCGCATCAGGCGGCGCGAGAACTCGTCATGGCGCATGCGGCGCGGGCGGTAAAGCGGGTGGGACATGGCAGGCTCCGAGGAGTGGCTATTGCAACAGGTAGCCCTGCGGCAGCAGGGGTTCGGGCAATGGGCGTTCGCCGAGCGCGTCGAGCTGGTCGATCTCGATCGTGCGCACCAGCGCGTCCAGCGGCAGGTCGTTCGGCTCCAGGCCGAACGGGTCTTCCATTTCTTCGCCCAGCTGGTCCAGGCCGAAGAAGGCATAGGCCAGCACCGCCGACAGCACCGGCGTGCCCCAGCCCAGCGAACTGGCCAGGCCGAACGGCAGCAGCACGCAGAACATCCACGCGCAGCGGTGCAGCAGCAGGGTGTAGGCGAACGGCAGCGGGGTGGTGAGGATGCGCTCGCAGCCGGCCTGGATCGACGACATCGCGTGCAGGCGCTCTTCCAGCTGGGTGTAGAGGATCGGGTCGAGGTCACCGGCGCGCAGGGCTTGGGCCAACTCGGCCGCGATCATCGACAGCAGCGCGTCGGGCACGTTCTCACGCTGCCCGAGTTGTTCGCGCTGGCGCTTGTCCAGCCACGGCAGGGCCATCAGCGCCACGATGCGCCCGCGCAGGCGACCGGCCAATGCATGGGCGAAGGCGGTGGTGAGATAGGCGATGCGGCGGCGACGGCCGGTGTCATCGGCCAGCAGCAGGTTCACCTGGCGGGCCAGCGAGCGCGATTCGTAGACCAGCTGGCCCCACAGCTTGCGGCCTTCCCACCAGCGCTCGTAGCAGGCGCTGTTGCGGAAGCTGAGGAAGATCGACAGCACC
Source organism: Stenotrophomonas sp. GD03877 (assembly GCF_029840555.1). Lineage (NCBI taxonomy): Bacteria > Pseudomonadati > Pseudomonadota > Gammaproteobacteria > Lysobacterales > Lysobacteraceae > Stenotrophomonas > Stenotrophomonas sp. GD03877. Next base: position 1,153 of record NZ_JAOCCT010000034.1, on the reverse strand, counting down.
AGGCCAAGCAGGGTGAACGGCGTGACCGACACGCGTTCGATGCCGGTGGGCGGCGCCAGCTCGACCACCGCGGCCACGGCGATGGACAGGATCAGGATGGCCAGCACCTTGGGCGCGATCGCTTTGACGATCGAACCGCGCAGGATGTACAGCAATTGCCAGCCGTGGGGACGGGGTCGGATGATCATGGGGCAGCCGCGCCGGGCGCGGATTCACAGGCACGCGGGGGGCTCGCGCAGCCATTCATTGTACGCCCCTGCCCGGCCATCGGCCGTGCGCCTGCGACGCCCTGTCGCACCCGGGCGCGGGCTCAGATCACGCCGCCACCCAGGCCGAGGCGGAGGATGCCCACCACCACCACGATGCCGTTCAGGACCAGGCCGGCCCAGGCCCGGCCACGCTTGCTCGGGTGGGTGAACAGGATGCCCAGCGCTGCGATGACTGCGCCCACCGCAGCGAACGGGATCAGGAACCAGTTGCCCCAGCCGAGCAGTGGAATCAGCGCCAGGATCATCCACAACAGCGCCAGTACGCCCCACAACAGACTGATCACACCCATGCCGCTCTCCCGCAGTTGGTTCCTGCCCCAACCATAGACGTTCCCGCTGCCGCCGCCTACTGCCATTGGCGGGGCTGTCACCCGCACCGTGCTAGCGTGCTGCCGTGCGTGCCCTGGCCCGGGTGTTGGCGCCGATTCAGAGTGGCCCGCCGATGATCGCAACCAGTCCTACAGGGGTCGTGCCATGAACATCCGTTGGGCCGCGTTGGCGGCCATCCTGCTGGTCGCCGCTGGCTGTGCCAGCACCTCCAAGGTGATGCTGGGCCGCGCCCGCGCACCGATCGATCCGGCGCTGGTGCAGATCTATTCGACGCCACCGGCCGGTTCCCAGGAAATCGCCCAGCTGGAATCGGCGTCCGCCGTCGGCTTCGGCACCCAGGGCCAGACCGATGCCGCCGTGGCCCGCCTGAAGCGCGAGGCCGCCGCGCTCGGCGCCAATGGCGTGGTGCTGATGGGTGTGGGCAGCAGTGGCTCGCCGGTGGGCATGTCGGTGGGCGCCGGCACGTTCGGTTCGCACGTCGGTGGCGGCGTCGGCATCGGTATTCCGACGACGCAGAAGCGCGCCGCCGGCGTCGCGATCTGGGTGCCGAATCC
>NZ_JAOCCT010000033.1:0-62076 GCF_029840555.1 Stenotrophomonas sp. GD03877 | reverse complement strand
GCAGGAACTTGAGATGGGCGAAGCAACCGCAAAGGAACATCGCCAGGCCACCCTGCGCAGCCTGCGCCAGGCCTTCAGCGCCTGAGCGCAGGCCAGCAACGCTGCCGGTGCTGCAGAGCAGCGGGAAGACTCAGCGGAACGTGGTCCACGCCAGCACTGCCGCCAGCAGGGCCACCCAGATCACCGCCTTGAAGGTACCCTCCAGCATGTTGCCGCCGAACAGCAGCTCGAGGATGGGATTGGGCCGGGAAACCGGAACGTGATCGCTCATGCGGCAGCTCCTTGCAGTGACGGCGCGATTGCGCGGTAGACCGAAGTCTACGCCTGCATGGCCCGGATTCATCGCCCCCCGGCCGTCTTTGGCGGCTCAATTCCGGCCTTCGTCGCAGACCGGCTGCAGCACCCCACATGTCATGCCAGCCTGCGTGCACTTTCCCGCTGGAGCACCGTGCCATGCCGATGCTTGCCCTGATGCTGCTGCTCTCCAGCCTGTTCGGCGCTGGCAACGAACCCTCTGAAGAGGCCCTTCGCAGCCAGATCCTGATTGCCGAAACCCAGCAGCCGGAAGCCGTACGACAGGATTGCGGTTCGCCCTCCCTGCTGCTTTACCGGCTGCGCCAGGACCGGGTCCTGAGGCTGGCCAACCAGCCTCTGCAACGCGAACCCGCCGATGCCCAGCCCACGCGTGGTGCGACGGTTCGCGTTGCCCAGCTCTGGGAGCGCGTGGACGGCCACTGGAAGTTGCAGCGGATGATCAGCGTCGAAGACCTGGCCGTGCAACGCTGACCATGTGGAACCATGGTCGACGCCTAAAACGAAAAAAGCCGGCCCAGGGCCGGCTTCCATCGTGATCCACCGCTGCACCGGCAATACCGGGAGCCAGGTGGTGGGCGGTACAGGGTTCGAACCTGTGACCCCTACCATGTCAAGGTAGTGCTCTACCGCTGAGCTAACCGCCCATCTTGTTCTTGCCGCCCGAGAGCTGGCCTTGCTACGTAAAAACCCGGCGCCGGGGCCGGGCTTTGCATTTCACGACAGCCTCCTTCCGGAGACTTCGTGGTGGGCGGTACAGGGTTCGAACCTGTGACCCCTACCATGTCAAGGTAGTGCTCTACCGCTGAGCTAACCGCCCGTTTTTGCTTCTGAACGTCCGCGATTGCGTCGGTGCAGGCCGCGTATATTACGGATGCCGGCCGTGAAGCGCAACACTTTTGTGAAGATGCTGCTGCACCGCCGCGTTCAGCCCAGACTCGCCTCCTTCAGCTGCCGGATCTGATCACGCACGCGGGCGGCATCCTCGAACTCCAGGTTCTTGGCGTGCTGGTACATCTGCTGTTCCAGCGCCTTGAGACGGGACGCCAGCTGGGCCGGGCTGAGCGACCGATAGTCACTCCCCTCCTCGGCAACGCCGGGCCTGCCTTTGCCCTTGCCCTTCTTTGCTTCCTTCTCGGCGGCGTCCGAACGCGCACCTTCCAGCACGTCGACGATCGGGCGCGCCACCGAGCGCGGCACGATGCCGTGCTCCTCGTTGTACTCGACCTGTTTGGCGCGACGGCGGTCGGTCTCATCGATCGCGGCCTGCATCGAACGGGTGATCTTGTCCGCATACAGGATCGCCTTGCCGCGCACGTTGCGCGCGGCACGGCCGATGGTCTGGATCAGCGAACCGGTCGAGCGCAGGAAGCCCTCCTTGTCGGCATCCAGGATCGCCACCAGCGACACTTCCGGCATGTCCAGGCCTTCGCGCAGTAGATTGATGCCCACCAGCACGTCGAACTTGCCCAGGCGCAGGTCGCGGATGATCTCCACGCGCTCGACCGTATCCACATCCGAGTGCAGGTAGCGCACGCGGATGCCGTGCTCGGTCAGGTACTCGGTGAGGTTCTCGGCCATGCGCTTGGTCAGCGTCGTGACCAGCACCCGGTCACCGGCCTTGATGCGCGCGTTGGCCTCGCTCATCAGGTCATCGACCTGGGTACCGACCGGACGGATCTCCACCACCGGATCGATCAGGCCGGTCGGGCGCACCACCAGTTCGGTGATCTCGTCACCCGCCTCGCGGTACTCGTACGGGCCTGGCGTAGCGGACACGTAGATGCTGCGCGGGCAGCGCTCTTCCCACTCCTCGAAGCGCAGCGGCCGGTTGTCCAGCGCCGAGGGCAGCCGGAACCCGAATTCGACCAGCGTCTCCTTGCGCGAACGGTCGCCCTTGAACATGGCACCGATCTGCGGAATGGTCACGTGCGATTCGTCGATCACCAGCAGCGCGTCGGCCGGCAGGTAGTCGAACAGGGTCGGCGGCGGCTCGCCGGCGTTCTTGCCGGTCAGGTGCCGGGAATAGTTCTCGATGCCGTTGCAGAAGCCGACCTCGGCCATCATTTCCAGGTCGAACTGGGTGCGCTGCGCCAGGCGCTGCGCTTCGACCAGCTTGTTCTGCGCGTACAGCTGCTCCAGCCGCTCCTTCAACTCGACCTTGATCGTCTCGATCGCTGCCAGCACACGCTCGCGCGTGGTGGCGTAGTGGGTCTTCGGGTAGACCGTGAAGCGCTGCATGTTGCGCAGCGTCTCGCCGGTGAGCGGGTCGAACAGGGTGATCTTCTCGACCTCGCCATCAAACAGTTCCAGGCGCAGGGCTTCGCTGTCCGACTCCGCCGGGAACACGTCGATCACTTCACCTCGCACGCGGAACGTACCGCGCTGCAGCTCATACTCATTGCGCGTGTACTGCAGCTGGGTGAGGTGGTTGATCAGGTCGCGCTGGTCGATGCGCTCGCCCTTGGACAGGATCAGGCGCAACGACAGGTAGTCTTCCGGCGCGCCCAGGCCGTAGATCGCCGATACCGTCGCCACCACGATCGCGTCCGGGCGCGACAGCAGGGTCTTGGTCGCCGCCAGTCGCATCTGCTCGATGTGCTCGTTGATCGAACTGTCCTTCTCGATGAAGGTGTCCGACGACGGCACGTAGGCTTCCGGCTGGTAGTAGTCGTAATAGCTGACGAAATACTCGACCGCGTTGTGCGGGAAGAACGCCTTGAACTCGCCATACAGCTGCGCCGCCAGCGTCTTGTTCGGCGCCATGATCAGCGTCGGCTTCTGCACGTTCTGGATGACGTTGGCGATGGTGTAGGTCTTGCCCGAACCGGTGACGCCCAGCAGGGTCTGCTTGGCGATGCCCGCTTCGAAGTTGCTGGTCAGCTTTGCGATGGCATCAGGCTGGTCGCCCGCCGGCGAATACGGCGAGACGAGTTCAAAACGGTCGCTCATGGTGTTGCCAGTTCCCGGGAAGGGTGAGTATACGGGGCAAGCGGTGACGGCCAGCTGAGGGGTTTCCGGGCAGGCAGCCGCGGCGTTGGCCGATGGTGAATGCGCGAGCACGGAACGAGGCTGGAGGCATGTCCCTTCATCTTCGCCCTGCCCGGCTCCACCGCGGCCTCCATCTGATCGAGCTGCTGATCGCTGTCATGGTGCTGTCGGTCCTGCTGGCTTTGGCGTGGGGCCCCTGGCAACGCACGCTGCGGCACTTCCAGGCGGAAACGCTGCGCGCCGAACTGGTCGCCAGCCTGTCGATGGCACGCAACGCCGCCATCACCGAACGCCGCCGCGTGACGGTCTGCGGTTCGTCGGATGGCCTGAGGTGTGACCAGGCATGGAGCCAGGGCTGGCGGGTGCAGGTCGAACCGGCCAACAGCGCGACCGGCGCCGCAAGGGAACTCCGCGTACACAGGGCACGCCGGCGTCATGTCGACCTGCGCACCAGCGATCATCGGCCCGACATACGGTTCCGGCCCGACGGCCGCAATGCAGGCACCAACCAGTCCATCGTGCTGTGCATGAATGGACAGGAGCACAGCCGCGTCATCATCAGCGTCCCGGGACGGGTCAGGAGCCAGCGCCCGCGCAGTCCCACCCCGTGCTGAAAACTGAAATGCCATCGCGGAAACGAAAAAAGCCGCGATTTCTCGCGGCTTTTTCGAATCTGGCGCCCGAAGTTGGACTCGAACCAACGACCCCCTGATTAACAGTCAAGTGCTCTAACCGGCTGAGCTATTCGGGCGGGGTGCGCATTTTAGCCAGCGTTCACAGGGGAGTGCAAGCCTTTTCTGCAATGTGGCGAAACGGCCCGCCCTTCACCAGCATCCGGGGCCCTTGCTGGCATTCGGCGTCTTTCGTCCGGCCTGATCAAGGCTCAATGTGCCGCAGTCGTCCTTCTTCTGGATCTCTGTCGGCGCCGCCTGCAGGGTGAAAGTAGTGCCATTCGGCGTCCCCACGTAGGAGAGCGTATATCGAGCGGTGCCGTCACGCGGTGATTGCGAGAACGGCAGCGTCATGCCCGCGTAGGTGTTCTCCACGGTATGCCGCCGCTCCAGCATTTGCGCCAGCTCGACCAGATCGGCCTTGGCCTGGGCACGATTGGCCTTGCGCACATAGGCCTGGTAGGAAGGCAACGCGATGGCAGCGAGAATGGCAACCACGGCCACGGTGATCATCAGCTCGATCAGGGTGAAGCCGGCGGCGGTTCGACGCCTGCTGTACACATGCATGGGCAACCTCGATATCGGATTCATCAACGGATCTGCCGCCACGATTGCCGCCCGCAGGGCCGAGGCATGTAAAGCGGATCGGCGCCGGCCGCACGCAGCACGAACGTACACTGGCTGGCCTGCAGCATCTTGTCGACCGTGCACCCCGTGTCGCCAGGTTTGCACGGCGTAAGCTTGGGCACAAAGATGTTGGTGTCCTTCACTGGCGGCCCTTGGCTGAGGTCACCCTTCTTGGTCAGGGCGACACCACCGCAGTTGCCGGTGCACAGCGCTTCTCCGCCGATGGTTGGGCTCAGGCCGGACATCTGGCCGCCACCGGTCAGCAGATTGAGACCGTACAGCCAGTTCACGCCACCGCCGCTGCCGCAAATGGCGGTACCCGGCACATAGGACGTGAAGAACACGATGCCGTTCTGCACACGGGGGTTGCCGACGAAGCGTTCGCCTTCGACTGCCGATCCGGCCTGCAGGTCGACATACCAGCCGCGGGCCGAACCGTAGTTCACCGCCTTGCGGGTGACATCACGCAATTGATAGCCGCTGGCCGATGTACCGGTAGTGATCACCTGCTGTACCAGGTTGTCGCGCGTACCAACCGCACTGGCGAGGTTGTCCCAGATGCCATACAGCGACTGCACTGGCGAGGTGCTGCTGACCGCATTGTCATCGGCGGCGAAGTACTGCCCGGTACCGAAGAACAGACTGATACCGCCGCCCGGACCCGTGCTGATCTCGATGCCGCTCATGATCGGCTGCGGGCTGTTGTTGCGCGTAGCGGTGAACAGCGGAGTTCCAGACAGGGCGATGTTCCAATTGGTCGGATCGGTGCTGGAAAGATCAAATTTCCAGATATTGCCCTGCATGTCACCGCCATACACAGTGTCGGTGATGCCGTCATTGTTCTTCAACGCCACCGTGGCAATGTTGATCAGGCCATTGCGTGCCGCGTACTTCGCACCTACCGGTGAAAGCCGCTTGAGCACCTTGCCGGTCTGGATATCGACCACGAACAGCGCTGCCTTGCCGCTGGTGGAGTTGACGCCATTGCCGAAGATCGCGACGAAACGCGGCGCAGCATTTGCATCGGCGCCCTTCACCGCCACCACAGCCGGCTTGCCCAGCACGAACCCGAGATCCGACTCCGTCTTGCCCGAGACTTCCCACAACACACTCGATGCACCGAACGCGGCCGGATCGCTGACATTCAGCGCGAACACGGAGCCATTGCCTACGCTCGCCGCATTGGGTGCCTTGCTGGAGCCACCACCGCCTGTAGTGCCCACCAGCACCGTGTTCCAGGCATCCCCGTAGTAGACGTCGGACGACGTCAGTGGGCCATCCACATAGTAGCGATGCCCATACTTGGGATTGGCCAGCTCAGCGATGTGCTGCATCGCAGCCGAGGGAATGAAGGCCAGTTCTTCGGTACCGCCAGATGCCCCATTCGAACCGTTGAAACCATGCACCATGCCGTCATTGGCGCCAACATAGATCATCGTCGGCGGCCCCGAGGTCGCACGCTTCGCTTTCAGGAAGGCATCATAAGACGTGCCCAGCGTCGCCTTCCACTTGACTGTCGACTGCCTCGCCCAACTTGCATAGCCGAAGTCATCCGTTTTGGAGACGATCTCGGTTGTGGAATTGACGATGTCACCCAACGGCGATGTGCGCGAACGCAGGCCACTCACCGCTGCACCCCGCAGATAGTTGACCAGATTGGTCGAGGTCATCTTGCCGAACCAGGCAGGAATCGAGTCGCTGAATCCCAACGCAGACAGCTTCGCCCGCTCATCGGTGCCCGGCAGATTGGTGGCCAGGAACTCGGTCGCGTTGACCGGGGTCACCGTGCCATCGGATGCAGTACTGGTAGGGGACGTCGCCATGTAGATGCGGCGCGTGGCACTGCCGATGCTGCTGGACGCCTTCCACAGCACGGCACCATCCGCACCCTGGCCGTCGACCTGGGTGGCGATGACATCACCGGTCCAGTCCACGGTGCCAGAGGGCACACTGTAATGGGACGATACGGTGAAAGAGTTGGTCGAAATGCGCGCGCCACTGCCGCTGCCACCGACCGGCGCATCACCTTCCGCTGCACTGTTGAAGATCGCCTCCAGCGCCTCCTTCAGCTTGGTCGGATTGCGTGCCAGGAAGTAGTTGTCCGGCACCCCTGGCTTCTTGCTGTCCCACTTCTTACCGGCCGGGACACCGTACTTGGCGGCATACCACAGCGGGCTCTGCAGCTGGCCCGCCGCAGTGGTAGAGGCCTTGTACTTGATGACCACCGGCTTTTGCCAATCGTCGCGGAAGTTGTTTGAGCTGGTCAGCACAGAGCCATTGCTGTTGCCCGGACGCAGCGCCAGACGCTGCACGGTGCTGGAGGCATTCGAGCCGGTGATCGTGTACCCGGTCAACATTGCGTTGCCAGCGTAGGCCGACAGGTTCTCAATTCGGACGAGTACTTCATCCTCTTCAACCTTGCCGGCCAGAGTCGTACCGATCCAACTCTCCACTTTATTCTTTACTACGGTTGTGTAGTTGCACAGCCGCGTATTGCCCGCAGCACTGTTGCTCACCTTCGCATCAGCACGCCAACAGATGTCATTGAAATCCCCGGTATCATTGCACGCCGCGCCTACGCAGTAGCTCAGCATGGCAACGACGTCGTTGTCATGGTCATTGCCCCACAGGGAGTCTTCCCACACCAGCGAGAAGCTGCCGGACTTCGCATCTGTCCGGTAGGGACGGCCATAGACCAGCTTCCCGCCGGTGTCGTTGGCCTGCTTGGTGCCAATGCCGACCGAGCCCAGGAAGCAACTGCGCCAGCCAGCGCTTGTTGCCGTTGCGCCGCCGGTGTTATTCGCCTGGCAGAGCGGGGCCAGTCCGATCTTGCTGTTGCCCACCGCAATTTCGAACTGCGGGAGATTTTCCGCCATGGCAACGGCGTAGGTGGTGGCGGTGACCTTGTACGTGCTTGGCTTGTTCTGCACGTTGGGACGCAGATCAGTCTCCGCGGCCGCCTTGGCCAGCCCCGCCATCAGGAAGCTGCCTTCCATGGAGGGAATGTCCGGGCAGATGCCGCGCGCCTTGCTGAGGCTACCGATTGTCTGCCCTTGGCAGATATCGCTGTGTGTATCAAGTGAGGTGTATCGCGGCGTATCACCCACGCGACCGATCATGTAGCTCTTGCCAGCGATTCCTTCGGCCGTGCCGACTGCATCCGTCGCGGAAACCGCAGACGCAAGGCCGGTCACGGAACCGACGTTGTCACTGTCGAAGGACGGCAGGCCCGACGATAGCACCAGGATATTGCAGGTCGCGCAATAGGAGTTGCCACCCTCTGCAGGCAGGCGATAGGGATCCTTCCAGCTGATATTGGTCGGCAGGCCGCTGAGATCTCCGCTGTCGCTATAGACCTTGGAACCCGCAGTGATGTAGCGCAGCGCTTCAGCATACATTTCCGCCAACGGATTGCCCCAGGCACTGCACTTCTGGCCTCCGGTCCCCGGATCGGTCAGATTGCCATTTCCCTTCTGGTCCTGGCGATTGAGAATGCCGTAGGTGTTGCAGTCATTCCAGTTGTTGGACCAGTTCCAGTTGTCCAGACGGAAGCTTGAAATCGCGTTGATCACGCCCTCATCGTCGGCCTTGGCGTTTCCCGTCAGATTCAGGTAGCAGAACTGCCCCGTAGACAGGTCGATTTCATCGCCCGTGCCGCAGAACTTCGTACCATTGCCCGCGATCTTGCCGATGTTCCGGCGCAGGACGCCACCATCTCGTGGATTGGCGTAGGTTCCCGTGACAAGTCCAAAGCGCAGGCGCCCGCTTTCACCGTAGGTCTGCAGCAACCCGGCCGGCTTGAAACGGTCGGTGATGCCATCGTTGTATTTGCGGCAGAAACTCTCACGCACCGTTGAACTGGCATCACACACCTCGACACGTACGGTGTAGTCCGGGACCGAGGTCGAGCGGGGAATGTCTGCGTAGCCATCGGCGTTGCTGGCTCGTCCGGTATCGCACTGATTGCTGGCAGTCGATGCCCACTCGGTAAATGAACCTTCTGCCACGCGCATCAAAGGCGCACCTTTATCCGAACGCGTTACGCTGCAGAAGCTGAAAGCCGTCCCGCTTCCAGGAAGGTTGGCGAACTCGCGAAGATTCGATCCACTGTAGACCTTGACCCACGCATGCAGATCGCTGGGGATCGGCGCCCGCTCCAACACCGTCTTTTCCTTCGTATCGGTGAAGCGCTGGCCGCCGTACAGAACGTAGCGCATCACATCCAGGCGACTCATCGTCACCCAGTTGAGGAAGTTGCCCGACCACGCGCCGCTGCAGCTGTGCTTGTTGGCGCCCTTTGCCTCTGCACTGGCCTTGAAGACACCACTGTTGTACGAGTAGCAGAGGTTGTAGTCGAAGTAGCCTGAGTAATCGAACTTGTCCTGGTAAGTGGTATCCAGCACCCCATCCCCGTCAAGGTCGCTGTAATCGCTGTACGCCTTGTTGAACAGCTGCTCGTCGCGCGACATCACCATCATCATCAATGGCGGCTGGCTCTGCTTGCTGTACAGCGGCTCCTGCGCGATGTCGTAGTCACCAAGCGCGGCCTGCAGCGGAATGATCAACGCGGCAAGACCGGCAAGCGCAGCAACACCCACACCGGCCCGCAGCCAGGTGGAGGAACGAAGTCGAAGGAAACGGCGCTCGCTGTTCATGGGATGAAGATCGTGTCGATGACCGCACTGGCGGACGCATTGGAGGGATCGTCACTGGCAAGCGCCGTGACCTGGTAGATGTTCCCGGTTTCTTCGTTCTGTCGGCCGCCGGTGCGCCGGCTGGACGCTGCAAAGCACTTGTCGATGCGACGCGTGTAGGTGGACTTAGTTTCACTGAGACCATCGGCCCACGTCTGCGGATCGTAGGAGGGACTGCATTCCTCCTGGTTGGCCTTGAAGATGCCCCCGTCAGCCAGTGCCTTCTCGATGGATTTCTCGGTTTGCCGGGCGTCGGCCTCAGCGTTCTGGAATGCAACGTTGCTGCGCAGATAATTAGCGGCCATGCGTTCCTGCATGCTCGTGACCTGCATGCCGGCGATGCCCAGCAGGGCCATCAGCACCAGCATGATCAGCACGACATACAGCACCGCGCCGCGCTGGGAGCGCGGTGAATGCAGAGAGTGGCGGCGGGCGGGATGGGTACGCATGGTGGCCTCAGTTGCCATACAGGCGATTGCGCAGAGCGATCGTGCTCTGGTAGGCGGCGCGCATGCGGCCGTCAGAGGGCGCGGTATAGGTCACGCCGAGCGCGCTCAGCGGCGCACTCGAACTGGCCTGGACAGATGCAGCCGGGTCCGGGCTGGATACCACCAGCCCCAACTGCACCGTGCCCACACGCTGCCAGCCGCGCGAGGCCGGCACGATGGAGGCCTGAACATCGGTCGCGGTACCCTGGCGATCGATGTAGCCGGTCGGCGACACCGTGCTCAGACCGTGATCCTGGCCGTACAGAAGCTGCATGTTCTCCACGCCTTCGACCAGCGCCTCTGCCGGTCCCGCCACCAGGGCAGCACCGGGCTTGGCGGTGAATCGAAGGCGATACAGCGAGGATTGCTTGGTCGTAGCGTCGTAGCCCACGTACAGGATGGACGTCTCGGCGCGATACAGCACCGCCTGGCCGGGCTCGTAGTTGCGGGCGATGGCCACATCGTTGTTGGGTGCGGTACCCACCGTCACGGTGCCAGCCTTTGCATCGATCGCACGAGCCTGGAAGACCGTGGCGGAAATGCAGTCGGCCACACCGAACAGCCCCGGGTCGGTAACTCCGCTATCAAGCACGGCAAGACGTTTTGGATCAAAGCTGAAAACCGGCTGGGCAACCGTACCGGCTACCGCCGTGACCGGCACACCGGTGGGCACCAGATAGCGCAGAGCGACGATATCGCTGCCGTCGACCCGGTTCTTGATGGCCGCGGCGAACTCACTCGGCAACGCCGGCGAGTACTTGCTGCCGCCCGTTGACGGCGTTGCCGCCAACGTCACCGCGTCGCCCGGCTTGGTATCCGTTGCTTCGTAGCCCTGGATCGACCGCGCGAAGTCCAGCGCGGGGTGGCCTCCCGCAGCGAAGGTGGTTGCCAAGGTGCCCTGCGGATCATGCGCCTGATCGTTCACGCAGCCGAAGTGTCCCGCCATGCGCAGTTCGCGTTGGAGGGAATCCATCGCGAAACGGCTGTTCTCCTGGACCCGCGCCAGCCCTTCAGACAACTGGTAGGCCGTGCGTGAAGCGGCGAACACCTGGACCACGCCCAGCATGATGATCAGGCCGATGGTCAGGGCGATCATCAACTCGATCAACGACAGGCCACTCATCGTTTGGCGGGAGCGCATTCTGGTCATCACAGCAGGCTCTCCGCAGCAAAGGTGGTGTCAGCCTTCGAATCGGGATTCCAACGCTCATCGCCCCAACTGACCGACACCCGTACCCGGCCGTCATTGACGGTTACCGTTCCGGATGCCGAGTCACCCAGTGCACGGCCCAGGCGGCAGCGCCAGTCGCGGGTGAAGTCATCCTTGCCGATATCCTTGCCAATGGACGGCGCGCAGTCACCCTTGCCGGTGGTAGCAGCATAGGTACCGGCATAGCTGAGCGCGTTGATCCGGTTGGCCCGGATCTGATCAAGCAGCTCGTACCCCAGGTTGGTGGCCTGGGTGCGGTAGTTCGCGCTCTGGACAAACCGTACATTCATCGTCTGCAGTAGCGCGAAGCCAAGCAGGCCAATACCCATCACCAGGATCGCGATCATGACCTCGATCAGGGTGAAACCTCCCTGCGCCATACGGTGCGGCTGGAAGCCGATCTTTCTCATGAGCAACTCTCCTTCAACAGCCGGACCTGTCCCGTAGGCGATATACGCAGCGTTCGCTGCAGGGGCTGGTCGCCACACTTCTCAGGGCGCAGTGTCACATCCACTTCCGCGTTGGCGCGATTGCGGCCACGGCCATCGAAGCCGATGGTCAACGTTTCGGTTGCGGACTTCATGGTTGGGCGACCTTCGCTGTAGCGCAGCACGTTCTCACCGGAATCAAGCGACCCGTTCCCGTTGCGATCCTCCCAGACCATCCAGCCGTCGGCCCAGCTGCTGCCATCACACTCTTTGCCTGCGGTGGATGCGCATACAGCCCCACCACGCGTGTTCTTTATCGCCTCGGAACGGGCAAGTGCTAGCGACGCGATCAGTTCGTTGGTCGTCGTGGCCACACGATTTGAGCGGATCGTACTTTGGAAGCTGGGATACGCGATGGTGCTCAGGATCGCCAGGACGGCAACCGTGACCATCAACTCAACCAGCGTGAAGCCGTTTTGCCGGCGCAAAGACATTGGACGCTCCCCAGCGTGTTGATGGCCACGATGGGCCATCGCCCTGCCACCGGCAAGCGGCGGCAGGATGAACGGTCATTCCGGGGCGACGGGCGTCAAAGCCTTGACGACCCGCCCTCCCCTGCCTGTGCCGGCGCGATCCCCATCGCGCCGGCGCAGGCTCAGGCCAGCACCTGGTAGCAGGGCTGGTATTCGCCGGAGATCTTCATCCGGCGCTGCTCGACGAAGGCACGCAGCAGCCCGTCCAGGGCCTGCATCATGTCCGGGTCGCCATGGATCTGGAACGGCCCGAACTGCTCGATGCGGCGCATGCCGTCTTCCTTCACATTGCCGGCCACGATGCCCGAGAACGCCCGGCGCAGGTCGGCCGCCAGCGCGTGCGGGGCACGCCCGTGGTGCAGGTCCAGCGCGGCCATCGCCTCGTGGGTTGGCACGAACGGCTGCTGGTACTCCCACGGAATCTCGATCGACCAGTTGAAGAAGAACGAGTCCTTCTGCGCCAGGCGGTGCTCACGCACGCGCTTGATGCCGTTGGCCATCTTCTTTGCCACCGCCACCGGATCGCCGATGACGATCTCGTAGCGCTCGGCGGCCGCATCGCCCAGGGTCAGGCGGATGAAGCGGTCGATCTGCTCGAAGTACGGCGCGGCCACGGTCGGTCCGGTCAGGATCAGCGGGAACGGCAGGTCCTTGTTCTCCTCGCGCAGCAGGATGCCGAGCAGGTACAGGATTTCCTCGGCGGTGCCGACACCACCGGCGAACACGATGATGCCGTGGCCGATGCGGACGAAGGCCTCCAGGCGCTTCTCGATGTCCGGCATGATCACCAGGTGGTTGACGATCGGGTTCGGCGACTCGGCGGCGATGATGCCCGGCTCGGTCAGGCCGATGTAACGCGTCACGGTACGGCGCTGCTTGGCATGGGCAATGGTGGCGCCCTTCATCGGGCCCTTCATCGCGCCCGGACCGCAGCCGGTGCAGATGTCCAGGCCGCGCAGGCCCAGCTCGTAGCCCACCTGCTTGGTGTACAGGTACTCGTCGCGCGAGATCGAGTGGCCACCCCAGCAGACGACCAGATTCGGGTCGCCCGGGTTGAGGATGCGCGCGTTGCGCAGCAGGCCGAACACCGCATTGGTGATGCCCTCGGACGACTCCAGCTCGGCCGCGTAGGCAGGGCCCATCTCGATGGCCATGTAGGCCAGGTCACGCACCACCGCGAACAACAGTTCGGCGACGCCGCGGATGATCTCACCGTCGACGAAAGCCATCGCCGGTGCATTGACCAGGTCGATGCGCACGCCGCGATCCTGCTGCGCCACCTGGATGTCGAAATCGGGATACAGATCGCGCGCCGCGCGCGGATCGTCAGAAGCACTGCCGCTGGTCAGCACGGCCAGCGCGCAGCGGCGCAGCAGCTCGTGCATGCCGCCGGCGGAGGCATCGCGCAGGCGGGCCACTTCGGCCCGCGACAGCACATCCAGCCCACCGCGCGGGTAGATCCGCGCGTCCTGCACCGGCAGTGCACGGGCTGATTTTTCGTTCGTGGTCATGTCCAATTTTTCGCTTCCTTCAAGGTTTCCGACTGTACTGCCGCCCCCTTAAAAAGCAAAACGGCCGGGAAGCCCGACCGTTGGATGTGTGCTTCCCGCGTTCGCCTTTCCGGGACCGCATCGGCGGCGTTGGCACCGCGCACATTTCTGGATGCTACGCCGATGCCAAGTGACCTGCAAGGACTTTCGCCTGAACGGAAAACGGCCGGGTTTCCCCGGCCGTTTTCACTTACTGCTTCAAGCTCTGATGGATCAGAACTCGTAACGCAGGGTCAGCATTGCCGACCAACGCGAAACGACGCGTGACGGGTAGCCCGAGCTGAAATCGTACTCACGCAGTTCCTGCGGCGAGTTGCGCCCCAGATCGTACTCGTACGAACCGTCGGCCTTGACCTTGCCAGTGGTCAGGTAGCGAGTATCGAAGTCAGACGCGTTGCGAGTCCGACCCCAGCTCTTGTCCAACATATTCAGGAAATTGTAGATATCCAGACGCAGGATCGACTTGTGCTCTTTGAAGAAGCCCGGCAGTTCCTGCTGGATGGCCACGTCCAGCTGGTTGACCCACGGGTTGCGGGCACCGTTACGCTCGGCGACCGAACCGCGACGAGCTGCCAGATACGGATTCTCGTCGATGCGGCGCTGGAACTCGGCGATCTCGTCGGCGGTCGCAGCACGATTGCCCTTCACGTACGAAACCTTCGCGTCATTGAGCAACGGAATGTACGCCGGATCCTGGAAGATGCCGTCACCGTTCATGTCACCATCAACCAGCCACGTGTAAGGCAGGCCGTTGCGACCGGTGTAGAAGCCGGTAATGCTGGTCTTGTAGTCACCGAAGAACGCGTGCTCCCAACCCAACGACAGCTTGATCTGATTGCGGATCTCGCGAGTGGCGGTGCCGGCATACTCCTCGTTCGGGTTCAGGCGCGAAACGAACTGGTAGCTCGACCAGGCCTGTGAACTGGTGTCCGAACCCACCTCTGTTGCCTTGGTGTAGGTGTAGGACAGGTTGCCGTACCAACCATTCGCCATCGGCTTGTCCAACGAGAAGGTGACTGCAGTGGAGCTACCCTTGTCGGAGTTGGTCAGGTAGGTCGAGTTGGTGGTGTAACCCGGCTTGCTACCATTGTTCTTCACGCCGCCCGGAGTGACCCAGTAGCTATCACGACCATCGAACAGCTGGCCATTCGGCGTACCAATGTTCAGGGCGTTGTAGAACACCGCATCCTTGTTCTTCAGGTACTGCACTTCGACGGTGCCCACCAGGCCCATCCACGGCAGCTCATGATCGTAGCCCAGGCTAGCCTTCCAGACGGTCGGCAGCTTGAAGTCCGGATCAATGGAATCCATCTGCGCGTTGGTCGGCGCGGCGGCACCGCTCGGGAACGGCTGATTGAATGCATCCGGACTGAACGCGTACTGGCCATTGTTCGGGACACAGCCGCGAACCACGGTGTTGCCGTAGGCGCAGAACGAGGCCGAGGTCATGCCGTTGTTCTGGTACGGATTGGCAAGCCAGACGAACGGCGGGACCGACTGGAACAAGCCCACGCCACCGCGCAGCTGCGAGTAGCGCTCGGTATCGAAGGTGTAGTTGAACGAGAAGCGCGGCATGATCACCTTATTGCTGCTGCCGAGCTTGTAGTCATTGCGGAAGCCGAAGGTTTCCTCGAAACCCGGCTTGCGCGGCGGCGCCTTGTCGGCCTTCGGGATATTGGCGCGCACACCATAGGTGATCGACAGGTTGTTATTTACCTGCCAAGTATCCTGCAGGTACGGACTGATCATGGTGAAACCAATCGCAGCCGCAGTGTCGGCTTCTGAGTACCCGCCGATCGGACGGCGCACATCGTAGCGGTAGTACTTGCCTGCTTCGAAGTCAGCGATGCTGTCAAAGGTATACACACCGTGCAGATCGCGACCATACAGATTCAGCGCGTCGGTATCTTCATAGTCGAAACCACCCTTGATGGTGTGATCACCGGCGTAGTAGGTACCGAAGATCGAGGCGGTCTTCTTCTTGGTGTTGATCGCATTCTCGTGTCGATTGCGGTCTTCACCCAGGCGCACACCGTTGCTCGAGCCAGACTGGGTGCTGGCCACACCCACATTGATGGTCGGCAGGTTCTGCGAAGCGCCCGAGACCTGCTCGAACTTCTGGTAGCTGAACTTGGCCTCGGTCGTGAAGTTGTCGGTCCAATCGCTGAACAGCTGCAGTGCAGTGTTCTTGGTCTCGCTGGTCTTGGTGAACCAACGGCTGGTAAGGATCACCGAGTTTGCGTTGCTGTCGTACGGCTGCGGCAGCGACTCCTCAGTCTGCTGGTAGGTCAGGCTGGCGCGATGTGAGTCGTTGATGTTCCAGTCGATTTTGCCCAGATAGCGCTTGTTGGTCAGATTCACGCCACCGGCTGCACCATAGGTACCCGGATCGATTCCGTACTTGTTCTTGGAAATATCGATGACCCGGTCGATCTCCGCGCGCGTCACCGCACCAGTGCTCAGACCGTCGGAAGACGCCGCACCACCGAAGTCGGTGATTTCCTGTTCTTCATACGACCCAAAGAAGAACAGGCGATCCTTCAGGATCGGACCGCCCAGAGTGAAGCCCTTGGTGGTGTCCTTGCCGAAAGCATCGTAGTCCTCGCCGTTGCGCTTGCCCACCATGCTATCGGCCTTCTTGTACACGTAGTACGCCGAACCGTGGAACTCATTGGTACCAGACTTGGTGACCGCATTGATCGCGGCGCCGACCACGTCCTGAGACACGTCATAGTCGCTGACCTTGATATCGTAGGCAGCGATCGTGTCCACCGAGATCGGCGAGCCGGTGTACGGCATGCCGTTGGCGTTGAGGCCGAACGGGTCACCCTGAGACAGGCCGTCGACCGAGATCTTGTTATAGCGGTTGTTGATACCCGCGACCGAGATTGCGCCGGTGGCCTGGTCAGTCACGCTGATGCGCGGATCCAGGCGAGCGACGTCATCCAACGAACGGTTGCCCTTGGGCGCCAGCTCCAGCTTGCGGCCGTCAACCGAGGTACCCACGCCCTTGTTTTCCGAGCTGAAGACGCTCGAGCCGGCAGTGGCAACAACGTTCACGGCATCCAGGTTCGTCGCCGCCAGATCACCGCCCAGGTTGGCGTTGACCGTGTTGACCTGGTTCAGATTCAGGAAGACACCTTCTTCGGTCTTGGTGCCTTCACCGGACTTGGTGATGGTGATGGTGTACGGGCCACCCACGCGCAGGCCGCGCGCGGTGTAGCGACCCGACGCATCGGTGGTGGCACGCGAAACGGTGCCCGACTCGGTGTGGGTGATGGTGACTTCAGCACCAGCAACTGGCTGGCCTGCGGCGGACATCACCTGGCCGCCGACACCGGCAGAGGTGCTCTGGGCGAAGGCGGGAGCGGCGGCGAGCGCAGCCACGAGACCAAGGGTGAGCTTGGACATCCGGAGTGGGTGGGTCATTTTTCGGTAGCCTCGATGCGAGTTGGCGATGGCGGAAAAAAAAGCGCATCCAAACAGCCCTGCGGGTGGCTGGTCGGACATTTATCTGGGGTTCCCTACCGCTTGGCTGAAGGAAGCCACAACGGTTAACACTAGATTAACACGCTACGCCATCAATGTGACGGTTGTGCGACAAACGGCACCGGATCGCAACGCAATCGTGACGGGTTCTTCACTCCGCCTTTCCCCGGGATCTACTCGCCGGGGGGCGCCTCGCTGGCATCGAGAATCTGGCCGCGCCAGGTAGCGCCAGCACCGGACAACAGGGTCACGGCCGCGGCGGCGGCGGCCTCCGGGCCTTGCGCGGCCGGGTCCTGGTCTACGGAATAGGCCCGGGCCCGCAAGGCCGTGCGCAGCGGGCCGGGGTACAGGCCACTCACCCTTACCGGGCTGCGGCCGAGCTCGTCGTGCAGGCTGGCGATCAGGCCACGCAGGCCGTGCTGGGCCACCCCGTAACCGCCCCAGTAGGCCTGACCGACCCGCTCGGGGGCATCGACCGCAAACACCAGCGCCGCATCTTCGCGCTGCCGCAGCAGCGGCAGGCAGGCCTGGGCCAGCCAGGCGGGCGCAGTCAGGGTGACGTGCACCGCGCGGGCAAAACTGGCCGGGTCTGCCAGCTCAAACGGGGTCAGGCCCGGGAAGTGAGCGGCACAGACCAGCAGGCCATCCAGGCGCCCCAGCTCGCGCTGCAGGGCCTGGGCCAGCTCGGCATAGTCGTCGGGGCCCGCGCCTTCCAGGTCCAGCGGATACAGCAGCGGCTCCGGGCCGACCGCCTGCACCTGGGCGTAGACACGGTCCAGGCGGCGAGGCTTGCGGCCCAGCAGAACCACGGTGGCCCCGGCGGCCGCAGCAGCCACTGCCGCCGCACTGCCCAATCCGCCACCGGCACCGGCGACCAGCACCACGCGATCCTGCAACGGGCGGCCATCGAGCGCCCCGTCGGTCGGTGACGTCGATGGCCAGGCACTCATCCCTGGGTCGCCTCTTCGACGATGCGCTTGAGCTCGCCGGCTTCGAACAGCTCCAGCACGATGTCACAGCCGCCAATCAACTCACCGTTGATGAACAGCTGCGGGAAAGTCGGCAGGTTGGAAAAACGCGGCAGGTTGGCGCGGATCTCGGGCTCTTCCAGCACGTTGACGGTGCGCAGGGTGACCGCGCCGGCCGCCATCAACGCCTGTACGGCGCGGCTGGAGAAGCCGCACATCGGGTATTGCGGGGTGCCCTTCATGAACAGCACGAGCGGGTAACGATCGACCTCGGCCTGGATTTGCTGCATTACCGCCACAACCACACTCCTTGCTTCGCCGGACAAACCGACCGTGATGGTCGGCTAGACTGCCCACGGTAGCCGCCATTGTAAGCGGATGGAACCGGCTGCCGCCGCCCCCTGGCCACGAACCTGTCCATGCCTGTCGAATTGCCCGCCCTGCCCTATCTTCCCGGCTCCCTGCAGCCGCACCTGTCCGCACAGACCGTGGAACTGCATCACGGCCGCCACCATCGCGCCTATGTGGATGCCGTCAACGCCGGCATTCTCGGCACCGAGTGGGAGGAAGCGTCGCTGGAGGAGATCGTCCGCCACGCCCAGGGCACGCTGTTCGATGCCGCCGCCCAAGCCTGGAACCATGGCTTCTACTGGCAATGCCTGCGCCCGCGCGGCGGCGGTGAGCCGCAGGGGCGACTGGGCGAACTGGTCAAGCGCCAGTTCGGCGACGTGCAGCGCCTGCGCGAGGAATTCAACCGCACCGCGCTGGGCCTGTTCGGCTCCGGCTGGGTCTGGCTGGTGCAGCATCCGGGCGGGCAGCTGGGCCTGCAGGCCACCCGCAATGCAGGCACGCCATTGACCGGTGAAAGCACCCCGCTGCTGTGCTGCGACGTCTGGGAGCACGCTTACTACACCGACTACCAGAACGATCGCGCGCGGTATCTGGACGCGTTCTGGCAGATGGTCAACTGGGAATTTGCCGAAAGCCAGCTGCGCTGACCCCTGTAGAGCCCAGCCCATGCCCGGCTGCTGTCCGGCCAGCCGAGCATGGGCTCGGCTCTACAGATCAGGCATCACGCGCTCTCGTGCGCGGCCACGGCGTCCATCACCCGCGCTGAGTACACCAGCGCAGCGCCTGCATTGAGCGACACCGCCACACCGAGCGCCTCGGCGATTTCCTCGCGGCTGGCGCCCTGCTTCAGCGCGGCGTCAACATGCACGGTGATGCAGCCATCGCAGCGGGTAGTCACCGCCACTGCCAGCGCGATCAGCTCGCGGGTCCTGGCATCAAGGTGGTTGGTCTGGGCGCCGGCGTTGGCCAGCGTGGCGTAGCCCTTGATCGTGTCCGGCGAGAGCTTGCCGATCTCGCCGATGCGGCCCTTCAGTTCCTTGCGATAGGCATTCCAGTCGAGCATGGGAGTGACTCCTGTGAAAGGAGCTCCACGCTACCACCGGAAATGTTGCGCCAATGCCTGCACCGGCGCGCCACATCGCTGCATTGCCGGCCAGCGGCCGGCACTACCGGCTCAGCGGTTGCGCAGCGCGTGCACCGCCGGCGCCACCTGGGCCTGGCGGTCCAGCTCCAGGCCAACCTGGTCCAGCGCATCGGCCAGTGCAGCGGCATCATCGTCGCGCAACGTGGCGTGGCCGACCTTGCGGCCTTCGCGCGGCTCCTTGCCGTAGTCGTGCCAATGGCCACTGGCCTGCGCCAGCACCGGCGCCGGGTCGGGCATCGCGCCCAGCCAGTTCAGCATGCAGGCATGGCCGAGCATGCGGGTGCTGCCCAGCGGCAGGCCCAGCACGGCACGCAGATGGTTCTCGAACTGCGAGGTCTCGCTGCCTTCGATGGTCCAGTGGCCGGAGTTGTGCACGCGCGGTGCCATCTCGTTGGCCAGCAGTTCGCCGTCACGACAGAACAGCTCCAGTGCGAACACGCCCACATACTGCAGGTGCTCGGCGACGCGGCGGGCATAGCCGATCGCGGCCTGCTGCTCGGCATCGGACAGCACGGCCGGGGCCACGCTGGCCGACAGCACGCCGTCGACATGCCAGTTGCCGGTGACCGGCCAGGCCTCGAAGCTGCCATCGCGGCCACGCACAGCGACCACACTGACCTCGCGCTGGAAGGCAACGAAGCCTTCCAGGATCAGCCCGGTGCGCTCGACCTGTGCGCCAAGCGCGTCCCATGCAGCGTCGATGTCGGCTTCGCTGCGCAGGCGGAACTGGCCCTTGCCGTCGTAACCGAGGCGGCGGGTCTTGAGGATGCACGGCAGGCCGAACTCGGCGGCCTTCGCGGCCAACTCGTCACGGCTGCGGATGTCAGCAAAGGCGGGCAGCGGAATGCCCAACTGCTGGAACAGGGTCTTCTCGCTCAACCGGTCCTGGGCCACCGCCAGCGCAGCCGGCGGCGGGTAGACCGGCACGCGGTCGGCCAGAAACTGCGCGCTGTCGGCAGGCACGTTCTCGAAATCGAAGGTGACCACGTCCACCTTGGCGGCGAAATCCGCCAACGCCTGGCGGTCATCGAAGGCACCGACGGTGAGCGGCGCCAGCGGGCCGCTGCAGGCGTCGGCTGCCGGGTCGTACAGTTCGAAGCGCAATCCCAGCGGCGCACCGGCCAGGACCATCATGCGGGCGAGCTGACCGCCGCCCAGGATGCCGACGGTCAGGCTCATTGGCGCGGATCGTCGTGGGCCATCACGTCTTCGGTCTGGCGTGCACGGAAGGCGTCGAGCGCCTGGCCGATCGCCGGCTGGTCGCTGGCCAGCATCGCTGCGGCGAACAGCGCGGCGTTGGAGGCGCCGGCATTGCCGATGGCGAAGGTGGCGACCGGAATGCCGGCCGGCATCTGCACGATCGACAGCAGCGAATCCATGCCGTTGAGGGCCTTGGACTGCACCGGCACGCCCAGCACCGGCACGGCGGTCTTGGCGGCGATCATGCCCGGCAGGTGCGCGGCCCCGCCGGCTCCGGCGATGATCGCGCGCAGGCCACGCGGGCCCGCCTGCTCGGCGTAGCTGAACAACACATCCGGCGTCCGATGCGCGGACACCACCTTCACTTCGAACGGAACACCCAGGGCTTCAAGCTTCTGGGCGGCGTGCTGCATGGTTTCCCAGTCGGAACGGGAACCCATGACGATGCCGACAAGCGGCGCGATCGGGTTGGGGGTCATTGGCCGTCACCTGCCTTAAAGACGTATTCTAGCCATCTTCCACGCAAGACGAAGAACCATGGATCGCAAGCTGCTCGACCTGCTGGTGTCGCCGGACACCCGCCAGCCCCTGTCCCTGCTGGATGGCAAGGGCCTGGAAGCCCTCAACAA
Organism: Stenotrophomonas sp. GD03877; assembly: GCF_029840555.1. Taxonomy (NCBI): domain Bacteria; kingdom Pseudomonadati; phylum Pseudomonadota; class Gammaproteobacteria; order Lysobacterales; family Lysobacteraceae; genus Stenotrophomonas; species Stenotrophomonas sp. GD03877. The sequence goes on along the minus strand of NZ_JAOCCT010000033.1, from coordinate 40,791 downwards.
GGCCATTTCCGCCGGCGCGGTGAACAAGGCCGATGGCAACCCGCTGGCGCAGCCGCTGCGCGAAGCGCTGGTCACCCGCGACCGCAAGCAGGTGTTCCGCGTTGACGACGGCATCCCGGTGCTGCTGGCCGAGGAAGCCATCCCCACCGCCCAGATCGCCGACTTCCCGGCCGCATGAGCGCGCTGCCGACGCCGGATGCGGCCGTTGTCGCCGCCGATGTCGCGCGTGCGCTGGCCGAGGATCTTGGCAGCGGCGACGTCACCGCTGCGCTGTTGCCCGACCAGGCTGACAGCGCGTACCTGCTGTGCAAGCAGGACGGGGTGATCGCCGGTCGCCCCTGGTTCGACGCCACCCACCGCGCGCTCGACCCGGAGGTGCGCATTGAATGGCGTGTCTCCGAAGGTGACGCGGTCACTGCCGGCACCGTGCTGGCCGTGCTGCATGGGCGCAGCCGCAGCCTAGTGAGCGCCGAGCGCACCTCGCTGAATTTCCTGCAGACGCTGTCCGGCACCGCCACGACCACCGCGCGTTACGTGGCGGCGGTGGCCGGCACCGGCACGCGCATCCTCGACACCCGCAAGACCCTGCCCGGCCTGCGCCTGGCGCAGAAGTACGCAGTGCGTTGTGGCGGCGGCGAGAACCACCGCTTCGGCCTGTACGACACGGTGATGCTGAAGGAAAACCACATCCGCGCTGCCGGTTCGCTGCCCGCAGCCGTGGCTGCCGCGCGCCGGCAATGGCCCGCGCTGCCCCTGGTGGTCGAGGTGGAGGATCTGGCGCAGCTGCGCCAGGCGCTGGAAGCCGGTTGCGAACGCATCCTGCTGGATGACTTCAGCCCGGACCTGCGCCGCGAGGCCGTGCGCATTACCGCCGGCCGCATTCCGCTGGAAGTGTCCGGCAGCGTGGGCCTGGGCGGCCTGCGTTCGATCGCCGAGGACGGCGTGGACTGCATCTCCATTGGTGGCCTGACCAAGCACGTGCAGGCGATTGACCTGTCGTTGAAGCTGGGCCCGCCGCCGGGCTGAGGCCTACGTGACCTTGTAGCGCCGAGCCCACGCTCGGCTGCTTCTCGATCTGCGGCGCGCCCTGCACGCGTTGAGCCGAGCACAGGCTCGGCTCTACACGATCCGGGACGCCTTCACGGCTCGGCTACGGCCGCCTCTGCGACGCTGCCGACATCCCCCACAGGAGCCGCGCATGCGCCGGATGCTCTTGCCTGCCTGTCTGCTGCTCGCGGCAGCCCCCTTGTCCGCAGCGGCCGCCGAAGCGTGCGATGTACCGCCCCGCTTCGGCCTGAGTCCGCTGGCGGTGGCCATCCGCAACACTGCCTGCAACGAGCACCGGCTCTGGTACCGGCCCTTCATCGACCGCGATGGCCGCGCCGCCAGCCTCAGTGTCACCGAGGCCGAAAGCGATCACCTGGCCGACAACGGCCTGATCGCCTGGCAGCGCGTGGCCGGCTACTGGCGCAACAGCGGCACGCTCAACGCGATGGGCAGCATCGCGGGTGCCAGCAGCTGCCTGGCACCGCTGGGCACGCGCTACACCGACAGCGACTGCCGTGCCTTCCTGATCGACAACCCGTGGTCGGCCGCGTTCATTTCCTGGGTGATGGTGCAGTCCGGCGTTCCCGGCTTCAACACGTCGCCGCGCCATATCGACTACATCCGCGCCGCGTACCAGGGCGGCCCCTCGGGCGTGCCGTACCGGCTGGTCGATCCCGCGACCGCAAAGCCCGCGCCCGGCGACCTGCTCTGCTTCCTGCGCGACCGCAGCACCACGCTCAGCTACAGCGGGCTGGTGCAGGCGCTGGGCAACGGTTCGGTGGGCCACTGGAAATCGCATTGCGAAGTGGTGGTGGCTGCCAACCTGGGGGGCGACCAGACCCTGTACCTGGTCGGTGGCAACGTCATGAACACCGTGGCGATGCGGTTGCTGCAGCTGGACCGCACCGGGCTGATCAAGTTGCCTCCGGCACGCGAACGCAACAGTACCGGCATCGACCCCAGCTGCACGCCCGGCCGCGAGGACGAATGCAGCTTCAACCGCCAGGACTGGGCAGCGCTGCTGCAGTTGACCGCCACATCACCGCTGGTGATGCCGTCGCCAACTGCGACGCCAATGCAGTCCGCGCCACCGCAGCCGGTCGTCATACCGCCTCAACCAGTCTCTGCTGGTCCACAACCGACGCGGTGATGCCAGGCGCTTGATCCAGCGCGCGTTCGCCGCCATCTTTGAGGGATCGACCTCTGACGGCTGACGCCATGCCCACCCTGCTGCTGTTGCTGATTGCCGGCGGAATCATCTATTTCTTCTGGAATGCCGCACGTTCGGCCGCCGAGCGCGCGGTCGAACTGGGGCGCAATGCCTGCCGCGCCGCCGATGTGCAGTGGTTGGACCAGGCGGTGCACGCCACCGGCCTGCGCCTGTCGCGCGGCGAGGATGGCCGGCTCGGTTTCGAGCGCACCTTCAAGTTCGAGTACTCCTACGATGGCATCGATCGCCACGTGGGCCGCATGGTCCTGCGCGGCGACCAGCTGATCTCATTCACTGGCCCGGGCGCGGCGCGGATCAGCCAGATCCGGCCGGATGTGGATGATGCCGAGGATGTGTAAGGACTGAAGGTGTGCCGACCAACGGTCGGCACCCACACAATCCCGGCACCCGCCGATAAATCCTGCAAAGGAAAACGCCGCCCATCGGGGCGGCGTCGGAAACATTACTTGACCACGCGCAGGTTCGGGCGCCCCTTCGGCGGCGGACTGGCCGGCGGCGTATCGTCCGGCGGCGTGCCTTCCTCGTGCAGCAGCTCGTCGCTGGTCGGCGCGGTTTCGTTGCCCGGAATGTCATCCGGCAATGCCATGCCCTGCCCGGTCTCGCGGGCGTAGACGGCCAGCACGGCGCTGATCGGTACCTGCACCGGGTAGCTGGTGCCGGAGAAGCGCGCCGAGAAGCTCACCATCTCGTTGTCGATCATCAGCCGCACGACGGCACGTTCGGCGATGTTGAGCACGACCCGGCCATCCTTGACCGCCGAAGGCGGGACCTGCACGCCGGGAACGCCGGCGTCGACCAGGATGTGCGGGGTCAGCTGGTTGTCGTTGATCCATTCCACCAGCGCCCGCAGCAGGTACGGGCGGTGGCTGGTCATGTGGAAGAAGTCTTCGGTCATGCGTGAAGTGTACGCGCCCGGCGCCCTGCCGGGGCGGATCGCCTGCACGCCGGTCGGCGTGCAGACGGGTAACGCATGCCCGGATCAGACCGGCAGATCGCGCAGCTTCTTTTCCTGATCGGTCAGGCTGCGGACGAAACCGGGATGGCGGAAGATGCGGTTGCCGTAGTCTTCGATCGCCTTGCCGTCCTTCGGCAGCGGTACGTCCAGCGACTGCAGGCGCCAGATGATCGGCGCCATCGCGCAGTCGGCCAGGCTCATTTCCGGGTTGAGGAAGAACTTGCTGGCCTTGAACAGCGGCAGCGAGGCGGTCAGCAACTCCTTCAGGCGCTTGCGGCCGGCCTCGGCCTGGGTCTTGTTGCCCAGCTGGATGGCCTGCACCTGCGGCACCCAGTCGTGCTCGATGCGCAGCATGGCCAGACGGATGCGCGCACGCGAGAGCGGATCGACCGGCATCAGCGGCGGATGCGGGTAGCGCTCGTCCAGGTATTCGCTGACCACCGACGCGGCGTAAAGCACCAGTTCGCGTTCGACCAGCGTCGGCACCGAGTGGTACGGATTGAGGTCGATCAGGTCTTCAGGCGGGTTCTGTGGATCGACCGGAACGAAGTCGAAGGTCACACCCTTGGCCGCCAGGACCAGGCGTACACGGTGGCACAGTACATCGTCGTTCGAGGAAAACAGCGTCAGTGTATTGCGCATGCGTACGCTCGCCGCCATCAAAGGCTCTCCCACGACAGGAGACCGCCTGCCGCATCGGCGCCGCCGGCACCGTGCCAGCGATCGACTCCTCCCCGAGTGTGCAACCGACCATCACAAAAGCCAATAGGCCCGTGCGATGGCCGGCGGCATAATCAGTGAACGTCCTTCCAGTATTCCTTCTTCAGCAGGTACAGCAGGAAAGTCAGCAGGGCCAGGAACAGGATCACCCACACGCCCAGCTGCTGGCGCTTGAGCGCGGCCGGTTCACCGGCATATTCGAGGAAGTTGGTGATGTCCCGCACGGCCTGGTCGTACTGCCCGGCATCGACCGAACCCGGCGTTTCAATCTTCAGGCCGGTCACCGGCGGATCCATGCCCGGCGCCTCCGGCTTGCCATGCACGGCATGCTGCAGGCCCTGCATTTCCCACAGCGGGTTGGGCATGGAGGCATTGGCGAACAGCGCGTTGTTCCAGCCCAGCGGCCGGCTGCTGTCCAGGTAGAACGACTTGAGATAGGTGTAGACCCAGTCGCTGCCCCGCACGCGCGAGATCAGGCTGAGGTCCGGCGGCATCTTGCCGAACCACTTCTCGGCATTCTCCTTGGGCATCGCCACCGGGATCGGATCGCCGATCGCCGAGCCGGTGAAGTTGAGGTTGTTCATCACCTCTTCCTCGGTCAGGCCCAGGTCCTGCGCCATCCGCGAATAGCGCAGGTACTTCAGCGCATGGCAGCCGGAGCAGTAGTTCATGTACAGCTGCGCGCCGCGCTGCAGCGAGGCACGGTCACCCAGGTCGTTGCCGGCCTGCAGCAGCTTGGTGCCGCCTTCGGCGGCGGAGGCCAGGAAACTGCCCAGCATCAGGGTGGCCATCAGGGCCAGCCGGACCATCCAGCGCTCAGTCATGCGTGGTCACCCTCTCCGGTACCGGCTTGGTCTTGTCCAACCTTGTCCATAGCGGCATGGTGATGAAGAACGCGAAGTACAGGAAGGTCAGCACCCGCCCGATGTAGGTCTCGTGCACGTCGGTGCCAGGGCCGGAACCAATCACGCCCAGCCACACGAAGCACACCGCCAGCACACCCAGCATCACCTTCGAGATCCAGCCGCGGTAGCGCACCGACTTCACCCTGGCCTTGTCCAGCCACGGCACAAGGAACAGGATCGCAATGGCCGAGAACATCACCAGCACGCCACCCAGCTTGTTGGGCACCACGCGCAACATCGCGTAGTAAGGCGTGTAGTACCAGACCGGCTTGATGTGCTCCGGGGTCACCAGGCGGTTGGCCTCGGTGAAGTTGTCGTGCTCCAGGAACAGGCCACCGAAACCGGGTGCGAAGAAGATGATGAAGGCGGCGATGATCAGCAGGAAGCCGGCGCCGACGCCATCCTTGAGCGTGTAGTACGGGTGGAACGGAATGCCGTCGGCCGGCGCGTTCGGCGACCAGCGGTTGCCCTTCGGCCCCTTCTTGATCTCCACGCCATCGGGATTGTTCGAACCCACTTCGTGCAGCGCGCCCAGGTGCAGTATCACCAGCAGCAACAGCACCAGCGGCAATGCGATGACATGCAGCGCGAAGAAACGGTTGAGCGTGGCGTCACTGGGCAGGTAGTCGCCCATGATCCATTCGGTCAGGCCGTTGCCGATCACCGGTATCGCGCCGAACAGCGAGATGATCACCTTGGCGCCCCAGAACGACATCTGGCCCCACGGCAGCACGTAGCCCATGAAGGCTTCGGCCATCAGCACCAGGTAGATCAGCATGCCCAGGATCCACACCAGCTCGCGCGGCTTCTGGTAGCTGCCGTACAGCAGGCCGCGGAACATGTGCAGGTAGACCACGATGAAGAACAGCGAGGCACCGGTGGAGTGCATGTAGCGGATCAGCCAGCCCCACTCCACATCACGCATGATGTATTCGATGGAGCCGAACGCCTCGGCGGCGTTGGTCTTGTAATGCATCGTCAGGAAGATGCCGGTGACGATCTGGTTGACCAGCACCAGCAGCGCCAGCGAACCGAAGTAGTACCAGATGTTGAAGTTCTTCGGCGCGTAGTACTCGCTGACGTGCTTGCGGTACACCGGCATCAGGCCCGGTGCGCGGGCATTGACCCAGTCGGCCACGCCGCTGGCGGTACGGCTGAGGATATTGGCCATCAGGCAGCCCCCTGCGGATCGACACCGATGATGATGGTGTTGTCGTCCTGGTAGTGGTGCGCGGGCACCTTCAGGTTGATCGGCGCCGGCACGTCCTTGAAGACGCGGCCGGACATGTCGAAGCGCGACTTGTGGCAGGGGCAGAAGTAGCCGCCCTTCCACTGCGGGTCGTAGGGCTCAGGCCGGATCTCGGCGACCATTTCCGGCGAGCAGCCCAGGTGCGTGCACAGGCCGACCAGCACGGAAATATCCGGCTTGATCGAGCGCAGCTCGGGGTTCTGCTTCAGCACGTAGTCCGGCTGCTGGTCCTTCTCGCCGGACTCGGGGTCCTTGAGACGGCCATCCAGCCCGTGCAGCGCATCGAGGATCGCCTTGGACCGCTTGACGATCCAGATCGGCTGGCCACGCCATTCCACGATCAGGCGTTGGCCTTCCTGCAGGGCGCTGATATCGGCCACCACCGGTGCGCCGGCAAGCTTGGCGCGGGCACTGGGGTTCCAGGATTTGATGAAAGGAACTGCGGTGAATCCGACGCCGACGGCGCCCACCACGGCTGTGGTGGCAGAAAGAAAACGCCGACGTCCGGTGTTGACTGGATCGTGTACCCCATCGTTGGCCATCCGGCACTCCGATATTGATTAGGTAGCTTTAAGGCTGCCAGCGGATCCGGTGGGGGCCAGAGCCGCATTGAATCACGGTCGAGTGTAGCGGAACCGTCGCGCGCCACACAACGCTCTTTGCAAGGAGTGCCGACCAACAGTCGGCACCTACCAGTCTGCGGTACCTACTGGTGGCTCAGGGCGGTGCGGTAACGCTCGGCCAGCTGCCCGACCCGGCGCACGTAGTACTGGGTTTCGCTGTAGGGCGGTACGCCGCCATGGCGGTCGACCGCGCCTTCGCCAGCGTTGTAGCCGGCTGCGGCAAGGGTCAGGTCGCCATTGAAGCGCTTCAGCAACCACGCAAGATACTGCACGCCGCCGCGGATGTTCTGCCCGGCATCGTAGGAGTCACTGACCCCGAAGCGCGCGGCGGTTGGCGGCATCAGCTGCATCAGGCCCTGCGCACCGGCACGGCTGAGCGCGGTCGGGTTGTAGGCCGACTCGGCATGGATGATGGCCCGCACCACCGCCTCTTCCACGCCGAACTCGCGTGCGGCCGAGGTGATCTCGGTCTGGAAGGCCGAGGTGTTCAGGCGCACGGTGCCGAAGTCCACGCGTGGATTGACCCCGCACGCGTAGCAGCGCTCCATGAAGCTGTAGCGGATGGTCCGCACTGGGCCGAGGTTGGCGACCTGGGTCGGGCGCGCACTCGTGTAGTGGCGCACGCCGTCCTTCATGAAGGAATAGACCTGGCCGCTGACCATGCGCCCGGCGCGCGAGGCGACCGGCTGTGCCGGCGCGGCGGCTGCAGGCGCAGGCGCGACCGTTGCCGGCGTGGCGGCGCTGGCGGCAACGGCAACCGGGTTGCGTTCGATGCTGGCCACCGTGGTCGGCGCCGGCCTGGGCGCGGCCACCACCGGGCGCGGTGCCGGACGGGTGTCGCGGCTGTAGCTGATGGTGCTGCAGCGCGCACCCGCCACCCGCTTGCTCACATAACTGGTGACGCCGTCAGGGCCCTGGCACTTGTACAGGGTGCCGGCGCTGGCCGGCGCAGCGGTCAGCGCAGCGATGATGATCGCCGTTGTCCCCAGTATCCCCTTCATGGCGGCGAGTGTCCCAGCTTCGCCGGGGCTTGCCAAGCGATGTGGCTCAGCCTGTGACCGGCGGCACGGCCAGCACCTGGCCCAGCCCGGCCAGGCGCTGGGCCAGTTCGTCGCGCAGGCCCGGCGGCGTGGTCCACAGCGCCACCGGCACGCGGTCCAGGCTGAGGATCTGCGCCAGCATCATGCCCCGGCTCTCGGCCCCCATGCGCAGCAGACAGTGCTCGGCACCATCCGCCTCCAGCACCCCGCACCAGGGAGGAATGCGGCCTTCCAGCTCGGCGCGGCTGCCGGCCAGGCGGACGATGGCCTGCAGCGGGAACGGGGCCTGGCTGACCGCCTGCCGCACCATCACGTCCGGGGGGGCCGGCGTGCGCCGATGCAGGCCGGGCTCGGTGCATTCGCGCACCGCGCCCATCCGGTCCACACGCAGGGTGCGCCAGTCCTGCCGGCCCAGATCCCAGGCCAACAGGTACCAGCGCCGGCCGTAATTGACCAGGTGCTGTGCCTCGACTTCGCGCTGGGTAACAGCCTCCTGCGCGCTGCGGTATTCGAAGGCCAGCCGTGACGCCTGCCGGCAGTACTGGGCCAGCCGTCCGAGCAGGCGTGCGTCGGTGGACGGAAGATCGGACAGGGTGGCCGTCGCTGCATGCACCTCGCCGGCCTGCTGGCGGCGACGGGTCGGCACCAGCGGGTCGAGCTTGGACAGCAGGCCACGCGCGGTGTCGTCGATGCCGGCGACGGTGGCCGAGGCGGCGCGCAGGGCGATGGCCAGGGTGGTTGCCTCCTCCTCATCCAGCAACATCGGCAGTACCGGTGCCCCGGCCCCCAGCTGATAGCCGCCCCCTACCCCGGCCGAGGCCTGCACCGGGTAGCCCAGCTCGCGCAGGCGCTCGATATCGCGGCGGATGCTGCGTCGGTCCACGCCCATGCGCTCGGCGAGCTCGGCCCCAGACCACTGGCGGCGGGCCTGCAACAGAGCGATCAGGCGCAGCAGTCGGTGGGCGGTATGGCGCATGAAGGATCGAGGACAGAAGTCGTCCGCAATAGTGCCCCAGGATGGCCTCCAGTTCACCACCCACCGCAAGGAGCAATGCCATGAATTCACGCCAGATCACCCTGTACCACGCCGCCCGTTCCCGCTCGAGCGGCGCCGTGGCCCTGCTCGAAGCGCTGGGTGCCGACTACCGCATGCAGGTGCTGGACCTGAAGGCCGGCGCCAACCTGGCCCCGGCCTACCTGGCCATCAACCCGATGGGCAAGGTGCCGGCCATCGTCCACAACGGCGCACTGGTAACCGAACAGGTGGCCATTTATCTGTACCTGGCCGACCTGTATCCGGAAGCCGGGCTGGCCCCGCCGATCGGCGACGCCCTGCGCGGGCCCTACCTGCGCTGGATGGCCTTCTATGGCGCCTGTTTCGAGCCGGCGATGATCGACAAGGCGATGCATCGCGAGCCGCCGCCGCGCCTGATGTCGCCGTACAACGACGCCGAGACCGTGCTGCAGGTGGTCGAGGCCCAGCTGGCGCAGGGCCCGTACCTGCTCGGCGAGACGATGAGCGCCGCCGATGTGCTGTGGGGCAATGCGCTGGCCTGGACCACCGCCTTTGGCCTCGTACAGCCGGCGCCGGCAACAGCCGACTACATCGCCCGGATGAGCGCGATGACCGCCTTCGACCGGTCGCGGCGGATCGATGCGGAGCTGGTGGCGGCGTAATCAGCGCCCCCTTGTAGAGCCGAGCCCACGCTCGGCTGCTCCTCCGCCTTGCACAAGGCAGCCGAGCGTGGGCTCGGCTCTACAGTGATGACCACGCCGGGCTTGGGCTTGGCCGCATGAACGCGGCGGCTGGCGCGGGATGCGGGTAGAATTGCCCGCTTTCCCGCCACCCGAATGGATTAAGCGCCATGACCGGGACGCCAGACGTCTTTCCGCCCGCCACGCCGGGCGGTACCCCGCTCGTTGCCCTGCCCGCTGGTCCGCGCAAGCCCGACCAGGTCAAGGGCAAGCTGTACATCAAGACCCACGGTTGCCAGATGAACGAGTACGACTCGGCCAAGATGGCCGACGTGCTTGCCGCCAGCGATGGCCTGGAACTGACCGATACCCCGGACGACGCTGACGTCATCCTGGTCAACACCTGCTCCATCCGCGAGAAGGCGCAGGAGAAGGTATTCAGCCAGCTGGGCGTGTGGAAGGGCCTGAAGAACAAGGGCCGCGAGGTCATCATCGGCGTCGGCGGCTGCGTCGCCTCGCAGGAAGGCGAAGCGATCATCAAGCGCGCGCCGTTCGTCGACCTGGTGTTCGGACCGCAGACCCTGCACCGCCTGCCGGAACTGATCCGCGCGCGGCGCGAACAGAAGCGCCCGCAGGTGGACATCAGCTTCCCCGAGATCGAGAAGTTCGACCGCCTGCCGGAGCCGCGTGCCGATGGCGCCTCGGCGTTCGTGTCGATCATGGAAGGCTGCTCGAAGTACTGCTCGTTCTGCGTGGTGCCCTACACCCGCGGCACGGAGGTCAGCCGCCCGTTCGAGGACGTGGTGGTGGAAGTGGCGCAGCTGGCCGCGCAGGGCGTGCGCGAGATCAACCTGCTCGGCCAGAACGTCAACGCCTACCGTGGCCCGTATGGCGATGGTGAGTTCGCCGACCTGGGCCTGCTGATCCGCACCATCGCCGAGATCGATGGCGTTGGCCGCATCCGCTTCACCACCTCGCACCCGCTGGAGTTCAGCGATTCGCTGGTCGATGCGTTCCGCGACGTACCGCAGCTGGCCAACTTCCTGCACCTGCCGGTGCAGGCCGGCAGCGACCGCGTGCTGTCGGCGATGAAGCGCGGCTACACCGCACTGGAATTCAAGTCGAAGATCCGCAAGCTGCGCGCGGTGCGCCCGGACATCTCGATCAGCTCGGACTTCATCGTCGGCTTCCCCGGCGAGACCGATGCCGATTTCGAGAAGACCATGAAGCTGATCGAAGACATCGGCTTCGACCACAGCTTCTCCTTCATCTATTCGCGCCGCCCGGGCACGCCAGCGGCCGACCTGGAGGACACGATCAGCGATGCCGAAAAGCACGCGCGCCTGTCGCGCCTGCAGGAGCGCATCAATGCGCATGCCGCCGGCATCTCCGAAAAGATGGTCGGCACCGTGCAGACCGTGCTGGTGGAAGGCCCGTCGCGCAAGAATCCGAACGAGCTGACCGGCAAGACCGAGAACATGCGTTCGGTGAACTTCCCGGCGCCGGCGCGGCTGATCGGCCAGTTCGTGGATGTGGTGATCACCGAAGCGCTGACCAATTCGCTGCGCGCGCGGGTAGTGGCGGAGTAAGGTCTGGGTGTGCCGACCAACGGTCGGCACCTACCGGGGTAGTTGTGGATGCCGACCGTGGGTCGGCATGCCTTAATCCAATCGTTTGCGGAAACGCAGGATCGCCAGCGTCATCATCACCACGATGAAGGCCAGCAGCGCCAGCGCGTCGTGCCACAGCTCCCACAGCGAGGCGCCGCGCAGCATGATGCCGCGCACCAGCCGCAGGAAGTGGGTCAGCGGCAGCACTTCCGCCAGCCATTGCACCGGCCGCGGCATGCCCGCAAACGGGAACATGAAGCCCGACAGCAGGATCGACGGCAGGAACAGGAACAACGTCATCTGCATCGCCTGGAACTGCGAGCGCGCGCGCGTGGATATCAGCAGGCCCAGTGCGAGGTTGGCCAGCACCAGCAGTACTGCGGCCAGGTAGATGTCCAGCAGGCTGCCGCGGATCGGCACCTGGAACAGCCAGGTGCCCAGCACCAGCACCAGCGTGGTCTGCAGCAGGCCAATCGCTGCATAAGGCAGCACCTTGCCCACCATCAGTTCGCTGCGCGACACCGGCGTGGCGATCAGCAGCTCCATGTTGCCGCGCTCGCGTTCGCGCACCACCGCCACGGCCGTGAACATCACCAGGGTCATGGTCAGGATCACCCCGATCAGGCCCGGCACGATGTTCACCGCCGAGCGCCGCTGCGGGTTGTAGAAGCTGGTCACGCTGATAGGACCACTGGCGATGCTGCCTTCGCGCAGGGGACGCGTGTTGCTGGTCGGACGCGTGTCCAGCGGCACCTGCGCCAGCTGGATCGCTGCGCTCTGCACCACGGTGTCGCTGCCATCGACCAGCACCTGCACTGCTTCGCTACCGTCGAAGCGGCGACGCTCGAAGTCGGCCGGCACCACGATGCCGACACTGATCTCGCCACGGCGCAGCGCCTGCATCAGCTGGTCGGGCGTGTACGCCTCGCTGCGCGGCGTGATCACGCCGGTGGCGACCATGTCCTGCACCAGCGCGCGCGAGGCGGCACTGTTGGCCTGATCGGCGACACCGGCGTCGAGGTGACGCAGGTTGAGATTGATCGCATAGCCGAACAGCAGCAGCTGCATCACCGGAATGCCGACGATCATCGCCAGCGTGATGCGGTCGCGCCGTAGCTGCCGCAGTTCCTTGAGCATGATCGCCCACAGCCTGCGCAGGTTCATTCCGCCGGCTCCCGGCCACGACCACGGGTGGCGGCCACGAACACGTCTTCCAGGTTCGGTGCCACCTTCTCGATGCTGGCCTGCGGGTCAGCACTGGCCAGCGCACGGCCCAGCACTGCGATGTCCGCCGCTCCCTCATTGCACAGCACGCGCAGATGGGTGCCGATCTGCGCCACGCTGAGCACGCCGGGCAGATCGGCCAGTGCGCGGCTGGCCAGGCGCGGCTGCGACGCGGTGACCTGCAGCGTGCGCCCTTCCAGCCGTGCGCACAGTTCGGCCGGCGTGCCGTCGGCCACCAGCGCGCCACGATCAAGGATCGCCAGGCGGTGGCAGCGCTCGGCCTCGTCCATGTAGTGGGTCGAGACCAGCACGGTGGTGCCCGCATCGGCCAGTTCGAACAGGGCCTCCCAGAAATCGCGGCGCGATTCCGGATCGACTGCGCTGGTCGGCTCGTCCAGGAACAGCAGCTCCGGAGCGTGCACGACAGCGCCGGCCAGCGCCAGGCGCTGCTTCTGGCCACCACTGAGGGTGCCGGCCAGCTGCGGCTGCCTGTCCAGAAGACGATACTGCTGCAGCAGTTCGTCGACCCGCTGCCGGGCCTGCGCGCGTGGCAGATCCTGGATGGCGGCGAGGAATTCCAGGTTCTCGCGTACCGAAAGATCTTCATACAACGAGAAGCGCTGGGTCATGTAGCCGATGCGCCGGCGCAGTGCTTCGGCCTGCTCGGGAACCGCCAGGCCCAGCACCTCGATCTGCCCGGCACTCGGTTCCAGCAGGCCGCACAGCATGCGGATGGTGGTCGACTTGCCCGACCCGTTCGGCCCCAGGAAGCCATAGACCTGGCCACGCGGCACGGTCAGGTCGACATGGTCCACGGCCAGCAGATCGCCGAAGCGGCGGGTCAGGCCCTGCGCGTGCACCGCGATGTCCGCACCGGTGTTCAGAAGCGCACCTGTACCGGAAGGCCCGCTGGCAGCTTCTGCATGTCGCTGTTCCCGTCCACTTCGATCTCGGCCAGATAGCTCAGGCGCTCGACGTCATCACCGGTCAGTGCGTAGTACGGCGTGAACGACGGCTCACTGCGGATCGCACGCACGCGCCCCGTCAGCACCGTGCTGCCTCCCTCCAGCTGTATCTGCGCGGCCTGTCCGACCTTGACCTGCAGGCGCAGCGGTTGCGGCAGGTAGACGCGTGCATAGGGGCGCTCGCCGACCAGCATCACCGCCAGCGGCGCGCCGACCGGCGCCTGGTCCCCCTGCCGGTAAGGCAAGGCATCGACCACGCCGTCGCGCGGTGCGCGCAGTTGCAGCTTCTGCAGGTTGACGCCCTGCACCACCTGCTGTGCCTGTGCGGCATCCGCGGCCGCCTGGCCCTGGGCGATATCCTGCACACGGCTGCCGTGCACCCGCTCCAGCCAGGCCTGCTCGGCAGCACGCGCGCTGGCCTCGGCATTGCCGGCGGCGGCGCGTGCACGATCCAGTTCAGCGGCGGCAATCAAGCGCTGCTGTGCCAACGGCTGGACCCGGCGGTAATAGGCACTTGCTTCGGCAGCCTGTGCGCGCAACGCGGCCAGTTGCGCCTGGGCCTGCGCGATCTGCTCCTGGCGTGGGCCGATCTGCAGTTCTTCCAGCTGCGCCTGCGCACGCGCCGTATCAGCCTGTGCTGCGGCGAACTGCGCGTCTCCCCGCGCCGGGTCCAGCTGCATCAGCACAGCCCCGGCCTTGACCTGCTGGCCCTCGCGCACCTCCACCGTGGCGATGACTTCGGCCGCCGGCGCCGGCACCGTGATCCGGTCCCATTCCAGCGTGCCCAGTGCAGTCGGCGCTGACTGCCCGCACCCCGCAAGCAGGCCGATGCCCGCCAGTCCGATCCCACGCATCCCGTTGCCGATGCCCATGCCATCCCCTCCTGCGACGGCGACACGGTGCCATGTGCCCCGTGCATCCTCAATGATTCCGATCAGCCCTGACGGTTTTTTCACCACACGTGGGCAAGCCTTTTGCCGCAAGGCTCCGCACCACCTATCCACAGGTTGATTCGGCATCATTCCACAACCGCTGTGGAAATCCGCCAGGACGTGGCTTTGTTGCTCGCCCGGCAACGAAACCTGCACTGCCATCACGATGAATGCCCCCGTGCAGGCCACCTGTGGCAGTGCTGCCGCAGCGACGAACGGCCATGACGCTTTTTTCACCAGGACCTCATGGGCCTTGTGGCACAAGCATTGCAAAGGTCTATCCACAGGTTTCCGCGCGCCCCGTCCACACCGGGTGTGGAAAACGCTGTATCGACCGTCTGCTGGCCGTGCACCCCGCACGCGCGCTACCCTTGTCCTCCCTGAATACACTGCGGTGGAAGGCGTCCGCCCCACCCCAAGCAATGAAAAGCATCGATCATCGAGACTTCACCCTGTCGCCGGAAGACAACGAGCGACTGGCCAACCTGTGCGGCCCCTTCGACGGGCACCTGCGCCAGATCGAGCTGAAGCTCGGCGTGGAGATCGCAAATCGTGGCTTCGTGTTCCGCATCAGCGGGCCGAACGAAGCCATCGTCGAGGCGCAGAAACTGGTTGAAGCGCTGTACGCCGAAGCCGGCGAAACCACCTTCGACAACCACGCCATCCACCTGCGCCTGGCGCAGGCCAACGTCGAGCAGATCGCCGAACGCTCCTACGAAGCGCAGGAGGTGGCGATCAAGGTCAAGCGCGGTACGGTGCGCGGTCGCGGTGCCAACCAGGGCCGCTACCTGCACCAGATCGCCACGCATGACATCAACTTCGGCATCGGTCCGGCCGGTACCGGCAAGACCTTCCTGGCCGTGGCCAGCGCGGTCGAAGCACTGAACGAATCGCGGGTGCAGCGCCTGATCCTGGTGCGCCCGGCGGTGGAGGCCGGCGAGAAGCTGGGCTTCCTGCCCGGCGACCTGAGCCAGAAGGTCGACCCCTACCTGCGACCGCTGTACGACGCCCTGTACGAGATGATGGGCGTGGAGAAGGTGGTCAAGCTGCTGGAGAAGAACGTCATCGAGATCGCACCGCTGGCCTACATGCGCGGCCGCACGCTCAACGATGCGTTCGTGATCCTGGACGAAGCACAGAACACCACCATCGAGCAGATGAAGATGTTCCTGACCCGCCTGGGTTACGGCTCCACTGCGGTGGTCACCGGTGACCTGACCCAGACCGACCTGCCCAAGCATGTGAAGTCCGGCCTGCGCGACGCCATCGACGTGCTGCGTGAGGTCGAGGGGGTCAGCTTCACCTTCTTCGAATCCCGTGACGTGGTCCGCCACCCGCTGGTCGCACGCATCGTCAGCGCCTACGACCGCCGCGACCTGCATCAGATCCAACCTGGAGCAACTCCATGACCCGTGGTCCCGTGCGACTGGACGTCGCCGTCAGTTATGCCCTGCCACGTGCCGGCCTGCCGGCGGCAGTCAGCTTCCGCAAGTGGGTGGCCGCCGCGTTGAAGGGCCGCATCCGCGAGGCCGATCTGGCCATCCGCGTGGTCGATGCCAAGGAAGGACAGTCATTGAACCGCCACTACCGCGGCAAGGACTACGCGACCAATGTGCTCAGCTTCCCGGCCGAAGTACCCGAAGGCCTGCCCAAGGGCGTCAAGTTCCCGCTGCTGGGTGACCTGGTGATCTGTGCACCGGTGGTGGCACGCGAGGCCGACGAACAGGGCAAGGCGCTCAACGCCCACTACGCGCACCTGACCGTGCACGGCGTGCTGCACCTGCTCGGCTGGGACCACGAGGACGACAAGGAAGCCGAGGCGATGGAGCAGCTGGAACGGGAGATCCTGGCCGAGCTGGGCATCGACGACCCATACGCGGGCGAGCGCTGACACCGGGCTCTGTTCCGAGCCCACGCACTCACGGAAGAGGAGCGCAGCATGTCCCTGCCCGCACTTGTGCTTGCCGCGCTACTGCAGTCCGGGGCTGGCCTGATGCCCGATCCTGACCGTCCGTCACCGTTCCCCACCAGTGACAGCGAGGCCGACATCGCCGCAAAGATCGCCGAACTACGGGCGTTCTTTGGCAGCAACGAGCGCGACACCCGCAATACCGTCGCCACCGCCCAGCAACGGGCGCTGATCGACCGCCTGGAAGCGCGGCACGCGGCCCGCCTGGCCGGCATCTGGGTGGACAATGCGAGGGGCTGGAACGTTGTGGTGCGACTGACAGGCGCCGCACCCGAGGCCGATGAGACACACCCAGGGGCGGATGGCCCGCAACGTGTGCACTACATCACCGGCGCCGCGATGACCGAAGCGGAGATGGAGCGCCGCCTGCATGCTCAGCAGGACGGGCTGCTCGCCCAGCTGCCCGACCAGTTCGGCTATAGCCTGGATGTCAAGACCGGGGAGCTGGAGGTGGAACTCCGGGATACCCCAGCCAACCGCGCAACGGCGGCGACCGTGCGCGACCACCTGCAGGTGCAACTGGGCTACCCGGTCAGGCTGCGCTGGTATCCGGCGACATCGCAGCGGCGATCCCCCTGACCAACGTGGCCTGCGGGCGCCGGTCCGCGCGCTGCGCTATTGTTCGCCGCCAGGCATGGGGCGCAAGGAAACCAAGGATGACCTCGGACAACGGCTCGATGATGTTTACGCTCGGCGTGGGTCTTTTCGCCGTGCTGCTGGCGCTTGGCGCCTATGCCGTGCGCCGCATCAGCGCCCGCGACCCCAGCGGCAGGCATTGGCTGCTGCGCAGCCTGGCCCTGCTGTCGCCCCTCTGCCTGCTGACCGGCGCGGTGATCGGCCTGATCGGCCCGCATCTCAATGGCGAACGGGAACCGGCCCATACCCCCGCACTGTGGGGGGCGTCGATGATCCTGGTACTGGCGGGTGCGCTGACTCTGCCGGTGTTGTGGCGGATGCTGGTGCACCGGCACCTGGGCCGCCCGGTCAACGCGCTGCCGTTCTTCCATGCCAGCCGGACCTCGCTGCTGGTGCTGTTCGTGCTGGCCCTGATCTACCTGAAAGCAAGCGGCAAGGCGGCGGACGACCTGATGCCGTGGCTGACAGGTCCAGGCCTGTGGCCGGCAGTGGTGCGTGCCGCAGGGGAAGCCATGCAGATCGCCATGACGTCGGTCGTGCTCACCTTGTCCTTCATGGTCGTGCGGTTCCTGATGATGGGTTTCGCGCGCCGTCTGGTGGCACCGCTCCGGCGCTCGCCAGGGCTATGATGGCGCCCCTCTGCCTGCGGAAACCGCTCGTGTCACTGCGCTGCTGCCTGCCTCTGCTGTGTGTCCTTGCGGTCCCATCCGCGTTCGCTTCCCGCCTGGACCTGCCGGCGCTGATCGAATGCCGCCAGGGCGTGGCCGACCAGGCTGCGCTGGCGCCGTTGCTGGCCGACCCGCTGGCGGCCGTGGCCCAGGGCCTGCAGCCGCTGCCGCAGGGCAACCAGTTCATGAGCGAGTACCGCCTGGCCCAGCCGATCAGCGTGTTCGGCGTGAGCACCGAGCGGGTGGCGGTGGCCGGGGCCAGCGTCATGGCAGTCCTCGACCAGGCCGACCCACGCCCGCTGGCCAAGCGCCTGGCGCTGGAGACCGGCTACGACCAGGACGGCAAGTTCATGGCCGGCCGCGAGCTGGTCAGCCGCGACGTGACCGACCCGAAGACCGGCGAGGCCCAGATCGAGTCGATCATCCTCAGCGTCTCCACCGTGGCCTCCCACCCGGGCAAGACCCTGGCCGGCTGCACCTACAGCCTGGACCTGCCCGAGGAAGCGGCAGCCCCGGGCTCCCCTGCCCCGGCCACCGGCAGTCACTGACAGGCCGCCACATCCTGCTAGACTTGGGCCAACGCCCGGCCTGCCGGGTGCCTTTTTTCCAGAGATGTCAGAAGACGACAGTAGTAGCTCCCCTGCGGAGCACAGTGAAAAGAAGCGCGGCTGGCTTGAACGCCTGACCTCCGCCTTCTCCGGCGAACCCCATACCCGCGACGAGCTGGTCGCTGTCCTGCACACCGCGCAGGAAGAGGGTCTGATCGCCGCCGATACCCTGAAGATGATGGAAGGCGCCATTTCGGTGGCCGAGCTGACCGTGGGCGACGTGATGATCTCGCGCTCGCAGATGGTCTCGCTGCCGGTCGAAGCGCCCTTCCTGGAACTGATGAAGCAGGTGGTCGAATCCGGCCATTCGCGCTTCCCGGTGCACGGCGAAAACAAGGACGACATCCTCGGCATCCTGCTGGCCAAGGACCTGCTGCGCGGCGTGGTTGCCGACAACGGCCCGGCCAACGTGCGCGAGCTGCTGCGCCCGGCGGTACTGATCCCGGAGGCGAAGAAGCTCAACGTGCTGCTGAAGGAGTTCCGCCTGTCGCGCAACCACATGGCCATCGTGGTGGACGAGTACGGCGGTGTCGCCGGCCTGGTCACCATCGAGGACGTGCTGGAACAGATCGTCGGCGAGATCGATGACGAGCATGACGAGGCCGAGGATCCTTCCGCTCAGATCGCGATCCAGTCCGACGGCCAGTACGTGGTCGACGCGCTGACCCCGATCGGCGACTTCAACGAACGCTTCGGTGCCACCTTCTCCGACGAGGACTACGACACCATCGGTGGCCTGGTCACCGAGGCCGTGGGCCACCTGCCGGAAGTCGGTGACGAGCTGGCGCTGGACCGCTTCATGTTCCGCGTGGCCCGCGCCGATGCGCGCCGGGTGCAGGCCTTCCACGTGACCGTGCTGCCGCCGGACGCGCAGGACGACGCTTGAAGCGCCGCGGCCTGATCCTCATGGTATGGCTGGCACTGTACGTGCTGGCCATGGCCCTGCCGCTGGGCGCGTTCGCGCAGCCGGCGGCGGCCACACCTGCTGCGCCCGGCACCGGCGCCGAGGCCCCTGCGCCGCGCATCGGCGTGGTGACCATGCAGCCCGGCACGGTGTTCTTCGAACGCTTCGGCCACGACGCCATCGTCGTGGTCGATCCGCTCAGCGGCGAAGCGACCTCGTACAACTTCGGCTACTTCGATCCGTCCGAGGACGATTTCATCAGCCGCTTCGCGCGCGGCGACATGATGTATTACCTGGTGGCGCTGCCGCTGCAGCAGGACCTGTCCTACTACGACGAGACCGGCCGTGGCGCCAGCGTGCAGTGGCTGGACCTGCGCCCGGACCAGGCCCGCTCCCTGGCCGCCGATCTGGCCGAACGGGCCAAGCCGGAAAACGCGCGTTACCACTACGACTACTACACCGCCAACTGCGCCACGATGGTGCGCGACACGGTGGACAAGGCACTGGGCGGCGGCCTGCAGTCGCAGCTTGCCGGTCGCTCGCGCGGCAACACCTACCGCAGCGAATCGGTGCGCCTGGCCTCGCCGGCGCCGTGGATGTGGCTGGGCTTCGACGTCGGCCTGGGGCCGTTCGCCGACCAGCCGCTGTCGCGCTGGCAGGAGGCGTTCGTGCCGATGCGCCTGGCCGATGCCCTGCGCCAGGCACGCAACAGCGATGGCCGGCCGCTGGTGCAGTCCGAACAGGAACTGCTGCCGCACCGCATCGCCCCGGAGCCGAAGGAGTTCGCGCGCCGTTGGTGGCCGTGGCTGCTGTGCGGCCTGGTGATCGCCGCCGGCGTGCTGGCGCTGCGTCGCCGTCCGCGCCTGCTGGCCGGGCTGGCGCTGCCGTTCTGGCTGCTGTGCGCCCTCTTCGGCGGCGTGCTGGTGTTCCTGTGGGGCTTCAGCATCCACTACGCCGCGTGGGCCAACCGTAACCTGCTGCTGCTTTCGCCGCTGGCGGTGCTGCTGCTGCCGGGTGCGATCGCCCTGCTGCGCCGTCGCGTGCCGGGGCGCATGTTCAGGGTGGTGCTGTGGCTGCTGGCGGTGCAGGCCGTGGCCGCGCTGGTACTGCACTGGCTGAGCCTGCAGGCGCAGTACAACGTGCAGTGGATCGTGCTGCTGCTGCCGGTGCACGTCGCCCTGGCGTGGGTACTGGGGCGTCGTCCTCACTTGTCCGAAACACGGCCCTGACGCACGATGGCGGGCATGTCATTGCCCGCCTCCGCTTCCGCCCCGGCTTCGGCCAACCCCACCTGCGTCATCAACTGCGTCCACTACGATGACGAGGGCAAACGCCACGACATCACCCTGGACGCCATCAGCGATGTCATTGCCGGTGGCAATGGCTTCGTCTGGGTCGGCCTGTACGACCCCAATGACGATGTGCTGTTGAAATTGCAGGAGGAGTTCTGCCTGCACGACCTGGCCATCGAGGATGCGCGCAATGCGCACCAGCGGCCCAAGGTCGAGACCTACGGCAATTCGATGTTCGTGGTGGTGACGACCGCGCAGATGGTCGACGAGCGCATCCAGTACGGCGAAACCCACGCCTTCCTCGGCCCACGCTTTCTGGTGACGGTGCGCCATGGCGCTTCGCTGTCCTACGCCCCGGTACGCGCGCGGGTCGAGCGCGAGCCCCAGCTGCTGAAAATGGGCCCGTCGTACTGCCTGTATGCGGTGACCGACTTCGTGGTCGACAACTACCTGCCCATCGTGCACCGCTTCCGCGACACCCTGGACCTGCTGGAAAAGGACATCTTCGCCGACACCTACAAGCGCAGCACGGTGGTGCGGCTGTACGAGCTCAAGCGCGAACTGAACAAGATGCGGATGGCGGTGGCGCCGCTGCAGGACGTGCTGGCACAGCTGCGCCGCTACCAGGGCGAACTGATTCCCGACGAAGTGAAGCTGTACATCCGCGACGTGCACGACCACGCGGTACGCATCAGCGATGTGATCGACACCCTACGCGAGATGCTGGGCACCGCACTGAGCGTGAACCTGTCACTGGTGACGCTGGCGCAGGGCGAGACGGTCAAGCGGCTGGGTGCGTGGGCGGCGCTGCTGGCGGCGCCGACGCTGATCACCAGCTGGTACGGCATGAACTTCAGCCACATGCCCGAGCTGAGCGAACCGTGGTCCTACCCGTTGATGATCGTTGGCGTGGGCGGTGTGTGCGTGGGCTTGTACCGGCTGTTCAAGCGCGCGAAGTGGTTGTAGATCGTATCGACCAACGGTCGATACCCACAAAACCGGGGACATATCGACCAACGGTCGATACCCACCAGACCGGTGGGCCACGACCGTTGGTCGTGGCGCATTGGATGATCCATCAAGCCACGTAGACGGTCTTGATGTTCATGAACTCATGGATGCCGTGGTCGGCCAGTTCGCGACCGAAACCGGACTGCTTGCTGCCACCGAACGGCAACCGCGCGTCGCTCTTGACGATGGCGTTGACGAACGCCGCACCGCATTCCATGCGCTGGGCGAAACGTTCACCGCGCACCGGGTCGCGCGTCCACACGCTGCCGCCCAGGCCGAAGCGGGTGTCGTTGGCCACGCGCAGTGCCTCGGCCTCGTCAGCGACACGGATCACCGCAGCTACCGGGCCGAACAATTCCTCGTCATACGCCGGCATGCCAGGGCCGACCTGGTCGAGCACGGTGGCCGGATAGCCGGCGTGCGTGCCCGCAATCGGCTCACCACCCACCAGCACCCGCGCGCCCTTGGCCACGCTGGCCTGCACCTGCTTGTGCAGTTCGTCGCGCAGGTCGGCACGCGCCATCGGCGCCAGCGTGGTACTGCGCTCGTCAGGGTCGCCATACTGGCGCTCACCCGCCGCTTCGACAAAGCGGCGGGTGAATTCATCGGCCACCGCATCGACCACGATGAAGCGCTTGGCCGCGATGCAGGTCTGCCCGCTGTTGTCGAAACGTGACTTCACTGCCGCGGCCACGGTCTTGTCGAGGTCGGCATCGTCAAGCACCACGAAGGCATCGCTGCCGCCGAGCTCCATCACCGTCTTCTTCAGCTGGCTGCCGGCATTGGAAGCGATCGAGCGCCCTGCCCGCTCGCTGCCGGTCAGCGTCACCGCCTTCACCCGTGCGTCGCGCAGCACCTCGGCGGCCTGGTCGTTGTCGATGTGCAGTACATCGAACACGCCATCGGGCAGGCCGCCGTCACGGCACACCGCCAGGATCAGGTCGGCGCACTGCGGCACGTTGCTGGCGTGCTTGAGCACGGCCACGTTGCCAGCCATGAACGCCGGGGCCAAAAAACGGAACACCTGCCAGATCGGGAAATTCCACGGCATCACCGCGAACACGCAGCCGATCGGCTCGTAGCGCACATAGCTGCGCTGGGCTTCGGTGTCGATCAGCTGCGGCTTCAGGTAGTCGGCCGCGTGGTCGGCGTAGTACTCGCAGGCGGCCGCGCACTTGTCGACCTCGGCCAGCGCCTCAGCCTTGAGCTTGCCCATCTCGTGGGTCATCGCCTGCTGCAGGTCATCGCGACGGGCGCGCAGCTGCGCGGCAATCTGGCGAAGGATGGCGCCGCGGTCCTGCAGCGAGTGATCAGCCCAGCCGGGGAAGGCATCGGCAGCGGCCTGCAGGCGCTGCTCGATGTCGGCTGCACCCATCAGTTCATGGCGGTAGGTCACCTGGCCGGTGGCCGGGTTGATGATCTCGACGGTCATGGGGGATCTCCATCTGGAAGACCCCCATTGTGCGCCGCTGTCCGTGAGCCGGGTGTTGCCGGCGCTGTCGACAGGCCGTGTGCTCAGCCGTTGTCCTGCCGCGCCAGCTGCAGATCGCGCTGGCGCCGCTTCTCCGCACGCGCATTGATGTACCAGCCGATCACCGCGGCGATCGACACCGCCGACACCAGCAGCGTGGCCAGTGCGTTGATCTTCGGGCTGATGCCCATGCGCACCGAAGCGAACACCTTCATCGGCAGCGTGGTCGAGCCCGGCGTGGCGACGAAGCTGGCCACCACCACATCATCCAGCGACAGCGTGAACGCCAGCAGCCAGCCTGCCACCAGCGCCGGCGCGATGATCGGCAGGGTGATGCGGCCGAACACGGTCAGCCGGCTCGCGCCCAGGTCCATCGCGGCTTCTTCCAGCGACAGGTCCATCTCCTGCAGGCGCGAGGACACCACCACGGTGACGAAGCACAGTGTGAAGGTGACGTGCGCGATCCAGATGGTGGTCAAGCCACGCGCCGGGAACCCGGGAATCGTACCCATCGAAGCCAGCAGCGCCATCAGCGAGAAGCCGAGGATCACATCCGGCATCACCAGCGGTGCGGTGACCAGCGCGCCAAACAGCGGCTTGCCGCGGAAGCGCTTGAAGCGGGTCATCACCATCGCCGCCAGCGTGCCCAGCACGGTGGCCGTGCAGGCGGTCCAGAACGCCACCACCAGGCTGGTCCACATCGCCTCCATCAGCGCGCGGTCGGCGAACAGATCGCTGTAGGCGCGGGTGGAGAACCCGGCCCAGACCATCGCCAGCCGCGAGCTGTTGAACGAATAGAACATCAACAGCAGGATCGGCAGGTACAGGAAGGCGAAGCCGAGCAGCAGCACGCCCAGCCCCAGGCCCCTGGCGGTACGCGGGCTCATGCCTGCTTCCCTTCCAGCAGGCGCTGCTGGGAACGGTTGAACAGCAGGATCGGGACCAGCAGCAACAGGATCATTGCCACCGCCATCGCCGAGGCGCCCGGCCAGTTACGGTTGTTGAAGAACTCGTTCCACAGCTGGCGGCCGACCATCAGCGTCTCCGAGCCGCCCAGCATTTCCGGGATCACGAATTCACCGATGGCCGGAATCATCACCAGCATGCAGCCGGCGATGATGCCCGCCTTCGACAACGGCAGGGTGATGCGCAGGAACGCCTGCCACGGCTTGGCACCGAGGTCGTAGGCCGCTTCCAGCAGGCGGTGGTCGTGCTTGACGAGGTTGGCGTACAGCGGCAGCACCATGAACGGCAGGTAGCAGTAGACGATGCCGATGTAGGCGGCGGTCGGGGTGTCGATCAGCTGCAGTTTCGGCAGGCCCATCGACGTCATCAGCGACTGCAGGCCGGTGAACTGCAGGAACTGGTCGAGCAGGCCGTTGCGGTCCAGGATCGCCTTCCACGCATACACGCGGATCAGGAACGAGGTCCACGACGGCAGCACCACCAGCATCATCGCCACGTTGCGCGCGGCCGGTGACAGGCGGGCGATGGCATAGGCCATCGGGTAGCCGATCAGCAGGGTCAGGAAGGTCGAGATCGCTGCGATCTTGATCGAGCTCAGGAAGGCCTGCGCATAGATCGAATCGCGGAACAGCGCCAGGTAGTTTTCCAGGTTCAGCTTCAGCGAGAAGCCGCCGTCGGCGTACTGCAGCAGCCAGGTGTACGGCGGCGAGCCGACCCGGCTGAGCGAGAAGCTGATCATCAGCACGATCAGGAACGGCACTGCGAAGAACAGCAGCAGCCACAGGTACGGAATGCCGATCACCGTGGCACGCAGCCCCGGCAGCCAGCGCTTCAGGCCGGCCGTGCTCATGAGGTCAGCACCACGCCGTCGTTGTCGCGCCAGTGCACCCACACCTCGTCGCCCCAGGTGAGGCCATCACTGGCCCAGCGCTGCGAGTTGGCGAAGTTGGCCAGCACCTTGGCGCCGCTGGGCAAGCGCACGTGGTAGACCGAGTGGCTGCCGAAATAGGCGATGTCCTCGATCACGCCCTGTGCCTTGTTGGTGTGCCCTTCCGGCTCTTCCTTGCCGATCATCACCTTCTCCGGGCGCAGCGCGAACGCGACCGGCTGCCCTTCATAGCCGGTGATGCCATGGGCGATGTAGATCGGCGCCGGGAACAGCGGCGAGCGCACGGTGACGTACTCGGGCAGGTCCTCGTCGATCACCCCGTCGAACAGGTTGACCGAACCGATGAACTCGGCGACGAAGCGGTTGGCCGGCTGCTCGTAGACCTCGTCGGGCTTGCCGACCTGCTGGATCCAGCCGGCATCCATCACCGCGATGCGGGTGGCCATGGTCATCGCTTCCTCCTGGTCGTGGGTAACCATCACGCAGGTCACGCCCGACGATTCGATGATGCTGACCAGTTCCAGCTGCATCTGCGAGCGCAGCTTCTTGTCCAGCGCGCCCATCGGCTCGTCCAGCAGCAGCAGCTTCGGCCCCTTGGCCAGCGACCGCGCCAGCGCCACGCGCTGCTGCTGGCCACCGGACAGCTGGTGCGGCTTGCGCTTGCCCAGGTGGCCCATCTGCACCAGGTCGAGCATCTCGCCGACGCGCTTGCTGATCGCATCCTTGCCCAGGCCATCCTGCTTTAGGCCGAAGGCGATGTTCTGTTCAACCGTCATGTGCGGGAACAGGGCATAGGACTGGAACATCATGTTGACCGGCCGCTGGTACGGCGGCAGCGCGTCCAGGCGCTGGCCATCAACGGTGATGCTGCCCTTGGTGGGCGTCTCGAAGCCGCCCAGGCAGCGCAGCAGGGTCGACTTGCCACTGCCGGAGCCACCGAGCAGGGCAAATATCTCGCCCTTGCGCACGTCCAGATTGACGTCGTCGACGGCGACGAAACCATCGAATTCCTTGCGCAGGTCACGAATGGAGAGATAGCCGGGCGCACCGGTCGTGTCGACGACGGCGGCTACCGGCTGGGCTTCAACGGGCATGGGGGCTCCGGGAGCGGGCGGTGGACAGCGGCGGTCATTCTAACGGCCGGGGGCCGCAGGGGATATGACGGGAGCAGGTGGAAGCGGCCGGTGGGCGGCCCCGGGGCCCCGAGGGGTGTCGGTTTTCCCCCGCCATGGTGGCCTGTCCACTCGAAGGCCCCGGCTCCCCTGGACCATCCTGCGGCCGTCCCGGCCAGGCGCCACCGGCGTTGGCCCGATCTACAACGTTTTTCAGAACCGGATCTGTTGAAGGCCTCGGCCATTGCCCGCGCAATGGCCCGGATCAAGGCCTTGCATGGACCCACACTGGTGATTTCCCCGGACAGCCCCTCCCCCTTCCCGCCCCGCCTGCCGGGCTCCCTGCCTGCAAGGCTGCCACTGGTCATCATCGGCGCCGGCCAGGCCGGGTTGTCCCTCAGCGCGCTCCTGCAGGAGGCCGGCGTCGCGCATCGCGTGCTGGAAGCCGAAACCGTGGGCGCCAGCTGGCAGCGACGCTGGGAGTCGTTCCAGACCAATACCGCCAATGCGACGATGGCCCTGCACGGTCATGCCTATGCCGGCGATGACCCGGAGGGCTTCATGGGTGCCCCGGAGGTGATCCGGCGGCTCCGCGCGTATGCCCACGAGCGCTCCTTGCCGATCAACGAGGGATGCGTGGTACATCGGGTTGGGCCTGAGTCCGGTGGCTATGCCATCGACAGCAGTCAGGGGCCGATCCATGCCCGCGCAGTGGTGGTCGCCACCGGTGAATACCGCCGCGCGCGGATGCCCCGGGTCCCCTTCGCACCCGCGCCAGGCCTCACCGTGCTGCACTCGGGCGACTACCGCAGTGCCCGTCAGCTGCCCGATGGCGCGGTGCTGGTCATCGGGGGTGGGCAGTCGGGCGCGCAGATCGCCCAGGACCTGCGCGACAGCGGTCGCAGCGTGTACTGGTCACTGGCCCAGCGCCATTCGCACACCCGCCGGCTGCGCGGCAAGGACTCGATGACCTGGTGGGACATGGCCGGGCGCATCCACCAGCATGTGAGTGAAGCGGCCGCCGTACTGGCCGGAGAACCGGATGCGCTGCGCAAGGCCCGCACTGCGGAGTTTCCGCTGATCTCGGGCAAGGGAAGCGGCGGCCTGGGCAGCTCGATCAGCCTGCTGGCGATGCACCGCGCAGGCATCAGGTTGCTGGGCCGGTTGCAGGAATTCAGTGGAAACACCGCCCGCTTCGCAGATGTCCGTCCGCAGCTGCGCACCGCGATCGAGGCCACTCGGGCCGAGTATGCCTATCTCGATTCGCTGGCCAGCGCGTACTACGCCACGCGGACCGAACCGCGCACCGACGATGCCCGCTACATTCCCGAAGAGGTCTATCTGCACTGGGAGCCGGAACCGTCGCCATGCGAGCTGGATCTGCAGGCCGCAGGCATCCGCTCGGTGGTGCTGGCCACCGGTTTCGTCGCCGAATGGCCCTGGCTCGACGTGCAGGGCGCGCTGGATGCACACGGCTATCCGCTCGGCGAGTTCGGTGTTTCACCGCAGCCGGGGTTGTTCTTCATCGGCATGCACAACCTGCAGCGGATGAGTTCGTCGTTCCTGTGCAACGGCGGCCGCGATGCACGCGACCTGCTGCCGGCCATCCTGCGGCACCTTGGCCGAAGCGGGAGTACAGGCTTCGGCGCAGGGAAAGGGAGCCGCCGGGCAAGGCCCGACGGCGCCAGACCGGCTTAGCGGCCGGTCTTCACCTCGGTCCACAGCCGGGTGTAGAGCTTGTCGGTCTCCGGCGTGTTGATCGAATAGGTGAACATCTTCTCGGCCACGTCGGCCGGCGGGTAGATGGTCGGGTCGGTACGGATCGCCTCATCCACCAGCGGGGTCGCGGTCGGCACCGGGTTGGCGTAGTGGATGAAGTTGGTGTTGGCTGCGGCAACCTTCGGCTGCAGCAGATAGTTGATGAACGCGTAAGCGGCTTCCGGATGCTTGGCATCCTTCGGGATCGCCAGCATGTCGAACCACTGCGGGGCGCCTTCCTTCGGGATCGAATAGGCCACGTGCACGCCATTGCTGGCTTCCTCGGCGCGGTCGCGGGCCTGGATGATGTCACCCGACCAGCCGACCACCAGGCAGGTGCCGCCATTGGCCAGCGACCCCACGTACTGAGAGGAGTGGAAATTCTGCACGTAGGGGCGGATCGACTTCAGCAGGTCGGCCGCCTTCTGCAGCTCGGCCGGGTCACCGCTGTGCGGGTCCAGACCCAGGTAATGCAGCGCGATCGGAATCATGTCCGCCGGCGTGTCCAGGATGGTCACGCCGCAGTCCTTCATCTTGCTGATGTTCTCCGGCTTGAACACCAGGTCCCAGCTGTTGGCGATATCGGTGCTGCCGCCAAAGCGCTGCTTCAGCATCTCCACGTTGTAGCCGATGCCGGTGGTGCCGATCATGTACGGCACGCCGTACTGGTTGCCCGGGTCCTGGGTGGCGATGCGCTTCATCACCGCCGGATCGAGATTGGCCAGGTTCGGAATCTTGCTCTTGTCCAGCGGCAGGAACACGCCGGCCTGGATCTGACGACCGAAGAAGTTCAGCGTCGGCACCACCACGTCGTAGCCACTGTTGCCGGCCAGCAGCTTGGTCTCGACCATCTCATCACTGTCGAACACATCGTAGGTCACCTTGATGCCGCTCTCCTTCTCGAAGGTCGGGATGGTGTCCTCGGCGATGTAATCGCTGTAGTTGTAGACGTTCAGGACCTGGCTGTCCTGCGCGCCGCCGTTGCCACCGCTGCAGGCGGCGAGCATGGCGGAGGCCAGGCCGAGCGTGAGGATACGCAGCTTCATCGGGTGCTCCAGAATGCGGAAAGGGGGGCCGGCGGGGCCGGCAACGGGTGCCAGCCTACCCCCCGGCGGCGGATTTTTCTATTCCAGATGCTCAGACGTTCAGCAGCAGGAACTCGCGCTCCCACGAGCTGATGACGCGGAAGAAGGTCTCATATTCCTTGCGCTTCACCGAGATGTAGGCGCGGCAGAAGCGCTCGCCGAGCAGTGCCTGCAGCTCGCTGCACTGCTCCAGCCCGTCCAGCGCCTCGCCCAGCGAGCGCGGCAGGTTGTAGCCCAGTTCCTTGGCACTGCCGGTCACCGGTGCATCCGGTGCCAGCCGCTCACGGATGCCCAGCAGGCCGCAGGCCAGGGTCGCGGCCATCGCCAGGTAGGGGTTGGCGTCGGAGCCGGCGAAGCGGCTTTCCACGCGCATGTTCTCAGGCGTGTCCAGCGGCACGCGCAGCCCGCAGGTGCGGTTGTCATAGCCCCAGTGCACGTTGCTCGGCGAAACCTCGCCGAACACCAACCGCCGATAGGAATTCACGTTCGGCGCGAAGAACGCCATCGCCTGCGGCACGTACTTCTGCAGGCCGCCCAGGTAGTGGCCGAACACCGGGCTGAACTCGCCTTCGGCATGGGTCTCGCCGGCGAACACATTGCTGCCATCGCTCACCCGCACCAGGCTCTGGTGGATGTGCATGGCGCTGCCCGGCTCGTTCTCCATCGGCTTGGCCAGGAACGTGGCATACACCCCGTGGCGCATCGCTGCCTCGCGCATGGTGCGCTTGAACAGGAACACCTGGTCGGCCAGGTCCATCGCATCGGCGTGGGTGAAGTTCACCTCCAGCTGCGCTGCGCCGGATTCGTGGATCAGCGTGTCCACGTCCAGCTTCATCGCATCGGCGTAGTCGTACATCAGGTCGAGGATCGGGTCGAACTCGTTGACCGCATCGATCGAGTACGACTGCCGCGCGGTCTCCGGGCGCCCGGAGCGGCCGGCCGGTGGCAGCAGCGGGAAGTCCGGGTCGGTGTTCTTCTGCACCAGGAAGAACTCCAGCTCCGGCGCCACCACCGGGCGCAGGCCCAGCTCGGCGTAGGCTGCCAGCACGCGGCGCAACACATTGCGCGGTGCCAGTTCGTGTGGCTCACCGTTCTTCGTGTAGCAATCGTGGATGACCTGCGCGGTGGCATCGGCCGCCCACGGCACCATGCGCACCGTGTCCGGATCGGGGCGCAGCATCATGTCCGAGTCCGACGGCGACGTCAGCTCGTAGTAGTCATCAGGGAACTCGCCGGTGACGGTGGTGGCGAAGATGCCTTCGGGCAGCCGCGTGCCGTAGTCGTGCGAGAACTTGTCGGCGGGGATGATCTTGCCGCGCGCGTTGCCGGTGATGTCCGGCACCAGGCATTCGACCTCGGTGATGCGTCGCTCCTTCAGCCAGCGCAGCAGGCTGCTTTCCTGCGGTGCGGGGGGCGTGGCCGTCTTGCGCGGGCGCGTTCGGGAACTCATCGGGAATCCAGTCGGTTCTGTTGGTGCTGCCGGCAAGCTTGGCCGAACGCACGGAAAATAGCGTGATAGAACGGCGCCTGCATGACACGCCACTCCGGGTGCCACTGTACGCCGAGCACGAAACCATGGTGCAGGCTGCGCGCCGCCTCGACCAGTCCATCATCAGCCACGGCCTCGACCTGCAGGCCCTGCGCGAGGCGGGCAATGCCCTGCCCGTGCACCGAATTGACCTGCGCCCGGTCACTGCCGTGCCACTGCGCCAACCAGCCATCAGTAGCCAGGGTGACCGCATGGGCCGGCCCGTACTGCACCTCCACCGGCGCCTGCAGGTCTTCGCGATGATCGGACAGGCCCGGCACCGCATGCACCTGCGGATGCAGGCTACCACCCAGCGCGACGTTCAGTTCCTGGAAGCCGCGGCAGATCGCCAGTACCGGAAGATCCTGCGCCAAAGCCTCACGCAGCAACGCGAACGCATTGGCATCACGGGCCGGGTCATGCGGATTGCCCGGCCAGCTGCGACCGCCCTCGTAGTGCTGCGGTTCGATGTTGCTGACCGCGCCGGTCAACAGCAGGCCATCAAGCCCCTGCAGCCAGTCGCCAGCCGGCAAAGGTGGCTGCAGGCTCGGCAGTACCACCGGGGTCACTTCGGCGGCCTCGGCCAGTGCGCGCACGTACTTCTCGCCGGCCACCGCGAAGCGGTGATGGCCGAGCACGGTACTGTCGGTGGGCAGGCCCACCCAGGGCAGGCGGCGCATGGAAAAACTCCTTGACGTGCCGACACGTTACCCGTCGCCCGCCGAGGGCGGCAAGTCGTCGCCGTCACACCATGGCTGTCACGCATCGGCGAAACTACGCGGGTGAATGCTGATCGTCCTCTCCCGCTCCCCCCTCCCGCACTGCGCCCGCGAGGCCCGCGGTGAGCGCCGCCTTCCCGCCCAGCTGGTACGCCGCCAGCCTGCCAGAACCGCCCGCACTGCCCTCGCTGCAGGGTGAGGTTCAGGCCGATGTCGCAGTGCTCGGCGCGGGTTATACCGGCCTGACCGCCGCACTTGAACTGGCTACCCGTGGCCAGCGCGTGGTGGTACTGGACGCGCAGCGGATCGGCTGGGGCGCGTCCGGTCGCAACGGTGGCCAGGCGCTGGTCGGCTATGGCTGCGAGGTGGACGAGCTGGAGCGTCAGCTCGGTCGTGATGATGCGCGCCACCTGTTCGACTGGTCACGCGACGCGGTGCAGGCAATGCGCACACGCATCGATCGCCACGGCATCGACTGCCATTGGGTGGAAGGCCACGCCAGCGTCGCCATCCGCGAACGCCATGAGCGCGACCTGCAGGCCAACTGCGAGCATCTGCAACGCCACTACCACTACCCCATGCAGTGGTGGGACCGTGATGCCTTGCGCGCACAGCTGGACAGCCCACGCTACCGCGCCGCGATGTTCGATCCGCTCAGCGCGCATCTGCAGCCCCTGGCCTATGCCCGCGGACTGGCCGATGCGGCGCGTGCGGCCGGCGTGGTGATCCATGAGAACTCCGCAGTGACCCGCGTGCAGCGCGGACCGCAGCCCACCCTGCATACCGCGCAGGGAAGCGTGCGCGCTGCGCAACTGGTGGTGGCCGGCAACGCCTGGTTGCAGGGCCTGCTACCCGAGCTGGAACGGCGGATCATGCCCGTCGGCACCTATATCGGCGCCAGCGCGCCGCTGGGTGCCGAGCGCGCCCGTGCCCTGATCGGCAACAACATGGCCGTGGCCGACACCGCCTGGGCACTGGATTACTTCCGTCTCAGCCACGACCATCGCCTGCTGTTTGGTGGCCGTGCCAGCTATTCAGCACTGCCCCCACCCGGCCTGCGCGGGGTGATGCAGCGGCGCATGCACCAGGTGTTCCCGCAGCTGGCCGACGTGCCACTGGAGCAGGTCTGGGGCGGTTATGTGGACATTACCCGCAACCGCGCCCCGCATTGGGGCCGGCTGGACGGCAATCTGTACTTCGCGCAGGGGTTCTCCGGCCATGGGGTGGCCGCCGCCGGGCTGGCCGGCGAGGTGATCGCCGCCGCCATTGCAGGCCAGAGTGAGCGCCTGGACGTGTTCCAGCGCCTGCGGCATGCCCCCTTCCCTGGCGGCCGGCTGCTGCGCACGCCGCTGCTGGTGGCGGCGATGTCGTGGTACAAGCTGCGGGATGCGTTGTGGTGAACATCCTGCATTTACGCGTGTATGGAACGTTCTGAAGAACACATCGGAGCGCTCATCGTGCCGCACGCGTCACAGATTTTCACGCAACATCTGTGATGGACGGCTCGTCAGATTCCTAAATGCGCAGCTGCGCAATTGCATAATCGTTCGCAGACCGATACCGTCCTGAAAACCGGGCCCCGCGGCGAATGGATGCTGACAGGGGACACGTAGGAGAGGGGGACGTGCGATTGGACTGGTGGAAAGAAGGATTGTTGCTGAAGGTGCGCATTCGACCGGCTGGCCTGATGCTGGCCTTGCTTTATGCAGTTGCTTATTGGGCAACCCGACAGTTGTCGCTTGATCAGTTCTATTTACCAGCCGGCATCCGGGTGGCAGCCGTGTTGTTGTGCCCGCCACGCCTTTGGCCCTATCTGCTGTTGGGCGAATATGCGTACTTTGCACAATCCCGCGTGCCGATGATCGAGAAGTACGGCCTGACGTGGGTCATCGTTGCCTCCGCGTTTCTCATGCCAGCGGTGATGCTGATTGTGAAGCTGCAACGGCGGCTGATGGCAGAATCGCAGACGATCGGCCTTTTGCTGATTGCCGCCGCTTCCAGTGTCGTTATCACTCTGCTCAACCTGAGCTTTTCCCATCTACTTTGGCCGACACCCCCATCCACGCCCTTCCTGACCAATGCGGCTCGCTACAGTGTGGGTGACTTCATCGGCATTCTGACGGTAGCCCCCATCGCCATGCTGTGGGCGCGACAGGACGTGGAGCAGCAGTGGAGCGCGCTAAGAAAAGTCCCGATGCTGGCATCACTTTCATTGATGCTGCTGATCGGGATAGCTGCGACTCAACTGCCCACAGAGTGGATTGCATTGAAGGCAACGTTCCTGCTGCTGTTGGCACTCCCAGCGACCACGCTTACCTGCCTGTACGGCTGGAAGGGCGCTGCCCTTGCAGTTCCGACACTCAACATGGTTATCGGTCTGACCACGCCCAACACCCATCCAACCGCATTCGATCCAGCGGCCTTCATCACTCAGCAGATCATGGCGATCAGCGGCATCGCATTGCTACTGCTCGGGTCACGCATTACCCACTTCTACCACCGCTACAGACTGCGAGAGATGGGGGAAAGGGACGCTATCCATCTTGCCAGGAGCTCGCAATTAGCCAGCGAGATGGAGCTGCGTGAACGCGCCCTGCATCTTCGCAAGCTCGGCGACGGCATCGATACTTCGCTGGTTGAACTGGCCAACTGGCTCATGGCTCATGGACATCACGCAGTGGCCAGCAGCCTTTTGCATACCTCAAATGTCCATTCGCGGCTGTTTCGCGAACAGACAAGCATGGTCTATCCCTCGGGCTTGGAGCACCTTGGGCTTTACGTGGCCTTGCAGGCTGGTGGCATCCGTGAGTCATGGAAGCTGACGGAGCGCGTTCTTCGCCCGGATCTGAAAGGTGACCCCTGTAACCTGAGCGTGGAACTGCAGTTGGCTGCCTACCGGACACTCATTGATGCGGTCTCCATTCTTCTCAAGCATGAAGGTGGTCAAATTCGCATTCGTGCCAGATGCGGCAGAATGGGCTCAAGGCGCGGAATCCTCATGGTCGTGTCACTGCTGGATCCGCATGGGCGCCTTTCCCAGCAGACAACCATGACCGCGTTCGAGCGACTGACCGGGCGAACCCTCGCCTATGACGGGACCGTTGACTGCTATCGCAACCGGGTCAGGATTCTGTTCCTCGACCGCGAAACCAATCTTGAGACCGCGCCCGGCAATCCATCGCCGTACAGCTGTCCCGCACCTTCTGCGCTGCAGTAGTGCATTTCACAATCAAGCGACCGGATCGAGCCAAAGCAGTGAAATGGCATCAGCATGTCCCACACCACCCTGTTCCAGGATGTCACGGGCACCCGGCGAGCACCGGGCGCCCATGCAATCCGATGCTGAGGCTCGCCGATATCCCGGCAGCAGGCCCTATTAAGGTGCCTCTACCGCCCACAACGTATCAGCTCCGCTCGCATATCTGACAAGCGTGAATGAAGCAGCCCGATAGATAACCGTTCTGGTGCCCTTACTGGGAACAGGCAGGCGCTGTTCCGGCAACGATACCTTTGCGGATGGATCACCTGCAGGCAGTACCCAGAACGTTCCAGCAGCATTGCCGATCACAATGTGCACGCGCCCCGCGAGATCATTCACCTGGAAATAATCCATGCCATCGCGCTCGAACCCGTAGACCAGCCAACCGGGATCCACGCTCAGGTTTTCCGCCAGCGGAACCGACTGACCGAGCCCTCGGGCAGCCATCTTGACTCCATGGTCATCACCCGGGGCTAAAGCAAACACAGACAACGGCACCAACATCAACGCACCAGCAAATGCATGAATTCGTGAATTTCTCACACTGACCTCCAGGTTGGATGCAATTTGCATCATGAAGGATGCTACCCAATTCCATTAGCATATGCCGGGGCGCACTCCGTAGCGTCTGTCGGACATAATCCGCTGGGGCCATTCAAACCCATTCCCCGCTGACGTTGCGCCCGAAACCGCCGATACCTGTCCAAAAAAATTTGCAATCGAGCCAGCGCCCCAAGCCTGCCTTGCTGTAGGTCGCTATCGATGGCGACCACGGTGCCCTGTGCCGGTGAACATCCGGGTGCGTTCGCAGGCATGCTGCTCGCGACGATAACACGCCGAACAACATCAACCGCCAAGCATGGTTGGTATAGCGGCTGGAACGCGATCAGAGCGTCGCCACATTGGTTGTGGATGATTCACCGTCCGCACGTGGCCAAGCCGCCACGCTACTGCGCGTGTACGGTCACGATGTATGAGAAGCGGCCGATGGCAGCGCAGAGGGGGGCCAGACACCTCGATTGCACCTATCTCCAACTGTCGATAGTGTCTGCGGAAGTAGCCAGCCATTATTGGCCGGGAGACGAGAGGTTCGGACTTGGACCGATTCAAGAAGGCAATTGAACTGAGTTTCCGGATCCGTCCGGTCGGTCTTGTGCTGGCCGCCACCTATGCTGCCAGCTGCCTCATATCGCGTCAGTTCTCGCTGGATCAGTTCTTCCTGCCCGCAGGTATCCGGGCAGCGGCGCTGCTGATCGTCCCGACCCGTCTGTGGCCCTACCTGCTGCTGGGCGAGTATGCGTACTTCGCAACGCTGCGCATTCCTATGATCGACTCCTATGGCCTGGATTGGGTCATTCTGGCTTCGACACTGCTGATGCCGATGGCGATGCTGGTGGTCTACCTGCATCGAAGGAGAATGCCGTCCGAGGCAGCCACCGGCCTCTGGCTGCTGTCGTTGTCGATCTGCACGGCACTGTTCGTCCCGGCTCTCAACCTGAGCATTTCATATGTCCTCTGGTCGAATCCTCCGCCGAGCAACCTGCTGGACGCGGTCGACCGAACGATCTTTGGCCACTTCGCGGCCATCATTACCCTGCTCCCACTGGCCTTTCTTTGGGCGCAGCGGCACGTGGATCCCAGTTGGAGCACCCGCTTTGTCGCGCCTACAGCTGCGGCGATCCTGGCGATGCTGATACTGGGGTTGGGCATGCAACTGACAGACAGCAGCGCCCATACCACCCGCACACACCTTGTCCTGCTGGCGGCTCTGCCTGCCATCGCCCTGACCTTCATGCATGGCTGGCGTGGCGCTGCCATCGCGATTCCGCTGTTGAATCTCCCACTTCACGGCGCTACGCCCAGTACCGGCCTGCCCTCCTCTTTCGACCTCGGTACGTTCGCCACCCAACAGAACATGGCTGTGATCAGCGTCGCATTGCTCGCACTCGGATCCAGCATCAGCTATCACCATCAACGCGCACAGGCCCGTTGGCAGGCTGAACGGAACGCCCTGCGTCTGGCACGCAGTTCCCACCAGACCAGCGAGCGTGAGCTGCGTGAACGCGCGGCCCATCTGAAGCATCTAGGCGAGGGCATGGACAGTTCGCTCAGCGAGATGGTCAGCTGGCTGAAGGATCAGGGTCATCATGCCGTGGCGAACAGCCTGCAACACGCGTCATCCGTGCACTCACGTCTGTTCCGCGAGCAGGCCAGCATGGTCTACCCCACCGGGCTGGAGCAGGTCGGGTTGTACATCGCGCTGCAAGCAGGCGGCGCATGCGAGATCTGGAACAACACGCATCGCGTCATTCCGCCCAGGCTGGCGGGTAACCCTTGTCTGCTGACTGTAGATCTGCAACTGGCCATCTATCGCTCCTTGATCGAGGCGGTGTCACTGCTGCTGGAGCTGGAGACCGGGCAGGTCTGCGTGCGTGCCCGAAGTGGCCGGGCGGGCGGACGTCGCGGCATCGTTGCTGTCGTGAGCCTGCTCGACCGTGGTTGCACGCTGTCGGCACGCACCACCGACCAGGCCGTCGAGCGCCTGGCCGGTCGAATGCTTGCTTACGGCGGCAAGGTCAACTGCCGGGGCAATCGGCTGCGACTGGTCCTGCATGAATCGATCAGCCACGCGGCGCCAGCGGCGGCCTGACACGGAATCTGGCCCAGCGCGCAACGTTCGCCGCTAAAGTTACACCCGAAACCGCCGCTATCCGTGCCGAGCCCTCCTTCGTGAGCCACCGCATCATGCCCGTCCTGCCGCAGGCCGCCGTCGATGGCGACCTGGCCGATCCGCTGCCACAGCGGATCCTGCTGGTCGAAAACTCCCGTGCGTTCACCAGCATGCTGCGCGAGGCCATCGAACAGCGCCTGGAACTGCCGGTGGTGATCGCTTCCACCCTCGCCGAGGCCGATCGCCTGCTCAGCGAAGGCGGCGGCTGGTTCCTGGTACTGACCGGGCTGGTGCTGGCCGACGGCGACCGTGATGCGGTGGTCGAGTTCTTCCTCAAGCGCGACCTGCCCACCGTGGTGGTCAGCGGCGTGTACGACGAGGACCTGCGCAAGCGCGTGCTGCAGCAGCAGATCATCGACTACGTGCTGAAGAACACCCCGGGCAGCATCGACTACCTGGTGTGGCTGGTGCAGCGGCTGGAACGCAACCGCCGCATCGCCGCGCTGGTGGTGGACGATTCGCCGTCCGCGCGTGGCTATGCTGCGGCCCTGCTGCGCATGTACGGCCATGAGGTGCATGAAGCCGCCGACGGCAACGAGGGCCTGGCTGCGATCGAGGCGCACCCGGCGATCCGCCTGGCGGTGGTCGACCAGGAAATGCCCGGCATGCAGGGCGTGGAATTCACCCGCCGCCTGCGCACCCTGCGCTCGCGCGACAAGGTGGCGGTGATCGGCATCTCCGGCAATACCGATGCCTCATTGATCCCGCGTTTCCTGAAGAACGGCGCCAACGATTTCCTGCGAAAACCCTTTTCGCGCGAGGAATTCTTCTGCCGTGTCTCGCAGAACGTGGACCAGCTGGAACTGATCGGCACCCTGCAGGATCTGGCCACCCGCGACTTCCTGACCGGCCTGCCCAACCGCCGCTGCTTCCTGGAGCAGAGCCAGCGCCAGCTGCCTCAGCTGCAGCTGCATGGCCAGTGCGTGGCGGTGGCGATGATCGACATCGACCACTTCAAGCACATCAATGACACCCATGGCCATGAAGCCGGCGACGACGCACTGCGTGCGGTGGCCGGCGCGGTAGCCGCACATGCGCGCAGCCAGGACCTGATCGCACGCTTCGGCGGCGAGGAGTTCTGCCTGCTGGTGCCGGACATGGAACAGGACGAGGCGCTGCTGTACTTCGAGGAACTGCGCCAGCGCATCGCCGCACTGGAAGTGGACATCGGCACCGCCACCCTGCGCATGACGGTCAGCATCGGCCTGTGCTGCCTGCGCCCGCAGCGTGATGCACTGCACCGGTTGATCTCCGAGGCCGACCGCCAGCTGTACCTGGCCAAGGCCGGTGGCCGCAACCGGGTCAGCTGCACCACGGTGGCCAGCCCGCTGCGCCCACGCGAGCCTGCCCTGCCCTGACCGGCCCGCTTTGATCCAGATCAACGCCGCACCCGCGCGGCAGTTCTACAGTCGGCCCCGACATACGCATGAAGGGGAGCCGGGGATGGCACTACTGGTCTGGCAGGACGATCTGAACATCGGCATCGATGTGATCGACCAACAACACCGCCGCATCATCGAGATGCTCAACCACCTGCACGTGGCCCAGGCCAGCATGCAGCGTGCGGCGGTGGGTGAAGTGATCGATGAGGTGGTGGACTACACCATGTCGCACTTCGCGTTCGAGGAAGAGCTGATGGAGGAAGCGGGCTATCCGTTCTGTGCCGCGCACAAGCGCGTGCATGAGGTCTTCATCAAGCGGGTATCGGAATACCGCATGCGCTTCCAGGCCGGCGAGGACATCAGTGACGAGCTGCGCACCATGCTCTCGCGCTGGCTGTTCAACCACATCCGCGGTGATGACCAGGCCTATGCCGAACAGGTCAAGGCGCACCTGAACCAGTTCGCCCGCGAACACCAGGGCGGCGGTTGGCTGGGGCGCACGCTCAAGCGCTTCTTTGGTTGAGCCGCAGCGCGCGCCGGTGCAGTGCCACCAGCGCGCACAGGGTCGCCACCGCGGTCAGGCACAGGTAGTAGCCCACCGCGACCAGGCCGAAGCGTTCGGCCAGCCAGGTGGCCAGGTACGGCGCCGGTGCCGCACCGAGGATGCCGGCCAGGTTGAATGACAGCGACGCGCCGGTATAGCGCACTTCCACCGGGTAGATCTCGGCCAGGAAGGTGCCGCAGGGGCCGTAGGTCAAGCCCATCAGGAACAGGCCCAGGCACAGAAAGCCGGTGACCAGCCACGGGCTGTGCGGCTGGAACAGCGGCGCGAACAGCACACCGAAGCCGACGATCAGTACGCTGGCGACGATCATCGTGCGCCGCGTGCCCCAACGGTCGCCATAGCGCGCCGACAGCGGGATGCCCAGCGCGAAGAACAGCATGCCGGCCATCTGCATCAGCAGGAACTGCTCGCGGCTGTAGCCCAACACTGCGGTGCCATGGCCGAGACTGAACACCGTCATCAGGTAGAACAGCACGAAGGTGGCGAACGCGCCCAGGGTGCCCAGCAGCATCGGCACCGGATGGTCACGCAGCACCGTCCACATCGGCAGCCGCACCGGCGCCTTGCGCTCCAGTGCCTTCTTGAAATCGGGTGTCTCGTGGATGTTCAGGCGCACCCACAGGCCAAGGCCGACCAGCAGCGCGCTGGCCACGAACGGAATACGCCAGCCCCATTGCAGGAAGTCGTCCTGGCTCAGGCAGCGGCCAAGCACGAGGAAGATGCCGGCCGACAGCAGAAAGCCGAGCGGTGCGCCCAGCTGCGGGAACATGCCGTACCAGGCGCGCTTGCCCGGCGGTGCGTTCTCGGTGGCCAGCAGCACCGCCCCGCCCCATTC
Organism: Stenotrophomonas sp. GD03877; assembly: GCF_029840555.1. NCBI lineage: Bacteria > Pseudomonadati > Pseudomonadota > Gammaproteobacteria > Lysobacterales > Lysobacteraceae > Stenotrophomonas > Stenotrophomonas sp. GD03877. The sequence continues at coordinate 1,207 of NZ_JAOCCT010000033.1, read as the reverse complement.
CCCGCCCAGGCCCAGACCCTGGCCGAAGCGGCACAGCGCCAGCAGCGCCGGGGCCCACAGGCCGATCTGGGCATGGGTGGGCAGCAGGCCGATCAGCACCGTGGACAGGCCCATGGTCAGCAGCGCGGCCACCAGTGTGGCCTTGCGGCCGATGCGGTCACCGAAGTGGCCGAACACCGCCGAGCCCACCGGGCGCGCGATGAACGCGACCGCAAACGTTGCCAGTGACTGCAGCAGCGCCGCCTGTTCGCTGCTGTCCGGGAAGAACAGGTGCGGAAACACCAGCACTGCAGCCGTGGCGTAGATGTAGAAATCGAAGAACTCGATGGTGGTGCCGATCAGGCTGGCCAGCAGGACTCGACTGGGGGAATTCACGGGCGGTGCGGCAGCGGTGATCGTCGACATCGGCAACACGGGTAACGGCGGATCGCCCGATTCTGCCACGGGCTGGCGGCCGCACGGGACGATGGTTTCAGCCGACACCGATGCCAACGGAATTTTTCGGGCCGCCCGCTAGTCTGCGCCACCGGTCCCTGCATGGATGCTTTGCCGATGACTGCAGTCGCGCTGTCGTGGTCCGATTCGCCGAAGCTGCCGCGCATGGCGGCATGGCTGGCGGTGCTGCTGGTGCATGGGTTGATGGCAGTGTGGCTGCTGGGCAGTGGCAGGATGACGCTGCGCAGCGACGAAGGTGCCAGGATTTCATTGCGCTGGATACCGCCGGAGCACCCCCCGGCGGTTCAACCACATCCGGCGCCCCCCACCACATCGGCGGCGCGTCCGGCCCCCTCGACAGCGCCACGCCCGACCCCGTCGGCACCCACGGATGTCAACACGCCCGCGTCCGAGGAACCGCCTGCACCGGCGCCACTGATGCTGGATCTGCCCGCGGGCAGCATCGATGGCGGTGACGGTATCAGCGCGGCGGGCGTGGCGCCACGCCTGATCGGTCGGCGCGAGGTCCATCCCGCGTTCGGGCCGCGCCGCAATTACTTCCGGATCCGTCGGCAGATGACCCCCGAGCAGATCGTGCATGGCGTGGCGCAGCTGCTGGGGTTGTGGCCACCGGGGTACATCGTCGACCCGTGCGAGCTGGGCAAGCAGGACATGGACTATTTCCAGAACGCCGTCGAAGAAGCCGACCGCGACATGCTGCGTGCGGCCGTGCTGCAGGTGAGCACCCGCTGCCGGTAGAGGGCACGCCTTT
>NZ_JAOCCT010000032.1:0-64666 GCF_029840555.1 Stenotrophomonas sp. GD03877 | reverse complement strand
TTCGCGTGTCTCTGTAGAGCCGAGCCTATGCTCGGCTGATGCCTGACAGAATGGCAGCCGAGCGTGGGCTCGGCTCTACAGAAGAGCGCCCTCCGACCAAAGCCGCATCGAACCCGGGCCGCCTGCGCGCCTACCATGGTGTCTGTTCCCGATCCTGCCAGGTGCGTGCCGATGACCGCCGACCCCAGCATCCACACCATCGATACCGGCTTCCAGCGTCCCGACTTCGACGCGGCCTATCTGATCGTTGAGAACGGCCGCGCCGCGTTCGTCGACTGCGGCACCGGCCTGTCAGTGCCGGCCATGCTGCAGGCGCTGGCCGACGCCGGCCTGGGCGTGGACGCGGTGGACTGGCTGCTGCTCACGCACGTGCACCTGGACCACGCCGGCGGCGCAGGCTTGCTGATGCAGCAGCTGCCGAACGCAAAGGCGGTGCTGCACCCGCGCGGTGCGCCGCACATGATCGACCCGACCCGGCTGATTGCCGGTGCGACGGCGGTGTACGGTGCCGAAGAGATCGCACGCAGCTATGGCCGCATCGAGGCGATTGCCGAACACCGCGTGGTGGTGGCCGAGGACGGCCACCGCATCGACCTGGCCGGCCGCGAGCTGGTGCTGCTGCACACGCCGGGCCACGCGCTGCACCACTACTGCGTGTGGGATGCGCGCAGCCGCAGCTGGTTCACCGGCGATACCTTCGGCATCTCCTACCGCGAGCTGGACAGTGCGCAGGGCGCTTTCATCTTCCCCACGTCATCGCCGGTGCAGTTCGATCCGGAGGCGATGAAGGCCTCGATCCAGCGCATGCTGGGCTACGGCCCGCAGGCGATGTACCTGACCCACTACGGTCGTGTGGAACAGGTGGAGAAACTGGCCGACGACCTGTTCGAGCAGATCGATGCGATGGCCGCCATCGGCCGCCAGTGCGATGGCCGGCCGGACCGTCACCGCTGCCTGCTGGCTGCACTGCAGGCGCTGTACCTGGAACGTGCACAGCTGCATGGCTGTGCGCTGGACGATGCGGCGGTGACTGCGGTGCTGGCGATGGACATCGAACTCAATGCGCAGGGCCTGGCCTGCTGGCTGGACCGCATCAGCAGGTAGATCCACGCCATGCGTGGATGACGTGGGCCCAGGCTGCGCCGTGATGTCACGACCACGTTACACTCTGGTGACTTCCAAGCTAGCCGTGGTACTGCCGTGAATCCGATGCGCGTGTTGCTGCTGTCGTCCTGCCTGTTCGTCGGTGGCCTGGCCCATGCGGCCAATGACCTTCCCGGTGGCGGCATCGATCCGCAGGCACTGTCGCGCCACGTGCGCGTGCTGGCGTCGGATGAATTCGAGGGCCGCGCGCCGGCCACCGAGGGCGAAGAGCGCACGGTGCAGTACCTGATCGAGCAGTTCCGCAGCTACGGCCTGCAGCCGGGTGGCGTGGATGGCAGCTGGGTGCAGCCGGTGCCACTGGTGCGCGCTCAGCTGGAGGGCCCGGCCAAGGCCAGCCTGTCGCTGAAGCAGGGCAGCCGCGCGCTGGCCAACGGCGTGGACGTGACCCTGCAGAGCCTGCAACCGCGCAAGCGCGTGCAGATCAAGGATGCGCCGCTGGTGTTCGTCGGATACGGCATCGATGCGCCGGAACGCCACTGGAACGACTACAAGGACGTGGACCTGCACGGCAAGATCGCCGTCGTGCTGATCAATGACGCCGATTTCGAAGCCGATGCGCCGGGCGCGTTCGATGGCAAGGCGGTGACCTATTACGGCCGCTGGACCTACAAGTTCGAGGAAGCCGCGCGCCGTGGTGCCGAAGGCGTGCTGATCGTTCACGAGACCGCGCCGGCTGCGTATGGCTGGGCCACGGTGAAGAGCTCGGGCACCTCGCCGCTGTTCGACATCGAGCGCGGCCAGGCCGAGGCGATGGCGCAGCACACGCCGCTGCGCGGCTGGATGCAGCGCGAACTGGCCGAGGCGATCTTCGCCGACGCCGGCCTCGACTTCGATGCCGAGAAGCGCAAGGCGATGCGTGCAGACTTCCGCCCGGTAGCACTGGACAACGCGAAGCTGAGCGTGGATTTCGCGCTCAAGCGCGAGCAGGTGGTGACCCGCAACGTGGTGGCCAAGCTGCCCGGTGGTGAACACGCCGACGAGGCCGTGATCTTCTCCGCGCACTGGGATGCGTTCGGTATCGGCCAGGCCGATGCCAAGGGCGACCGCATCCGCCGTGGTGCGATCGACAACGCCACTGGCGTGGCCACGGTGCTGGAACTGGGCCGCGTGTTCGCCGCCGGCCCGCAGCCGCAGCGCACGCTGTACTTCGTGGCCCTTACCGCCGAAGAGAAGGGCCTGCTGGGCGCCAGCTACTACGCCGCGCACCCGCTGGCGCCGCTGGACAAGACCGCCGCAGTGCTGAACATCGAAATGTTCAGCCCGGATGGCCCGACCCGCGACATCGCTTCGTGGGGCAAGGGCAGGGTGTCGCTGGAAGGCGATCTGGAACGCGTGGCCAAGGCCCGCGGCCGCAGCTACAGCCCGGACCCGAACCTGGAAGCGGGCTTCTTCTACCGCGCCGACCACTTCGCCTTCGCCCGCCTGGGCGTGCCGGCGATCACCATCGGCCCGGGCCTGGACAAGCTGGATGGCGGTGTTGAAGCCGGCCGCGCGCTGCGCGAGAAGTACTTCGCCGACTGCTACCACCAGGCCTGCGATGCCTGGACCCCGAGCTGGGACCCGAGCGGCCACGCGGCTGACACCCTGCTGGTCTATGACCTGGGCGCCGAGCTGGCCAACAGCCGCCGCTGGCCGACGTGGGAAAAGGAATCGGAGTTCCGCGGCGCGCGCGACAAGAGCGAAGCGGCCCGCCGCTGAAGTAGTGCCGGCCAGCGGCCGGCACGATCGCGCGCTCATCAGCGCCGGCGCAACAGCGTCCATGCGCCCCAGCCACTGGCAGCGAGCGCGGCCAGATAGCACGCCACCATCGTACGCAGGCCAACCGGTGATCCTGCGTTGATGCCGCGGTGCAGGCGCAGTTGCAGCGAGCTGTGGCCGCTGCCCAGGTCCACCGCCAGCTGCAGCGCCAGCGCGCCGCAGAACACCAGCAGGGCGATCCCGAACCCGATGCGTGGCCATGCGGCCTGTGCGTTGGGGCGGCGCAGCAGCCAGGCCAGTGCCGTGGTTGCGGCCAGCGTCGCCGCGATCCACATCAGTGGCGTGGCGGGAGACGCAGCGGCCACCGGCATTGCACCGGTGGCCGCAATTACGGCAACGCGCTTACTTGCGGGTGCCGTCGAGCCAGTTCGGGCCCTTGTTGGTAAGGAAGAACACATAGACCACCAACGATACCGCGATCGTGGCGGTTACGTAGATAGCGAACCAGTCGACATGGCCGGTCTTCAGCGCGCCCTGGTACAGCAGCGGGGCGGTGCCACCGAACAGCGAGTTGGCCAGCGCGTAACCCAGGCCCACGCCCAGTGCACGCACGTGGGTGGGGAACAGCTCGGCCTTCACCACCGCGTTGATGGAGGTGTAGCCGGTGAGGATGACGAAGGCCATGGCCAGGGTCAGGAAGGCCAGGGTGGCGTCATGCTGGTGCGGCAGCTGGGTGATCAGGTACCAGCTGTACAGCACGCCGCCGACGCCGAAGAACACCAGCAGGGTCTTGCGGCCGATGATGTCCGACAGCCAGCCGCCGACCGGCTGCAGCACCATCAGGAACGCCAGCACGCCCAGGTTGATCAGGGTGCCGGTCATCGGGTCGTTGCCGGCGAAGGCGCTCTGGATCATCTTCGGGCCGTTCACCGAGTAGGTGTAGAAGGCCACGGTGCCACCGGCGGTGATCAGGAAGCACAGCAGCAGCGGCCGCCACTGGTGCACGAACAGCTCGTACATCGAACCGGACTTCTGTGCCTTGCCTTCGCGTGCGGCTTCGATGGACGACTCCGACAGCGACTCGTCCATGCCCCGCCGCAGCCAGAACACCACCACCGCGGCGATGCCACCGATGCCGAAGGCGATGCGCCAGCCCCACTCGGAGATCTCCGGCTTGCCCCAGAAGGTCAGCATCAGCAGCAGGGTCAGCTGGGCCAGCACATGGCCGCCGACCAGGGTGACGTAGTGGAAGGAGGACAGGAAACCGCGTCGGCCGGGAATGGCCGCCTCGGACATGTAGGTGGCGCTGGCGCCGTACTCGCCACCGGTGGCGAAGCCCTGCAGCAGGCGTGCGAACAGCAGGATCACGGCGGCCCAGATGCCGATGCTGGCAGCGGTGGGGGTGATGGCGATGAGGAACGAGCACAGCGCCATCAGGGTGACCGAGACGGTCAGCGCCAGGCGGCGGCCGTGGCGGTCGGCGAAGCGGCCGAAGAACCAGGCGCCGATCGGGCGCATCAGGAACGTTGCGGCGAAGATCGCCCACACGTACATCGTGGAGTTCTTGTCGTCCGGCGAGAAGAACTGCGATTCGAAGTACACGGCGAACACCGAGTACACGTAGACGTCATACCACTCCACCAGGTTGCCGGCGGAGCCTTTGAGGGTGTTGGAGATCGACCGCCGCAGGGCGGCGCGGTCATTTGCGGGTACGGCAGGTTGGGACGTGGTGCTCATCTGGGTGGGAATCCTCGATGCGGCGCGTCCGTGCGCAGGGAAAACGGCGCCCGGCCTTGGGGCGGCGCGGCCGGGCAGCCCTCTTGGTACTGCATCGGCCGTCAACACGGGGTAGCAGACCAGAGCAGGGTGCATGGATGGATGACAGCGTGCCACCGTCCGGGGTGCCGGACCATACTCAAAACGTCCTAGAATCCGCCTTCCCCCGGCTCCCTGGTGTGTCATGTCGGCTCCCCCTTCTTCGTCTGCGGCTGCCCCCCGGGGTGGCCTTGTCGCGCTGGCATTGCTGCTGGTCTACGTGGTCTGGGGCTCGACCTACCTGGGCATCGCCAAGGCCCTGCACGGCGGCGCGCTGCCGCTGACGATGGTCTCCGGCAGCCGGTTCATCATTGCCGGTGGCCTGATGTTCCTGGCCTTGCGCCTGTTCTGGACGATGCCGAACCCGACCCTGCGGCAGTGGCGCAACCTGGTGGTGATGGGCGTGACCATGCTGGTGCTGGGCAACGGCATGGTGGTGCTGGCCGAGCGTGAGGTGTCTTCGGGACTGGCCGCTACCGCGGTGGCCTCGGTGCCGCTGTGGATGGCGCTTTTCTCGGCGCTGCGTGGCCAACATGCCAGCAAGGGTGAATGGCTGGGCATCGCGGTCGGCTTTGTCGGCGTGGTCTGGCTCAATGCCGGCAGCAGCCTGACCGCCTCGCCGACCGGGCTGGTGCTGCTGCTGATCGCACCGATTGGCTGGGCGTTCGGTTCGGTGTGGTCACGTGGCCTGGACCTGCCGGGCCCGTTCATGACCGCTGCCGGGCAGATGATCTGCGGCGGCGTGCTGCTGGTGCTGATCGGCCTGGCCGTGGGCGAACGCCCCACCACGCTGCCCGATATCGGTGGCCTGCTGGCGATGGCCTACCTGTGCGTGTTCGGTTCCATCGTCGCGTTCACCGCCTACGTATGGCTGCTGCAGAACGTGCGCCCGGCGCTGGCGGGCAGCTATGCGTACGTCAATCCGGTGATTGCCGTGCTGCTGGGCGCTGCATTGAATGGTGAACGCTTTGGATGGCGGGACTTCCTCGCCATGGCGGTGATTCTTCTGGGTGTGGTGGTGCTGACAATGGCAAGGACACGAAAGAAATGAGCATGGACGAGAAAGAACAACGCCGGGGCCTGCTGGTCACTGCGTCCACCTTCGTGATCTGGGGGTTGGTGCCGGTGTACTGGCACCTGCTCAACGAGGTCCCCTCGTTCCAGATCATCGCCCACCGCATCATCTGGAGCACCGTGCTGGTGCTGGGCTGGCTGCTGCTCAGTTCGCGCCTGGGCTGGTGGCAGAAGATCGCCGCACAGCCGCGCGCGCTGCCGATCCTGCTGGTGTCGAGCCTGACCATCGCGTTCAACTGGGGCCTGTACATCTGGGCGGTCAACGCCGGCCATGTGATCGAAACCAGCCTGGGTTACTTCATCAACCCGCTGGTGAACGTGCTGCTGGGCGTGCTGGTGCTGAAGGAGCGCCTGCGCCGCCTGCAGTGGGTGGCGGTGGCGATGGCGGCGGTGGGTGTGGCCTGGCTGACCATCGATGCGGGCACGCCGCCGTGGATCGCGTTGGGCCTGGCCTGTTCGTTCGGCCTGTATGGGCTGCTGCGCAAGCTGGTTTCGGTCGATCCGGTGGCCGGGCTGGGCGTGGAGAGCATGTACCTGTTCCTGCCGGCGCTGGCGTTCGCGATCTGGGCCGAGAACGGCCATGGCGGCGCGTTCTTCCATGGCTGGGGCTGGCGCAACGACCTGCTGCTGATCTTCGGCGGTGCGGTGACGGCCGTGCCGCTGATCGGCTTTGCTTACGGCGTGAAGCGCATTCCGCTGTCGCTGGTCGGCATCCTGCAGTACATCGCGCCGAGCCTGCAGCTGCTGCTGGGCGTGTTCTTCTTCCACGAAGCGTTCGATACCGCCAAGGCGATCGGCTTCGCGGCGATCTGGGCCGGCCTGGTGCTGTTCGTCGGCGACAACATCCGCACGATGCGCAAGCGGTAGCGGCGCCGGGATCCGGCCACGCTTTCCGCAAAAAAAGAACGGCGCCCCGAGGGGCGCCGTTCTGCTTCCATCCACCGCCAGGAGAGAGATGGCGGTGGCGGGAACGCGGTTGCAGGCTTAGAAGCGCTGCTGGTACTTCATGTACATGAAACGACCGATGTCGAAGCCACCGTAGTAGGTGAAGCTGCTGTTCGGCTGGCTGTACATGATCGGACCCTGGTGGTCGAAGACGTTGTTCACGCCCAGCGACACGGTGCCGTCCCACGGCAGGCTGTAACGCACCTGCAGGTCGTGGAAGGTGTTGGAGCCCACCTTGCGGCTCGGCTGCGCATCGGTGTACGGCGAGACGAAGCCGGCCATGTTGCAGTCCGGGCCACCGGCCAGGTCATACGAGCAGGCTTCCTTCATGCCCGAGTAGTAGCGGGCGGTCCAGCCGATGCCCAGATCGCCGTACTGCCAATCCAGGTTGAAGGTCGAACGCACGCGGAAGTTGCCCTGCCAGCCGGTCTTCTGCTCCACCGGCGTGGTAGCGGCGCTGTCGTTGCGCTGCTCCAGGTAGTCGGTGTAGGTGGTGTTCCAGTTGATGGCGAACTTGCCGTACGCGGTTTCCGGCAGGCGGTAACGCACGCCGATGTCATAGCCGGCGGTTTCGCGATAGCCAGCGTTGACCAGCGAACGATCCAGCGCCGAGACCTGGCCACGGGTGGCCGCAGCGGTGGAACGGGTGAAGCGACCGCAGGCCGAATCCACGCCCTGCACGTAGCACTGGTTGAGGATGTCGGTGGCCGACTCGCCGACGATGGCGTTGTTGATGCGGATCTTCCACCAGTCCAGGCTGACGTCCAGGCCCTGCACGAATTCCGGGCTGTAGACCAGGCCGACGGTCCAGGTCTTGGCGGTTTCCGGCTTCAGTTCCGGGTTGGAACCCGAGTTGAAATCGGAGGTGGCCTGCTGGCCCGGGCGGTTGGCAAGGTTGCCGTCCGCACCGGTCTGCTGACGGAAGTTGGCGGGCACATTCAGCGCCTTGCAGCGTGCTGCCACGGTCGGGCTGCTGGCGGCGATGCCGAACTTCGTATCGCACGGATCGGTGAACGAATCGCGGCTGGACACGGCGCCGCCGTAGAGATCGTCCACGGTGGGTGCACGGAAGCCGGTACCGTAGGTCGCGCGCACCAGCAGGCTGTCGATCGGCTTCCACTTCAGGCCGAACTTGCTGTTGGTGGTCGAACCGAAGGTGTTGTAGTCGGTGTAACGACCGGCCAGGTCCAGCGACAGTTCACGCGCGAACGGCATGTCGGCCAGCAGCGGCACCTGCATTTCCAGGTAGACCTCGTTGAGCGAGTAATCGCCACGGGTCGGCTGGCCGGTGGTGCCGGCGATCTGGCCCTTCTGCACCATCAGGTCCGGGGTGTAGCTGGCCTCTTCGCTGCGGTGCTCGAAGCCCATCGCACCCATGATGTCACCGGCAGGCAGAGTGAACAGCGAGCCGGAGATGTTGGCGCTGGCCACCTTGGTGGTGCTCTTCATCTTGTCCACGAAGCGGGTGAACAGGTAGTCCTGCACGTCCTGGTTGCCCAGCGAGCCCGGGCCCGCATAGCCCATCGGTGCGGCCGGGTTCCACGGCACGCAGCCGGCGATCACCGCACCCGGGGTGCCGCAGCGTGCCACGGTGCCATCCATGAAGGACGGGCCGACCGCCAGGTCGACGTGCGGCTGGTACATGCTGCCGGTACCGATGCGCTCGCCTTCATTGCGGTTGTACATGTAGCTGACGTTCCAGTCCCAGTAACGCGAACCGGTTTCGAAGCTGCCTTCAAGGCCGATGCTGGCGCGCTTGGTGTCCAGGTTGTTCTCGGTGCCGCGCGGCAGTTCTTCAGTGCGGTGCGAGAACAGGACGTCCTGGCCCCACTTGTTGAAGGTGCTGTCCTTGGACAAGGCAGCACGGGTGCCATTGCGGGCCTGTGCGGCCGATACCGAGTACGGGTAGCCGGCCAGGTGCTTGGTCGACTCGCGCTTGCTGTACAGCGCGTCGGCCACGATGCGCAGGTTGTCGGTGATCGAGAAACCACCGTTGGCGAACACCGAGGTGCGCTCCAGACCGCTCAGCAGGCTCATGTTGGTCTTGGCGTTGGCACCATCAGCCGGGTCCGGGGTGTGGAAGTTGCCAGCCTGGCTCGGATTACCGCCCGGGCCCACGGTCAGCGGCTTGCCGCCGACGGTGACGGTGCCCCACTGGGTGGTCGGGCTCAGCGCGTCGACGTCATCGGCGTGGCGCGGGCCACCCGGGTAACGGCTGAACTCGCGCTCGCTGCCGAGGATCTCGTCTTCCTTGGTGCGCTCGGCGCCGACGCTGAACCAGCCGCGGTCGAAGGTCTTGCCGAAGGTGGCGCTGTAGGAGCGCTTCTGACCGTCGCCTTCACCGTACTGGCCGACGTAGACGCTGGCTTCGCCACCGTCGAAGTTCTTGCGGGTGATGATGTTGACCACACCGGCGATGGCGTCCGAGCCGTACAGCGCGGATGCGCCGTCGGTCAGCACTTCCACGCGCTCGACGATGGCGGACGGAATCGAAGCCAGGTCGGAGTAGCCACCAGCGCTGACGCCCATGCGGCGGCCGTCGATCAGCACCAGGCTGCGTTCCGGGCCGAGGTTGCGCAGGCTGACGTACGTGCCGCCGAAGTCGCGCGAAGAACTCAGCGACGACGAGCGGCTCAGGCTCGGAGCACCGGCGGCGGTGACGTCCTGCAGGATGTCGGCGACGTTGATGTAGCCCTTCTTCTCGATCTCGGCGCGGCTGAGCGCGACGACCGGCTGTGCGGTCTCGACGCTGGCCTGGCGGATGCGCGAGCCGGTGATCTCGATGCGGTCGAGGTTGGTCGGGGTATCGCCGGCGCTCTGTGCGAAGGCGGGGGTGGTGCAGCTGGCGGCCAGCGCGATGACGATCGCGTTGCGCAGCGGAGTGGTTTTCAGGGACATCCGTGACATCTCGTGTTTCAGGAAAACAAGCGTCCGTTCTGTGGGCGCGTGGGGTGCTGCAAACCAACGTGGGGGCCGGGATTCTAGAGTGTTTCCATTCGTAACTGTTTGTCGCCCTGCCGCTGAATGTGCGCGAAGATGAATCGCAACCAACAATCCACAGATGCGACGTGCGCAGCGTCACGCACGTTGCATGCGCGATGGGCAGAGGCATCGATAGCGGCGGATTTCCGCCGATCTGTAGCAGTGCGTGTGCGCAGGCACCCATCCGCGCCATGCATGGATGATGTGCAAACAAAAAGGGACGGAGCCTTGGCTCCGTCCCTCTGCAGGATGCGCAATCTATCGCTGAGAAATGTTCAGGTTTCGCGCAGCGCCGTGGTGATCGGCAACCGGGCCGCGCGCAGCGCCGGGAACAGGCCGCCGACCAGGCCGATGCCCAGCGCCCATTTCAAACCCGTCCACAGCAGTTCCGGCGACACATGGAACTTGAACACCACCGCGCTGAAGTTGCTGCCGATGGTGGACACGCTGTAGCCATTGAACAGCAGCCATGCCACCGCACAGCCGAGCAGGCCACCCAGCAGCGCCAGCAGCATCGTCTCCAGCATCACCGCGGTCACCACCGGCAGGCCCCGGAAGCCGATCGCGCGCATGGTGGCGATCTCGCGCGCACGCGTGGCCACGGCCGCATACATGGTGTTGAGCGCGCCGAACACCGCACCGACCGCCATGATCGTGCCGATTACCTTGCCGAGGATGTCGATCAGCTTGGTCAGCCCACCGCCCTGCTTGCTGTAGTAGACACGGGTGGTTTCCACGTCCAGCTTCAGGCGTGGATCAGCGGCGACGGCGGCCTTGAACTGCTCGAAGCCGGCCTTGCCATCGGTGCGCACGCTGATCGACTGCCACGCACTGCGCTGGTAGGTGGTGGCCAGCGTATCGGCGTCGGTCCACAGTTCCGAATTATGTGCATCGCCGGTGGCGAAGACGCCCACCACGGTCCAGGTCTGGTTGCCCAGGGTCAGCGTCCTGCCCACATCCAGATTGCGGAACTGGCCCTTGGCGCCCTGGCCGACCACGATCTCGCGCAGGCCAGTGGCGAACGTGCGGCCTTCGACGATCTTGACCTTGTCGTGCACCGCCCACGCCTGCGGGCCGACGCCGCGGAACTGCGCGTTGACGTCGGTACCATCGGCCTTGGACACCAGGTTGACCACCTGCGACAGCTCCGGCGACAGCAGCGGTCGCCCCTGCGCATCGCGGGTGATGCCGGGCAGCGTGGACAGCGTAGGGACCTGTTCGCGGGTGATGACCGAGTTGGTCTCGGCCTGCGAACCGCCGCGCAGCACGATCGCGGTGGTGTCATCGCCGGTGTTGTTGAGCGTGGCCTGGAAGCCTTCGCCCATCGCCAGCATCGCCACCAGCACGCCGACGACGCCGGCGATGCCGACCACGATCACCGAGGACGCACCCCAGCGCTGCGGCAGGCTGGCAATGCCGATGCGGGTGGCGGCCAGCGCCAGCCGTCCACTGCGGGTGAGCGCCAGCCACAGCCCCACCAGCACCGCGATGGCCAGCACGCCGATCCACGGCAGGCCGATCCACACCGCCAGGCCGACGGCCAGCAACAGCACGGTCACCGCGTTTCCCAGCCACTTCTTGAGCTTGTTCATGTCGGTGTCCTCTTCAGCGGCCGGCGAGCGCGTCGACGATCTTCAGGCGCTTGGCGCGCAGTGCGGGCAGCAGCCCGACCACGATGCCGATCACCACGATCAGGACGATGCCCACCAGCCAGGTCGGCGTCGGTACGTGCGGCGGCAGCATGCCCATGCTCTTCGGGCTGATGGCCGGCAGGATCAACGCCGCCAGGCCCATGCCGAGCAGTCCACCGAGGCCGATCAGCAGCACCGATTCGACCATCACCAGGGTCAGCACGGTGCTGTCCTTGAAGCCCAGCGTCTTCAGCGTCGCCAGTTCCGGAATACGCTCGCGCACCGCCTGCGCCATGGTGTTGCCGGTCAACAGCAGCAGGGTGAAGAACACCGCGCCCATGATCGAGGTGACGATCATGCCGATGTCGGCGAACTGCTTGACGAACGCCTGCTGGAACGCCGACTCGGTCTGGGTCTTGGTTTCGTGGTCGGAGTTGGCCGAGATCGCATCGATGGCCTGCGCCACCCGCGACGACTGATCCGGATTGTCCAGCGTCACCGTGTACCAGCTCACCTGGTTCTTGATGTAGTCGTTGGATTCATCGAAGTACTTCCAGTTCATCATCAACTGGCGTTCTTCATTGGCCGCCAGCGCGCGATCCTTCGAGCGGTAGATGCCCTTCAGTTCCAGCGGCCAGTCGTTGCTGCCGCCACGCGGGAAGATGGTGGCCTGCAGCGGGATGGTGTCGCCGATCTTCCAGCCGAACTGCTTGGCCAGGGTTTCGCCGACGATGGCGCCGGTGCGGGTCTGCTTCCAGTCTTCCAGCTGCGCCGGATCGATCTGCAGCTCGCGGTAGACATCGAAGTAGTTGGGCGACACCGAGAAGTTCGGGAAGAAGTTCTTCGGGTCCTGGTAGATGCCACCGAACCACATGCCATAGGCCACGTCGCGCACGCCGGCCACCTGGCGGATCTGGGTTTCCAAGCGGATCGGCAGTGACTGGGTGATCGACAGCCGCGAGGCCACCACCAGGCGGTTGGCGCCTTCCACGCTGCCGCCGGACGAGAACGCCACGCGCACCGAGTCGAGCATGCCGAACAGCAGGAACGCGGCCACCACCGACAGCAGGGTCAACAAGGTGCGCGTGCGGCTGCGGAACAGCTGCGCCCACACCAACGAGAAGTATTTCATCGCCGTGGCCTCCGTCAGTGGGCCAGCGGCGCGTCGGCCAGCTCGCCCTTGTCCAGGTGCACCGTGTGCGTGGCGTACTCGGCGGCCTTCGGGTCATGGGTGACCATGATGATGGTCTTGCCGTGTTCGCGGTTGAGCTGCTGCAGCAGGCCGAGGATCTCCTCGGCGGACTGGCGGTCGAGGTCGCCGGTCGGTTCGTCGCAGATCAGGAAGGTCGGGTCGGAGACGATCGCTCGGGCGATCGCCACGCGCTGCTGCTGGCCGCCGGACAGTTCATTCGGGCGATGGCTGCGGCGATCGGCCAGGCCCACCAGGGTCAGCGCGATCTCCGCATTGCGGCGGCGCTGCGCCGCATTGAGGTGGGTCAGCAGCAGTGGCAGTTCCACGTTCTTCTGCGCGGTCAGCATCGGCATCAGGTTGTAGAACTGGAACACGAAGCCAACGTGGTGGCTGCGCCAGGTCGACAGCTGGCTACCGCTCATCTGGTCGATGCGCTCGCCTTCGATGCTGATTTCGCCGCCACTGGGGTTGTCCAGCCCACCGATCAGGTTGAGCAGGGTGGTCTTGCCCGAACCGGACGGGCCCATCAGCGCGACGAAGTCGCCGCTGGCGATGTCCAGGTCGATGCCGTGCAGCACCTGCACTTTCTCGGGGCCACGCTGATAGGTCTTGGTGATGTTGCGCAGTGAAACCAGGGTCGACATGGGTGGTTCTCCACGGAAGGCGGGAAACGAGGAAGCGCACCTGCGGTGGCCGCAGGCGTGCGTCAAGCGGTGTTGCCGGCGGCGCCCGTTGGCGCCAGGCCGTTACTGCGCTTGTTTCTGTTGCACCTTGGCGCCATCGCGCAGGGTGTCCGGCGGGTTCACCACCACCGATTCACCTGCACTCACGCCCTTGAGGATCTGGCGGTCCTTGCCCATCGCCTGGCCGGCCTCGACCTTGCGGTGCTGTACCCGGTTTTCGTCACCCAGCACGAAGGCCACCGATGCGCCCTCGCGCTGCACCACGGCGCCGCCCGGCACGCGCACACCCTGCGGCTTGGCGGCTGCCTGCGGCTGGGCCTGTTCCAGGAAGCTGACCCGCACGCCCATCTCCGGCACGATGCGTGGGTCCTTCACTTTCAGCGCCACGCGCACCTTCACCGTGGCCTTGCCGCGGTCGGCGGTGGGGATGATGGCGATCACCTCGCCCGGAATCTTCCACTCCGGATAGGCGTTGAGCGTGGCTTCCACCGGCATCTTCGGCTGCACGCGGCCGATGAAGGCCTCGCCCACCTCGACTTCGATCTCCAGCGAGTCCATGTCGACGATGGTGCCGATGCCGGTACGGGTGAAGCCACCGCCTGCCGACAGCGGCGAAACGATTTCGCCGGGCTGCGCGGCCTTGGCGGTGACCACCCCGGAGAACGGCGCGCGCACGATGTTGTTGTCCACGCCCAGATCGGCGATGGCCAGCTGGTCGTTGGCGACCTTGACGTTGCGCTGGGCGGTCTCCAGCTGCGCACGCAGGCTGTCGCGCTGTGCCACGGCCTGGTCGTACTGTGAGCGCGATACCAGCTGCTGGCCGACGAGTGCCTGCAGGCGGCTGGCTTCGGCGGTGGCCTGCTTCTGCTGCGCCTCCAGCCCGGCCACCTGGCTGCGTGCGGCCTGAAGCTGCGAGGCATACAGGCTGCGCTGGGCGTCGGCATCAATCGGGTCCAGCGTGGCCATGATCTGGCCCTGTTCCACGCGCATGCCCTCCTCGATCATCACCTCGCGCACCTTGCCGGTGATCTTGGCCGAGACCGTGGCCATGCGGCGGGCGACCACGTAGCCGCTGGCGTCGAGCACCGAACTGCTGGCATTGCCCTGCTGGATGGCCACGGCGGGCGCGGTTTCCACCTCCACGGCCGGCGCACGGCCGAACAGGAAGGCGACGGCGGCGGCGATCAGCAGCACGGCCACGATGATCGCGATCCACAACCAACGGCGACCACCGCCGTTGCTGCCACCACCGGAGGCCGGCGGGGGCGATTTGCGGTCGATACGGAGTTCCTTCAACAGCTCGGCAGAAGCGTTCATTCGTTCCATCACAGGCGTTCGGGCGGGTGTGGCCGGAAGGGCAGACGGCGGCGGTTCCGGCGGTGGAGCGTGCGGCACAGCATGAAGGCAGGTACGGCGATGACGGCAGTGACAGCTGTCACCCGATGACACTGACGGCGGCAACTGCGAAATGTGACCACGCCGGTACAGGATGGCAACGTCCCCGCTACCGGTACCGCCCATGGATCCGATCGCCCCGTCGCTGGCCCGCCTGCAGCAGGTGCAGGTGCGCTACCGCGACCATACCGCCCTGCATGGCATCGACCTGCAGGTCCGCGCTGGCCAGGTGCTGGCATTGCTGGGCCGCAACGGTGCCGGCAAGAGTACCGCGATCAGCGTGCTGTTGGGCCAGCGTCGCGCCGATGCTGGCCTGGTCGAGCTGCTCGGTGGCGACCCGCAGCAGCGGGCCAGCCGATTGGGCCTGGGCGTGATGCTGCAGAGCACGAACCTGCCGCCGATGCTGCAGGTGGACGAGCTGGTGGCCCAGGCCAGTGCCTGTTACCCCGACCCGATGCCGTTGCCGGAGGTACTGCAGCGCGCCGGACTGCAGGCGCTGGCGCGCCGCCGCTACGGCCAGCTGTCCGGCGGCCAGCAGCGCGCCGTGCAGTTCGCCATCGCGCTGTGCGGCCGCCCGCGGGTGCTGTTTCTGGACGAGCCCACCACCGGGCTGGACATCCAGGCGCGGCAGGCGATGTGGCAGGCGGTGCGGCAGTTGGTGGCCGAAGGCTGCGGCGTGCTGCTTACGACACACTATCTGGAAGAGGCCGAGGCGCTGGCGCAGCGCGTCGTGGTGCTGGAAGGCGGCCGGGTACTGGCCGACGCACCCTTGGCCGAGCTGCGCCTGGCCGACCGGCCGCGCCGCATCCGCTGCCGCAGCGCGCTGGCTGTCGAGGACGTGCAGCACTGGGCGGGCGTGCAGCAGGTGCAGCGCGACGGCGAGCATCTGCAGCTGCTGGCGAGCCCGGCCGAGCCGGTGGTGGCACGCCTGCTGGCGGCCGACGCGCAGTTGCGTGAGCTGGAAGTACAGGGCGCGGCGCTGGCCGACGCCTTCCTCGACCTGACCCGGGAGGCCGCATGAACACGATGACCCGCACCGGTACCGCACCGGCGCAGGCATCTGCCTGGCGCCAAGCCCTGCGTCCGTACCGCGCTGAGCTGGTGGCCGAACTGCGCCGCGCCTGGCGTACGCCCGCCTTTGCCGTACCTTCGCTGCTGTTCCCGGTGCTTTTCTACCTGCTGTTCGGCGTGCTGTTGGGCCGTGGCCACGCACCGCTGTACCTGTTGGCCACCTACTGCGTGTTCGGCGCGATGGCCCCGGCGCTGTTCGGCTTCGGCGTGCAGCTGGCGCTGGACCGAGAAGGCGGGCTGCTTACGCTCAAGCGGGCGCTGCCGATGCCGCCGGCGGCGCCGCTGCTGGCGCGACTGGCGATGGCCGTGCTGTTCGCGCTGCTGGTGGCCTCGTTGTTGATCGGCGTGGCATCTGTGCTGGGGGGTGTGCAGCTGCACGCCCTGCAGGTGCTGCAGCTGCTGGCGGTGGCGGGCCTGGCTGCGCTGCCGCTGGGGGCGATCGGCCTGCTGATCGGCAGCCATGTCAGTGCCAGCGCAGCGCCGGCGATGGTCAACCTGGTCTACCTGCCACTGGCCCTGCTGTCGGGCCTGTGGCTGCCGCTGTCGGCGTTGCCCAAGGTGTTTTCGACGATGGCACCGCTGTGGCCGACCTGGCATCTGGCGCAGCTGGCGCTGCCGGTAGTCGGGCTGCCGTCGGTGGGCAGCATGGCAGGCCATCTGCTGGTGCTGCTGTTGGTCACGGTGGTGGCGCTGCTGCTGGCGCGCCGCCGCCTGCGCCGGATCGGCTGAACTGGCATGATCGGCAGCGATCGTCCCCGCCTGGATCACCCCGTGTCGTCGAGCTGGTTTGCGTCCCTGCTGCGCCCCGCACCGGATTCGGCGGTGGCCGACAACCTGCGCCGCGGCAAGCCGGCCTGGGCCGATGCCATCCACCTGCTGTGGACGGTATGGGTGTTCATGACGCCGCTGTTTTCAGGGGGGTACACGCTGCGCTGGCTGTGGTTCACCCTGGCCAGCTATCCGTTGTTCCTGCTGTTGTATGCGCGCCTGCTGCTGTCGCCGCGGCACCATGCGCCCCGCTATGCACTGGCGATGACCGCGCTGGCGATCGTGCTGGTGCCCTGGTACCCATCGGGCATCAGCTACTTCATTTTCGGCTGCGTGATGCTGCGGGTCTGCGGTCGCAGCAGCTGGTGGCGTTATCTGTTGCTGCTGGTCGTACTCAACGCGGTGTTCTACCTGGTGGCCTACCTTGCGCACTACCCGTGGCAGAGCCTGGTCTGGGTGCCGGCGGTGTCGTTCATCATCGGCATGGTGGTGAACGTGGAGACGGTGAACAAGGAAAAGGATGCCGCATTGCAGCTTTCGCAGGAGGAAGTACGGCGGCTGGCCACCACCGCCGAGCGCGAGCGCATCGGCCGCGATCTGCATGATCTGCTCGGCCATACCCTGTCTTTGATCACGTTGAAGCTGGAGCTGGCGCGCAAGCTGCACGACCGTGGCGATGCCCGTGCGCGGCAGGAGATCGGCGAAGCCGAGGACATCGCCCGCGAAGCGCTGGCCCAGGTACGCAGTGCGGTCACCGGCATCCGCGCCAGTGACCTGGCCGGCGAACTGGCCTCGGCGCGCCTGCTGCTGGAATGCCAGCAGGTGCACCTGCAGTACGCGCCTCCACCGCCGATGCCGGTGGACGTGGAGCGCGGACTGGCGCTGGTGCTGCGCGAGGCGGCAACCAATATCGTGCGCCACGCGCAGGCGACCCAGGCGCGGGTGGAATTCATGCTGGAAGGACGAATGCTGGCGATGCAGATCCGCGACGATGGCCGTGGCGGCGTACAGGCCGAAGGCAATGGATTGTGCGGCATGCGCGAACGGGCGATGGCGCTGGGTGGACAGTTGTCACTGCAGTCGCCGCGCGGAGAGGGCACGGTAGTGACCGTGCGCGTGCCACTGGTGGCCGCGACCACGCCGCTGTCGCCAGCGTCACTGGCTCAGGATGGTGCTGCATGATCCGCATCCTGCTGGCCGAAGACCAGGCGATGGTGCGTGGCGCGTTGTCGGCACTGCTGAGCCTGGAGCCGGATATCGAGGTGCTGGGCAGCGCCGCCGACGGTGAGGCTGCCTGGCGCATGCTGCAGCAGCTGCAGCCGGACATCCTGGTGACCGACATCGAGATGCCGGGCCTGTCCGGGCTGGAGCTGGCACAGCGCATCGCCCGCCATGAGCTGCCGATCAAGGTGGTGATCGTGACCACCTTCGCCCGCGCCGGTTTCCTGCGCCGCGCGCTGGAAGCGGGCGTGCTGGGGTACCTGTTGAAGGACGCACCGGCGGAGAACCTGGCCGATGCACTGCGCAAGGTGAAGCAGGGTATCCGTGCGATCGACCCGCAACTGGCACTCGATGCCTGGTCGCAGGCCGACCCACTGACCGACCGCGAGCGCCGCGTGCTGCGGCTGGCCGGCGAAGGCCGTACCGCCAGCGAGATTGCCGAGCAGCTGGGGCTGTCGCACGGTACGGTGCGCAATTACCTGTCCGAGTGCATCGGCAAGCTGGGTGTGGCCAACCGGATCGAGGCGTACCGGCTGGCGCGGCAGAAGGGGTGGTTGTAGCGGCGTGCGCCGACACACTGGTAGCGTCGGGCGATGCCCGGCGGATCATTCCCGCGCCTGCGGAGGGGTGTCACTTTCTTTGCGCGCAAAGAAAGTAACCAAAGAAACGCTCCGCCGGCCGCGAGCCGGCGTGCTTCGCACGCCGGTGCCCTGCGCTCCTCGGTCCGTCGAGGGGCGGCGCGGGAACTCGCTGCGCTCAGACACCCGCGCCTCTTCGCCCTCGCCGGACCTGCGGTGCTCGGCTCGCTCAAGGCGGACTGGAAGGTCAAGATCAACGGCAACAGCATCCACGCATGGCGTGGATCTACTGGGTGCAGCTGTCGCTCTTGATGTTGGGTCCGCCTTGAGCGAGCCGAGCATCGCAGGGGAATCAGGGGCGAAGAGGCGCCGGTGTTTGAGCGTAGCGAGTTCGGCGCCGTCCCCTGATTCACCGAGAAGCACAGGGCACCGGTGCGCAGCACCGGCTCGCGCTCTGGCGGCGCGTTTCTTTTGGTTACTTTTCTTTTCGCGCGAAAAGAAAAGTGACACCCCACCGCAGTCGCGGAAACGATCCGCCGGGAACGCCCGGCGAACCCGATCAATCCTTCCCGCGCGCCATCGCCTGGAACACGCCATCGCGCCGCACCCACAGGTGGAACAGCGCCGCACCCACGTGCATCAGCACCGTGGCGAACAACACATACGCCAGCAGGCTGTGCGCATTGCGCAACGCGGCATACAGCGCCGGAGTGTGCGGCACGATCGGCGGCAGGTGCAGGCCACCCCACAGCACGATCGGGTAGCCGCCGGCCGACAGCATCGCCCAGCCGATCAGCGGCATCGCCAGCATCAGCGCGTACAACATCCAGTGCGAGGCCTTTGCTGCCAGCACCTGCCAGGCGGGCAGGTCGGAAGGCAGCGGCGGCGGGCGGTGGCGCAGGCGGTTGTACAGGCGCAGCAGCACCAGTACGCCGATGGCGATACCCAGTGGGCGGTGCAGATCGATCAGCATCGGCCGCAGATGCAACGAGGCGACCATGGTCACGCCGACGAACAGCATGGCGATGATCATCAGCGCCATGGACCAGTGCAGCACCCGCGCCAGCAGGTTGAAGTGGCCGTTGCCGGTGTTCATCGTGCGGCCTCCTTCGGTTGCTCGACATTGCCGCTGGCGCGCTCGCGTTCCCGACGGTTGAAGGACTGCGAATACACCGCCGAGCGGGCGGCCAGGATCGGATCATCACTGCCGCGCACGCCACTGGGCAGGATCAGCGGATCGAAGTTGATCTGGCCGCACGCACCTTGTTCCTGCGACTGCATGCGGTCCAGGCTGAGTACGCCGGCCACCACCTGATCACGCGACTCGGGCCACGGCACCGACGGATCATCAATGGCATCACCGGGCTCGGCGGTGGTCACGACCAGGTTCCAGCGTACCGGGCCGCTGGCCAGGCGCTGCTGCAGTTCCTGGCTGAGGAAATCGACACTGGCCTGCTTGCGCGTTTCCGCATCCATCTCCACCACCGGCGCCTGTGGCTGCCAGCGCCAGCGCACGGCACGCTTCTGGCCCTGCGCGTTGGTGAACCAGAAGCTGTTGACGCTGTTGAAGGTGGTGTCGGCCCAGCTGCTGGTCCACGGTGCCGTCTTGGCCCACTGCTGGAACGCCTGTGCACTGGGGTACTTCGCCAGCACTGCAGCCATCTTCTGCGGGTCGGGCTTGCCGGTGGCGGGGTCCGGAATGGAGGCGCGTGTCTGCGCGTAGAACGCCTCGGCATCGGGCACGGCGAAGAACGGGAAGCTGTTCATCGCCATCCGCCATTCCTGGCCGTCATCGCTGACCATCTGCACCGCCAGGCTGCGCACGCGTGCGGTGTTGTCGGCGCCGTAGGGGTCGCCGCCGCCGATCGACAGGCGGCCCATCACCGGTACGCGGCGCTGCGAGAACACGCGGGCGCTGGACAGGGTAGGGGCCTGCGCGCTCGGTTCGAACCAGCCGTTCACGCAGACGCCCTTGCTGTGCGCGCGTCGGAAGCCTGGATGGGCCGGGCCGGTGGCCTCGATGGTGTCGGTGAAGCGTTGCGCGGTCAGGCGGTCGCCGATCCATCCGGCCAGCCAGGCGAAGGCCAGCGCGACCGCACCCAGAATGAGCGCGATCAGTGCGATCCAGGGCAGCGGCGAATGTTTGCGTGGTGCGCCCGGCGTCTGGCCAGCGCGGGTGTAGCGGAAGAGCGACATGGTCGGAGTCCTGCCTTCACGGAACGTGTGGGTGGTCGACCCACACATCCTCGCAGAACCCTTCCAGGCCCGGTATTCAAATTTTCGTCAAGATTGCCGGGACGGCGTGCCGACCAAGGTCGGCACCCACCCGATCAGCTGTAACGCGCCTTCAGCATCGCCCACGCCGAGCGCAGCGCCAGCGCTTCGCCACCGGCCGGACGGCCCGGGCGCTCACCGTCGTTCCAGGCATACACATCCAGATGCGCCCAGCGCTGGCCGTCTTCCAGGAAGCGCTCCAGGTACAGCGCGGCGGTGACCGAGCCGGCCATGCGCGAGCCGGCGTTGGCCAGATCGGCGATGCCGCTGCTCAGGTAACGCAGGTAAGGGCGCCACAGCGGCATGCGCCAGACCGGGTCGCGGGTCGCATCACCGGCCTGCAGCCACTGCTGCGCCACATTGTCGTCATTGCTGAAGAGCGCCGGCAGATCCGGGCCCAGCGCGATGCGCGCGGCGCCGGTGAGGGTGGCAAAGTCCAGCACCAGGTCGGGTTTCTGCTCGCTGGCGAAGGTGAGCGCGTCGCACAGGATCACGCGGCCTTCGGCGTCGGTGTTGTCGATCTCCACGCTCAGGCCCTTGCGGGTGGCGATCACTTCGCCCGGGCGGAAGGCGTCCGGACCGATCGCGTTTTCCACCGCCGGCACCAGCAGGGTCAGGCGTACCGGCAGCCCGCGTGCCATCACCAGGCCGGCCAGGGCCAGTGCGTGCGCGGCGCCGCCCATGTCCTTCTTCATGTTGCGCATGCCGTCGGCCGGCTTGATGTCCAGGCCGCCGGTATCGAAGCACACGCCCTTGCCGACCAGCACCAGTGCCGGATCGGTGTCCTTGCCCCAGCGCAGCACGACCAGGCGCGGTGAGCGGTGCGAGGCGCGGCCCACCGCGTGGATGGCCGGGAAGTTCTGCTTCAGCAGTTCGTCGCCGGTAATCGCCTCGACCTGCGCGCCGTGCGCGTCGGCCAGCGCGCGCGCGGCGTCTTCCAGCTGCTGCGGACCCATGTCTTCGGTCGGGGTGTTGACCCAGTCACGCACGCGCAGGCTGGCGGCGATCAGGTCAGCCACTTCGCCGGTCGGCTCGGCCACCAGGCGCGCCGGCGCACGGTGGCGCTTGCGATAGCGGTCGAAGCGGTAGCTGCCCAGGCCCCAGCCCAGCTGCAGCAGCGCCAGTTCGGCGGCCGGCAGTTCGCTGGCCAGCTGCCACACGCTGCCTTCCGGCAGGGCATGCGGGGCATGCGAATAGCTGTAGGCATCGGCACGATCACCGACACCGATCACCGCTCCGGCCAGGCCATCGGCGCCGGGCAGCAACGCCGTGGTGAAGGCACCGGCGGTGAAGCCCTGCGACGCCAGCCATGCCTGGGTGGCAGCCGGCTGGCCGTCCTTCCAGGCCGCGAACTGCTCGCGGTCCAGCACGTACAGCGGCAGTGCTGCGGCGGTATCGGCAGTGAAACCAGTGATCTCGCTCATGCGTCAGGTACTCCGGGATGCGGCAGCGTCGAGGTTGGCGTCCAACCAGTCGGCCAGGCCGGTAAGGGTGTCGAACTGCAGGTCCGGCTGCAGCTGCGGATGGGTCCAGGTGGCTGCGTCGCGGTTGATCCAGCAGCCGCGCAGGCCGGCGGCGATCGCCCCGGCCACGTCCATGTCGGCGTGGTCGCCGACGTGCAGTACCTGTGCCGGTGCCACACCCAGTCGGGTGCAGGCGGCGTGGAAGATGCTCGCCTCCGGCTTGGCCGCGCCGTGCTCGCGCGCGCCCAGCTGGAAGGCGAAATGATGGGCCAGGCCGATCCGCTCCAGATCGGCATTGCCGTTGCTCAGCGCTGCGACCGGTACCCGCGCGGCAATCCGCGCCAGCGCGTCGATCGCATCGGGGTAGCACTCGACCTGATTGCGCGCGGCGAAGAACACTTCATACGCCGGCTCCAGCAGATCCAGGCTGGCGCCACTGGTGTGCAGCGCTTCGTGCAGGGTCAGCCGGCGCAGTGCGCTCAGGTCGTGATGGAGGTGCGGATGGGCGTGGTACAGGCGCTCGCGCAGTTCGCGCATTGCCGCCACCGGATACATCTCGGCCGTGGCGGGGCTGTTTTCACGCATCCACTCGTGCAGGACCAGGTCGATGCGGGCGCCGATCGGAGCGAACGGCCACAGCGTGTCGTCAAGGTCGAGGGTGATGGCTTGGACGGGGAAATTCACCCCGCCATTCTACCCCTGCCCGCGCGGGCTTTCATGCGGCGCGGCGGGCGGGGGGCGCTGGGGCAGGACGGGGTCAGCGCAGGTTGTACGAGCAGGCGATGGTGGTCTGGCCGTCGAACTGCTGCACGTCCAGGTTGTGCCGGCCCACTTCCTTCGTATAGGTGCCCGCCACCGGGTCGGACATCTTCGCCAGTGCCGCGATCTGTTCGACGCTCGCTGAGCTGAAGTACGCAGTGAAACTGTCGATGCCGTCCTCGCCGCTGTCGCCGTCATACGACTGCAGACGGTTCACGGGCTGGCCCAGCACCATCAGCGGCGTGGTCAACCGGAACTCGCCGCTGGATTCGCCGTTCTGCGCCCGCGCCGGGGCCGGTGCCAGCAGCCGGGCCATGGCGTCGAACTGCTTGGGCGTGAGGTGCCGCTTGCAGGTTACCGCGTCGGCAAGCTGGGTGCGTGCCTGGTCGGCAGTCGGGGGTGCAGCGGCGAGCGCGGGAGCGGCAAGGCAGGCCAGGGCAACGCAACGGGTGGCGAAAGAGATCATCCGAACGGATCCATCCGAAAAGGGGGCCATAGTCTGCCACTTCATTCCTGTTTCGGGTTCCGCCATCGGCGTCCTTCATTTACTGATGCCGTTATTCCAGCAGCCGTGCCCAGCCCTGCATGCCGTCCAGGCGTGCCAGCACCAGCTTGATGCATACCAGCAACGGCACCGCCAGCAGCAGCCCGATCATGCCCCAGGCCCAGCCGAACACCATCAGCGCCAGGATCAGTACCAGTGGCGACAGCTTCATGCGACGGCCCAGCACGATCGGGGTCACCATCTGCCCTTCCAGGGTGTGCAGGCCCAGGTAGGCGGCGGCCGGCAGCAGGGCCTGCAGTGGGTCGCGGAATTCAACGAAGCCCATCAGCAGCATCAGTGCTACGCCGATCAGGGGGCCGACATACGGGGCGAAATTCAGCAATGCCGCTACCGTGCCCCACAGCAGCGCCTCCTGCAGGCCGATGCCGAGCAGCATCAGCACGCCAGCGAACACCAATCCGACCAGCGTATTGATCACGCTGATGGTCAGCACATAGCGCGAAACCTCGCGCTCGATCGAGCGCAGGATGTCACTGGTGAATCGCTGCTGCTGGCGGTTCGGGAACAGGGCGATGGCCGCGCGCTGCAGGCTCTGCCCATAGATCATGAAGAACAGCGTGAGCAGCACCACCGCCAGCACCGAGGCGGCCAGCCGCGGCGCGCGGGTCAGCATGCGATAGGGGTCGTCCATCTGGGTGCGGATCACCTGCACCTTGTGGTTGCTGTCACCACCGGCCACGCGGGCGAAGTTTTCCGCCGCCTGGTTGGCCTGCTGCACCGGTTTGGTCAGGTCCTGCACCTGGCGGGCGACCTTGCGCAGCTGCTGTGGTGCTTCCTGCGCCCATTCCATGGCCGGGCCGATCAGCTGCACCGCCAGCGAACCGGTCACGCCCAGGCCGGCGCCGAGGATCAGCAGTGCGCCGAGTGCGCGTGGAATCCACAGCTTCTGCAGCAGGCGCAGGATCGGATTGCCGACCAGCGCGAAGAACATCGCCAGCAGCACCGGCAGGATGATGTCCTGTGCCGCCCACAGGGTGTAGCCCACCGCCAGGGGGGCCAGCACCACCAGCGACATCGGTCCGCGCGGGCGCGATGCGGGCGGCAGCGGAACGTCGGGCTGTTCGGGGCCGGCCGGTGACGGGGACAGGAGGGACTCGCTCATCGACGCACCAACCGGGAAGGGGAGCGCATTATCCGCCGGCCGCGATCGGCGCGGCGGATTCCATGGTTCAACGTTCGGACAGCTCGGTGGCCGCTTCGGCCGGACGCGGTCCGCGCAGGTCCGGTTCCGGTCCTGGCTCCGGCACGGAGCGTGGTGCCGGTGCCGGACGTGCTTCGGCAGCGGAGGCCGCCGCCTGTGCCTGTTCGCTGGCCTCGTCGGCTTCTTCGGCCGCGTCGTCGGCGGTGGCTGCGGCCTGCGCCGCCATCGCCGTGGCGAACGCCGCCTGTGCACTGGCGAACAGGTTCGAGACCGAGCCCACCATCTGCAGCCAGCGGGCACCGTTGACCTTGCCCGGCACTTCCAGCTTGCCGGCGATGAAGCCACCGGCCAGGCCGACCACCACGATGCGCAGCGGCGACCAGCCTTTTCGCCAGACGTCGCTGAGCGTGGACCAGTGGTCCTGGGTCTCGCCCAGACGCACGGTCACCACCTGTTCGCAGCGTTTCACCCGCCGTTGCAGCGCGCCGAACTTCATGGCTTGCCCTCGGGCAGCTGCACCTCGGCATCGGGATCGTCTTCGCTGGGTTCGTCGAACAGGCCCAGGCGTGACAGCTGGCGCCGGGTAGCGTGCATGCCGGTGTGGTGGAAGAAGTAGGACACCCGCCAGATCGCATAACCGGTGACGGCCAGGCTCAGCAGCGAGGTGATCAGCAGGGCCTGCAGCCAGCTCAGGCCCCAGCTCTGCAGCAGGGCGATGAGGGTGGCGGCCATCAGCAGCCAGGCCGAGGCACCAAACACGATCGCCACGCCGGCCCAGGCCAGTGCACGACCGAACGCACTGCGTGCCATCGCGAAGTCGGCCGAGGCCAACCGGCGCAGCGAGCGCAGCGTGTGCTTGGCCGAATCGGCAGCGGCACGACCGGCCGCACCGACCTGGCGGATGCTCTCATCCAGCGGCGGGGTAGCCGCTGGATCAGGGGCTTGCGCGTTGTCTTCGCTCACGCCGCGGCTTACTTGTCGCTGCTGCCGCGGGCCAGCTTGGCGATGATCCAGCCGGCAGCGAAGGCAACACCGAACGAGGCCAGCGGACGTTCACGGATCAGCTCCGCGGCGCTGTCGATCAGGTCCTTGCCCTTGTCCATCAGCGCATCCACCTGCTCCTTGGCGGCGGCACCACCGAACTCGGCGGCGGCCAGGCCGGACAGTGCGCTGTCGGACAGTTCAGCCTTGACGTTGGCCTTGCCGATACGCAGTTCGTCGCCGGCTGCGCCGGTTGCACCCTTGATCGCACCGCCGGCGGCCGACGCGGCCTGCTTCAGGTGGGAACCGGCTTCACCCAGGTGTTCCTTCAGGTTCTCGGTATTGGTGGGGCTCATCGAATCACTCCTGTTGCGATGGGGGAACGGGTGTCGGCGGTGCCGACCTGGACTGACAGCAATAGCATTGCCGGGGTATAGGGGGTGTTACGGCAGGGCGATCAGCGCATCACGAGCTGGCCCTGCTGCTGGCCATTGTTGCGCAGCACGCGTATCACCAGGGTCGGCGGGCGCTGCTGGAAGTTGGCGCGCCAGCTGGCCAGGTCGGCGAATTCGCCCACCGTGGCATCGGTGATGATGTCGCCCTGCTGCAGGCCGTTGCTGGCCGCGCGGCTGCCGCGCTTGACCTCGCTGACCAGCACGCCGCCGACACCGGACTGGCGCAATGACTCGGGCAGGTCGACGAAGATGGCCCCGGTCAGGCGCGGGTCCAGGCTCTCGCCGGTGACCGCGCGCGCCTGTTCCTTCAACGTTGCCTTGATCTGCAGCGGCTTGCCCTCGCGGCGCACGTCCAGCGTCAATGCACTGCCGACCGCGGCCAGGCCTTCCACGTTGTGCAGGGCTTCGGCGCTGTCCACGCGTTGGCCGTTGGCCGAGACCACCACGTCGCCCGGCTTCAGCCCGGCTGCGGCGGCGGCCGAACCGGCCAGCACGCGCGTGATCAGCGCACCGCGGGTTTCGCCCAGGCCCAGGCCCTGCGCGATCTGCGCGGTCAGGTTCTGGCTTTCCACGCCCAGCGTGCCGCGCACCACCACGCCGTGCTTGACCAGCTGGTCGACCACGCTGCGTGCCAGGTTGGAGGGAATCGCCAGGCCCAGGCCGATGTTGCCGGCCATGCTGCCCTGCGGGTTGAAGCTGGCGGTATTGATGCCGACCAGCTGGCCCTGCAGATCGACCAGTGCGCCACCCGAGTTGCCCGGGTTGATCGACGCATCGGTCTGGATGAAGTTCTGGTAGCCCAGCCCGCGGATACCGCTGCGGCCCACCGCCGAGACGATGCCCGAGGTGACCGTCTGGCTGAAGCCGAACGGATTGCCGATGGCCACCACGAAGTCGCCCACGCGCAGCTGGTCGCTGTTGCCGAGCTTGATGTCGGTCAGGTTCTGCGCCGGAATGCGGATCAGCGCGATGTCGGTATCGCGGTCCGAACCGAGGAATTCGGCCTTGACCGTGCGCCCGTCGGCCAGTGTCACCTGTACGTCATCGGCGTTGTCGATGACATGGTGGTTGGTCAGCACCAGGCCCTCCTTGGCGTCGATGATCACGCCCGAGCCCAGCGATTCGTTGATGCGTTCCTGCGGGATGTCCGGGAACAGGCGGCGGAAGAACGGGTCGTTGAAGAAGGGGTTGCGCACGCGCACCACCTGCTTGGTGTTGACGCTGACCACTGCCGGCATCGCCTTCTCCAGCATCGGTGCCAGCGACGGCACCGCCTGTCCGGCTACCGAGGCGGGCAATGCCGCCGTGGTCGGCAGCACCGCTGGCAGCGGCGCGGCATCGGCACGGTTGTCCAGGTGGGCATTGATGCCGGTGGCAACGAAGCCACCGAAGGCGGCGGCGATTGCGAGCGTGAGCAGGGTGGGAAGCGGTCGCATGGGAGTCGGTTCGCTGGCGTGGGTGGGGGCGGTTCGGCCCTACGGTAAAACAAGCTGAATGAGTGTGTCGCGATCTGGATAAATGCGCCATGAAAACCCGGCGCCCGGAACGCAGGTCGGCATCGCCATCTGTGGGGCGGTACCGACAACATCGGGCGTGCTTCTCAACGTGCCGACGTCTGCCGAAGCGCAAGTGGATACAGGCCGATACTTGCGCAGTTCTGCGCATCCTGGTGCCGCGATGCGCCATATCGCATGCCTTTCGCTGTATTCGGACTGGTGCACGCAGGCAGCACCTGCCGCTACCCGGATCGTGCGGCGCAGCACTGAAAAAAAGGGGTTTCCTGTCAACCCACTGTGCTCGCGAGGGTGCCCGGCTACACCATTGCCGTCGCAGCAGATGCGATTGCTGGTGCATGCCCCGTTCCACGATCGTCAATGTCGGTATAGCATCGCCCCGTTTTGATACTTAAGGCCCCCAGGAGGGCAACATGAGCAACGGTAATGGTGTGTCGGTCGTGACCGACGCCGTCGAGAACGTCAAAGAAACCGCCACCAACGTTGGCGAGACCATCGCCCACGCTGCCGAAGACGCAGTGAAGTCGGTCAAGAAGACCGTCAAGCGCGCCACCAAGGCTGCCGGTACCCGCGTTGCCAAGGCCAAGAAGGCCGTGGCCAAGGTCGAGAAGACCGTTGCCAAGAAGGCCGAGAAGGCAGCCAAGTCGGTCGGCAAGACTGTTGCCAACGCCAAGAAGAAGCTGGAAGCCGCCAAGAAGAACGCCAAGGCCGAAGCCGCTGCCCTGAAGAAGGAAGTGGCCAAGAAGAAGGCAGCTGCAGGCAAGGCTGTGACCAAGAAGGCCGCCGCTGCCAAGAAGACCACCAAGGCCGCCACCAAGGCTGCCGGCAAGAAGGTCGCTACCGTGAAGAAGGCCGCCACCAAGAAGGCTGCCGTCGCGAAGAAGACCGTTGCCAAGAAGACCGCGGCCGCCAAGAAGGTTGTCGGCAAGAAGGTCGCTACCGCCAGGAAGGCCGTGGCCAAGAAGACCGTCGCCGCCAAGAAGGTCGCTGGCAAGAAGGCCGTGGCTGCGAAGAAGGTTGTCGGCAAGAAGGTTGCCGCCACCAAGAAGGTCGCCACCAGGAAGACCGCTGCCGCCAAGAAGGTTGTGGGCAAGAAGGCTGCTGTCGCCAAGAAGGCCGTCGGCAAGAAGACCGCCGCTGCCAAGAAGGTTGTCGGCAAGAAGACCGCCGTTGCCAAGAAGGCAGTTGGCAAGAAGGTTGCCGCCACCCGCAAGACGGTCGCCAAGAAGGCTGCGCCGCTGAAGAAGGTCGCCGCCAAGAAGGCTCCGGCCAAGAAGGCCGTGCGCAAGGTCGCCAAGCGCAAGTAATCGCGCCGTGACCGAAGGCCCTGCCACCCCCCGGGTGGTGGGGCCTTTCGCGTTTCTGGGACGCGGTCTGGGGCAAGATGCAGGTTGTTCCCGCCGGAGCCCCGGGCATGCGTGGTATCGACTTCAGTTCCTGGCAGGGCGTGCTGTCCACCTTGGCCGGCCTGGTCCTGATCACCCTGCTCGGCGTGGGCATCCGCCTGCTGGTGATGCAGACCCTGCAACAGCGCCGCGAGCGCGAGAACCGGCAGATCAACGAACGGCTGCGCACGCTGATGGCGGCCTACAAGACCCTGGGCGGTTCGTTCACCGGCGAACTGGGTGTGGATCCCAGCCATCGCCGTGACCTGCGCCAGCGCGAGGATGCCGAGGGCATCGCCGAGCCCCGTTCGGATCGCGCGCGCCGCATCCGTGATGCCGTTGAAGCGGCGTTGTCGGACATCCTGCTGCTGGGCACCGACGAACAGGTGCGGCTGGCCGCGCGTGCCGCCAATGAACTGGCACAGGGGCGGCCGGTACATACCCACGAACTGGTGGTCTCGCTGCGCGACTTCGTGCGCGAAGCGCTGGATCTGGCGCCGATTCCGGCCGACCTGCAGATACCGCCGCAGGGGCCGACCCGGCCGGGTGGCGCCAGTGGCGGCGGCAAGGGCCGCAACGAGGGCGATGCCAAGGGCGGTCGTGCGGGTGGAGGAGGTGGCGGTGGCGGAATGGGCGCTGGCATGGGGGGTGTCGGCCTCGGCGCCGGCGCCGCTCTGGGCGCCGGCCATGCGTCTGCCAGCGATGAAACGGACGCGCGCTGAGCACGTCCGCCCGGTTCAGCGCGTCAGCTCGTAGAGCGGCACGAAGCCGCCGTAGATCATCCGCGCGCCGTCGAACGGCATCGGATTCTTCGCAGGATCAAACCGCGGGTCTTCCATCATCTTCTTCATGCCGGCGTCGCGGGTCGGCTTGTCCGGCCATTCGATCCAGGAAAACACCACCGTCTCGTCCGGCGTGGCTTTCACTGCGCCGAAGAAGTCGGTGGTCTTGCCGTGCGGCACGTCATCGCCCCAGCACTCGACCACGCGCAGCGCGCCGTATTCGATGAAAACGGGATCTCCTGTGCGTGCGTGGGCGAGGAACTTCTCCTTGTTGGCGGTGGGCACCGCCAGGACGAAACCATCGATGTAGCTCATTGCCTGCCTCCGGATGGACCGTGCCGCATGCACGGCCTTCAAGTACCCGACGAACCAGGGCGTCGTGGATCGACACCCTGTGTGCGCCTGTTCAGCCCGGGCCACCGGGCAGCGGCGCCAGCACCGTATCCGGTGGCTGCTGGCCGGCCAGGTGGCGCACGAAGTAGTCCCACATGCGGTGCGTGTAGGTGGCGTCGTTGCGGAACAGTTCGTGGTCCTGCCGGGCCAGGTACAGCAGGTCGTAGCTGCGCTGGGCCTTGTTCAGGGCGGCGGCCAGCTGCAGGGTCAGCGCCGGTGGCGCGTTCTCGTCCAGTTCGCCATAGACCAGCAGCAGATGCCCGCGCAGGTTGCCGGCCAGTGCCGCATTGTCGAGCCCGGCAAAGGGCGCCGGCACGCCTTCGGCAGTGGGCGTGGCCGGCAGCACCCCACCGAACAGCCGGTCCATGCCGTGCAGGGCGCCGCCGTACATACCCTGGAAATTGTGGCTGCCAGCCGAGGCCACGCCCACCTTGTAGAACGTGGGATAGCGCAGCAGGGCGCGCGCTGCACTATAGCCGCCGAACGAATGCCCGTAGATGCCGACCCGCTCCAGGTCGATGCCCGGGTAGCGTTCGCCCAGCTGGCGCAGCGCAGCCACATGGTCATCCAGCTGCACATCGGCGGCGCGCAGGAAGCTGCTGTCATGGAACGCCTTGTTGCGGCCACCGGTGCCGCGCGCATCGATGCTGACCACCATGAAGCCGAGTTCGGCCAGGCTGGCGCGGGATACCGGATTCAGGGCAGACACCGCCTCGGCGTAGGTCACCGGCGCATTGCTGATGAAGGAACCACCGTACATCGCGTCGATCACCGGGAAGCTGCCATCATCGCGATAGTCGCGGGGCAGGTAGACGGTGGCGAAGATCGGCGTGCGTCCATCGGCGGCCAGCAGCCGTTCGCGCCGTGGTGCGCGCCAGCCGGCAGCAACGATCGCGCTGTCATCGGCTGTTTCCAGCACCATCACTTCACGTCCGTCATCGCTGGCCCGCAGCACGGTGCGTGGTGGCTGGTCGAGACGGGAAACGGTATCCACCAGATACCCACCGCCAGGCGACAGCGCCTGGGGAGCGCGCCCCCCGAACAGCGCGCCGGTACCGGCATCGGCCATGTGGTCGTTGCCATCGGCGGCCAGGCGCTGGATCGGACCGCCCTGCAGCGATACCCGGTACAGGCCGCGCACGTAGGGGTCGCCACCGTCGACGCCACCGGCGCTGAAGTACGCCCAGCCACCCGCAGCGTCCACACCCAGCAGGTCGCGCACCACCCATTTGCCGCGGGTGAGCTGGCGCAGCACCTTGCCATCGGACAGGCGCACCCGGTACAGATGGCCCCAGCCATCGCGCTGCGAGAACCACACGGCGGTGTCCTGCCCGGGCAGGATGGCCACCGCTGGCCGGTTGTAGGAATACACGTTGAGCTGGAGGCGAGTGTCGCTGGCTTCTTCCACAACCGTGCGCAATGCACCGCTGTTGGCATCGATCTCCACCAGGCGCAGCCTGCGCGGCGTGCCGAAGTGCGCGATCACGGCATACAACCGATCGCCGTCCCAACCCAGGATGCCGGCCTCACTGAGCGTGTTCCAGCCCTCGGGCAGCGCGATGTCATGCTGCCTGCCGCTGGGGATATCGATCACATACAGGCTGTCGCATACCTGCTGTGCATCGCCCAGTACCCCCAGCTTCACGGTATGCACGCGCGGCCGCGCGCTGTGGGTCGGGCTGCTTTCCAGATAGGGATAGTCCTGCAGCGCGCGCTCGTCGTAGCGGATGCCGGCTGCGTAACGGCCATCGGGTGACCAGCTCACCGCAAACGGTCGTGCCGGCATCCGGCCCAGACGGCGTGGAATGCCGCGCAGGGTGAAGTCCGGCAGTACGCCATAGCCATGCCCAGCTTCACCGCCCTGGGTCAGTCGCTGCGGCGCCGCTCCAGAGCGCTGCAGCCACAGGTTGTGGTCGCGTACCTGCAGCCAGGCATCACCGCCGGGCGACGGCAGTGCATCAGCCGGCGGCAACGCCTGTTGTGCGGCCGTGCACTGCAGGCGTGGCCATTGGCAGTTGATCTCCGCCTCGCCGTTGAACTGCAGGCGCAGGCCATCATCCAGTACCTGCACGTTGTTCAAGCGCAGGCGTGGCCCGCTGGCACCCAGAGGTGCAACTGCGGCGTCCAGCGCATCGGGTTCGAACAGGATCTGGCGCGTAGCCTGGATTGGATCGACCAGTATCGCCTGGCGCCGGCCCTGTGTGTCTTCGCGTTCGTACCAGAAGCGCCCATCGGCCAGCCACTGGGGCAGGACCGATGCATTGCGCAGCGCACCGCGCAGATGACTGTCATGCACGCGTTCGGCGCGCTGGTAGTCAGCCGCCTGCAGCGCGTGCGCAGCATGGATCGGAAACAGGGAGGCGCAGGCCAGGAGGGCGGCGCGAACAGGCATCAGCAGCGGATCGGAAACGTGCAAGGCAACCTCCTGTTGCAGTCGGTGACGAACCACAAATGCACGCGCGCCGCGCGCGTATGCCAGAGACAGCCTGAATCAAGCCAAAAAATTCAGCAATGCGAAGAACGCTGTTTTCAGGGAGCGTTGTGGCGAATAACGGAGAATTTACATTCCCGATGCGATGGCGCCCTGGCGCTGCTGCACACCATAAGAAAGTAAAAGGTGTACCCCCATGAAGAATTCGCTGATTGCTCTGGCCCTGGCCGCTGCCCTGCCGTTCACCGCCTCGGCTGCTGAGAACCTGTCGTACAACTACGCCGAAGCCGACTACGCCAAGACCGATATCGACGCGTTCAAGGCCGACGGCTGGGGCGTGAAGGGTTCGTACGGCTTCCTGCCGAACTTCCACGCTTTCGGTGAGTACAGCCGCCAGGAAATCGACCACACCAACATCAAGCTGGACCAGTGGAAGATCGGCGCCGGCTACAACGTTGAAATCGCCCCGACCACCGACTTCGTTGCCCGCGTTGCTTACCAGAAGCGCGACCAGAAGCACGGCCTGGACTTCAACGGCTACAGCGCTGAAGCGGGTATCCGCACCGCCTTCGGTGCCCACGCCGAAGTCTACGGCATGGTCGGCTACGAAGATTTCTCGAAGAAGCACGGCATCAATCCGGAAGGCCAGTGGTACGGTCGCCTGGGTGGCCAGGTCAAGCTGAACCAGAACTGGGGCATCAATGGCGAGCTGAAGATGAACCGCGACGGCGACAAGGAATACACCGTCGGCCCGCGTTTCAGCTGGTAATAGCTACCTCGGCGCGCCTGCGCGCTGACGATGCCTCGACAGGCCCGGCTTATGCCGGGCCTGTTGCGTTTTGACGACCCGAAACCGCAGCTGAGCATATTCCGGGGCCACTGCTGCGTTGCAATAAATTGGATTCCGCTGCTCCCGGCGCGGGCCTACGGTGGGCACTTCGTACCGTCGGATCCATGTGATGCCGCCTGCCGTTCCCGCTCTGCCCCTCGATCGGCCCCTCGATCGGCCCCGCCGCCTGGCAATGCTGGCGCCGCATCCCGTGCTGCGCCTGGGGGTGGAGGTGGTGCTTTGCCAGCACGGTGGCGTGCAGGTCTGTGGCAGCTTCACCCGCGAAGGTGATCTGCTCGATCTGCTGCAGCGCCAGCCGGATGGCATCGACCTGTTGCTGATCGACCTGCTGGCGCCGTGCGGACCCGAACAGGGCCTGGCCCTGTTGCGGCTGTTGTCGCGGCGCTGGCCGCTGCTGCCGGTGCTGGTGCTGTCTGCGCACTGCAATGCCAGCACGGTGACCATGGCGATGCAGGCCGGCGCGCGCGGCTTTCTGTCCAAGGGAACCACGCCGGAGATGCTGCGGCGCGCAGTTGACGTACTGGCGCGTGGCGGCCGCTTCGTGCCCCCGGAGTTGCGCACGCAGTTGAGCCGATCGCGCATGCGGCGCACACCGGCGCCGGTGCTCACGCCCTTGAGCCGACGCGAGCGCGAGGTGCTCCGGCTGGTCCTGCAGGGCTGCACCACCGGGGAGGTGGCGCGGCGCTTCGGGCGCACGGCCAGTACGGTCAGCACGCAGAAGCGGACCGCCTACGAGAAGCTGGGCATCCACAGCGATGGTGAGCTGTTCCGCATCCGGCACCTGCTCGAATGCGGATGAGCGGGCTTACTCGCCCTGGTACTGTTTCTCTTCCACCAGCGCCGAACCGGCCACGCGGTTGATCTCGTTCTTCACCTGCACGCGCTCGCCATTGGTGCCATAGACACCGCGTGCCAGCTGGATGAAGGCATCGTCGAACACCTGGGCCGCTTCCTTGTCGCGCAGCTGGTCCTGGATGTCCCACATGCGCTCGTTGATCGCCTTCAGCTGCTGCTTCAACGCGGCCAGCGCCGGCTGTGCCTGCAGCTGCTGCTGCAGCAACGGCAGCAGGCCGTCCAGCTCGGTGCGCACGTTGCTCAGCTTGGCTGCATCGTCGATGCGCTCGGCCTTGATCTCGAGAATGGTGATCTTGTCGATCAGCTCGCCGATCGATACCGGGGTCAGGATGGCGTCCACGCGGTTGGTTCCTGGAAACAGGGCGCCATGATACCGCGCTGCTGGCATGTGGCCCCGATCCACGGGATTTACGCCGAATTTGCGCCACGGGCCCGGCAGCA
Source organism: Stenotrophomonas sp. GD03877 (assembly GCF_029840555.1). Taxonomy (NCBI): domain Bacteria; kingdom Pseudomonadati; phylum Pseudomonadota; class Gammaproteobacteria; order Lysobacterales; family Lysobacteraceae; genus Stenotrophomonas; species Stenotrophomonas sp. GD03877. The sequence goes on along the minus strand of NZ_JAOCCT010000032.1, from coordinate 30,160 downwards.
CCCTCGATCCGTTACGGCCACCGCCTCGACACTGCGTTCCCGGCGGCGTGACCGCCTTCGACGAGGAACACAGTGCAGTGAACAGCAAGGGGATGATGGCGGCGGTGGTGGCCGCCCTGGCAGGGCTGCTCGGGATCGGCAGCGCGCAGGCACAGGTGCAGGTCAGTGGCAGTGCGGCGTTGACCAGTGACTACGTGTGGCGTGGCAGCTCGCAGAGCGACGGCGACCCGGCGGTGCAGGCGGGCGCGAAGGTTTCTATTCCATCGGGTTGGTACGCCAGCGTGTGGGGCTCCAACGTTTCGTTCAAGCCGGACAACGGCGCGCGCAGCGAGTTCGACCTGGTGGCGGGCTGGTCCGGTGCGCTGGCCCCGGACTGGACACTGGATGCCAACCTGACCCGCTACATGTATCCGGGCACCGGCCGCGCGCTGGACTGGACCGAACTCAATACCACCGTGACCTGGAAGCAGCGTGCCTGGCTGCAGGTCGCGCATTCCAGCGACGCGCTGGCCGGTGGCCATCGCGGCACCTATGCCCAGCTCGGCGTACGGGTGCCGCTGCGTGAACGCTTCCGCCTGGAAGCGGCGGTGGGCCAGTACTGGCTGGCCACCGCGCAGGGCCCGGATTACCTGCATGGCCAGCTCAGTGCCGTCGCCTCGCTGACCCCGGCATGGGAACTGCGCGCCACCGTGCATGACACCGACAGCGCGGCCAAGCGCCTGTTTCCGGGCAACGCCGGGGGGCGTTGGGAGCTGGCACTGCAGGGCAGTTTCTAGCTGGCCACCGAGGCCTGGCGCGCGCGCAGCGCGCCGGGCAGCCACAGCAGCAGGGCCAGCACGGCCACCGCAGCACCGGCCACGCAGACGCCGGTCCAGCCAAAGCGCTGGTAGACCTGCGCCGACAGCAGCGACCCCAGCGAACCGCCGATGAAGTAGCCGGTCATGTAGCCGGCATTGAGGCGGTTGCGTGCGGCTGGTTGCAGTGCATAGATCAGGTTCTGGTTGCTGACGTGCAGCAGCTGCGCGGCCAGGTCCAGCACCACTACGCCGACCAGCAGCGCCAGCAGCGAGTGTGCCGACAGCCCCAGTGGCAGCCACGAGAGCAGCAACAGCGCCAGCGCGATGGCGGTGGCGCGGCCGGTCTGCCCGCGGTCGGACATGCGGCCGGCCAGGCCAGCCGCCAGCGTGCCGGCGGCGCCGACCAGTCCGAAAAGGCCGATGGTGGCGTCGCTGTAGGCGTAGGGCGGTTGTGCCAGCAGGAACGCCAGTGGCGTCCAGAAGATCGCGAACATGGCGAAGCTGCAGGCGCCAAGCAGCGTGCGCTGGCGCAGCACGGGTTCCTGTACGAACAGCACACCGATCGAGCGCAGCAACGCGAAGTAGCCAAGGCCGGCGCTGTGGTGGAAGCGCGGCAGGCCGCGCTGCAGTGCCAGCGCGGTCAGTACCAGGGTGCCGGCGGCGATCGCGTACACCAGGCGCCAGTCGCCCAGGCTGGAAAGCAGGCCGGCCACGGTACGTGCCAGCAGGATGCCCAGCAGCAGGCCACTCATCAACGTGCCGACCACGCGACCACGATGCTCGGGCGCCGCCAGCGTGGCGGCGAACGGCACCAGCACCTGGGCCACCACCGAGAACAGGCCGGTGATCGCGGTGCCCACCAGCAGCCAGGTCAGCGACGGCGCACAGGCACTGATCACCAACCCGCCCGCCGACAGCAGGCTCATTACCACGATCAGGCGGCGGCGTTCGAACAGGTCTCCCAGTGGCACCAGCAGGATCAGTCCGGCGGCATAGCTCAGCTGTGCGGCAGTAACCACCATGCCAACCTGGCCGAACGGCACACCGAAGGCATCGGCAATGGTGTGCAGCAGCGGCTGCGCATAGTAGTTGCTGGCCACGGCCACGCCGGTAGCCACCGACATCAGCAGCACCTGCCAGCGGTGCAGAGGGGGGAGGGACTGACTCACGCGGTGTTCCAGAGAAGCGGGGTGCACAGTGTCCGCCTGCTGCAGCGATGATGGAAATGAATCATCATCATCCCTGTCATCTGGAAACGAGATAGCAGGGTGAACCTCAAGCAGCTCGAGTTTGCCGTCGCCCTGGCCGAGGAAGGCAACTTCACCCGCGCCGCCGAACGCTGCCATGTGGTGCAGTCTGCACTCAGCCACCAGATCGCCGCACTGGAGCAGGAACTGGGCACGCCGCTGTTTGAACGCCTGCCGCGCCAGGTGCGGGCCACCGCCGCCGGTGAGGCCATGCTGGTGCATGCGCGGCAGGCCTTGGCCAGCCTGCGCCATCTGCGTGCCGACGTGGCGGCGGTGAGTGGCGAGGTGCGCGGGCTGCTGGCGATCGGGCAGATTTCCTCGCTGACCGGCATCGACGTGGTGGCGATGCTGGCCGCCTTCCAGCAGGTGCACCCGCAGGTGGAATTCCAATTGCGGGTGGACAAGAGCGAGGACCTGATCGCGCAGGTGCAGTCGCGCGACCTGGATGTGGCGCTGGTCGGGTTGTCACCCTCGGCCGGCCTGGACGGGGTCTGCCACCAGATGCTGCAGGAAGAAGACCTGGTGGCGGTGCTGGCGCCGTCGCACCGCTTGGCCCGGCGCAAGCGGCTGCCATTGACCGAATTGCAGGACGAGGCGCTGGTCGACTTCCCGCGCGGCACTGGTGCGCGGCGGCAGACCGACGATGCCTTCGCCGCCGCTGGCCTGCCGCACACCGTGCGTTTCGAGGTCAATCTGATGGAGCTGGTCGAACGCTTCGTCCGCCATGGGCTGGCGGTCGGCATCGTGCCGGCGTTGATCGCCGAAGGCTTTGAAGGCGTGGTGCGGATTCCGCTGCAGCCGACCCCGACCCGCCGCGTGCACCTGGTCTGGCAGCGGCTGCCGACACCGGCGGCGCGGGTGTTCGTCGAGGCCGTGCTCAGCCGCGCAGGCGCAGGCTCAGGCCCTTGAGGAAATTGCGCAGCATCTGGTCCAGGCAACGCCGGTAGTTGGTGTGGCCGGGCTGGCGGAACAGCGCGCCCACTTCCGACTTGGACACGTTGAAACCGGCGCTGGCGAAGATCTCCATCAGATCGACGTCGCGCAGCTGGAACGCCACGCGCAGCTTCTTCAGCACCAGGTTGTTGTCGATGCGGGTTTCCACCGCACGCTGCGGCTGGCTCTCGTCGCGACCGCGCAGGTGCACGATCAGGCCATCGAGGAAGTGCGCCAGCGCGCTGTCGCTCATCGCCTCGAAACCGGCTTCGTCCTCGCGGCGCAGCCAGGCCTTGACCTGCTCGGGATCCACGGCGAAGGCCGGGTCGGCCATCTGGCACAGGGTCACCACGTGGTGGTCGCCCAGGTCCAGGGAGTAGCGCACGCTGCGCAGGACATCGTTGTTGATCATGGCCCAATTGTAGCGGCCCCTGGCGTGTCACCGGATTGTCATCGAACTGCAGCATCGTGGGCACTCGTTCGCTGGGACCCTTGCATGCGCCGGTATCTGTTTTCCGCACTGCTGCTCGCCAGCAGCTTCGCTGCCTTCGCCCAGGACCGCTTCGTACCCGTCGAGCGGCGCCTCAGTGCATCCCAACTGGCCGAGGTCGGGCTCAGTCCGGCGCAGTTGCAGGCACTGAACCGGGTACTGCGCGAGGCCGAGCGCGCGGCCACCGGGCCGACGGCAGCGGTGGCCCCCGCCGCTGCGCCGCTGCCTGCCAATGTGCCGGCACCGGCAGCAATGCACTTGGGCCTGGAAGAAGGACCGGTCAATGCACGCGTGGTCGGAGAGGTCGCAGGCTGGCAGCCCGGCACGCTGTTCACCCTTGATAACGGCCAGCAATGGCAGGTGATGAAGGGGCAGATGAAGCTGCGCAAGGTGCTGCAGTCGCCGCAGATCGCCGTTGTTCCAGGAATTTCCGGGCGCTGGTTCTTGCAGGTCGACGAAGACCTGCCCAAGGCCCGGGTATTCCGCGTGCGCTGAGCCGCGCACGCCTCGGGCGTGGTCAGCCGGCATCGGCAACGCAGGGGCCGGCCGACGGTGCCAGAATGGGCGTCCGGTTTTCCCCCCCTGGAGTTGCCTGATGACCCGCACTGTCCTGATTACCGGCGCCACGTCCGGCTTCGGCGCCGCCGCCGTCCACCGCTTCGCCCAGGCGGGCTGGAAGGTGATCGCCACCGGCCGCCGCGGTGAACGCCTGCAGCCGCTGGTCGAGCGCTACGGCAAGGACGTGGTGCACGCGGCTGCCTTCGACATCCGCGATCCGGTGGCGATGGAAGCCGCGTTGCTGGCACTGCCGCCGGCCTTCGGCGAGATCGATCTGCTGGTCAACAATGCCGGCCTGGCGCAGGGCACCGCGCCGGCACAGAGCGCCAGGCTGTCGGACTGGATCACGATGATCGACACCAACATCACCGCGCTGGTGACCCTGACCCATCGCCTGCTGCCGCAGCTGGTGGAGCGCAAGGGCGCGATCATCAACATTTCCTCGGTGGCCGGCGTCTACCCGTATCCGGGCGGCAACGCCTACGGTGGTACCAAGGCCTTCGTCAGCCAGTTCTCGCTGGGCCTGCGTTCGGACCTGCATGGCACCGGCGTGCGCGTGACCACGATCGAGCCGGGCATGGCCGAAACCGAGTTCACGGTGGTGCGTACCCATGGCGACCAGGCGGCGTCGGACAAGCTCTATACCGGCGCCAACCCGATGACCGCCGAAGACATCGCCGAACAGATCTTCTGGGTAGCCAGCCTGCCGCCGCACCTGAACATCAATCGCCTTGAACTGATGCCGGTCAGCCAGTCCTTCGCCGGTTTCCAGGTCGCCCGCGAAGGCTGACCTGCTTCGCGGGTCCTGTAGAGCCGAGCCTATGCTCGGCTTCGTCTGGATTCAGCCGAGCATGGCTCGGCTCTACAGAAACGAAAAAGCCGGGCAATGCCCGGCTTTTTCGTTCACAGCCGCAGGCTTACTGCGCCTTGATCGCCATCGCCTGCAGGCCGGTGCCGTCCAGCTTCTGCTTGGCTTCGGACAACTCGCCGGCACTGCCATACGGCCCCATGCGCACGCGGTACACGGTCTTGCCGTTGATCTGCGCCGATTCCACGCGTGCCGCCAGGCCCATCATCGCCAGCTTGGCCTTGGTCGCTTCGGCATCGCCGGAGGCACCGAACGCACCCGCCTGCAGGATGTAGCGGGCGTTGTCGGCGGCGGCCGGCGCAGCAGCGGCCGGGGTACTGGCCGCGGTCGGCGGGGTTTCCGCGCGCGCTGCCGGAGTGGCGGCGGCGGCGCTGGTCGACGCCGTCGGCGTGCTGGCCGGAGGCGTTGCCGCAGCCGGGCGTTCGCTCAGCGGTGCCGGCAGCGGACGGCTGGTGGCGGTTACCGGTGCGGTGCTGGCCACGCTGGCGGTTGCTGTCGGTGCTGGTGCTGGTGCAGCGGCGGCGGCCGGAACCGGCTTGCCTTCCAAAGCCGCCTGCGCGCGCTGCGCTTCGGCCTTGGCCCGGCGCTGGTCTTCGGCACGCGCGCTGGCGGCCAGTTCGGCGTCGGACATTTCAACTTCCTTGCCCGGCAGCAGGGTGTAGAAGTCGTACTGGGTGGCGGCCGGCTTCTCCGGTTCGGCCGGCTTCGGCGTGGCCGGCTGCGCGGCCGGCTGGGCGCCAACATCGCTGTCGGCATCCGCGACCGGGGCCGGCTGCGCGTTCGGGTTCGGCTGCGGACCGGCGCGAAGGAAGCCATCGCCTTCGCCCTTGAACAGGTTCGGCGCCGCCAGGAACACCACGGCTGCAATCGCCACGCCAGCGACCAGCCACACCCATCCGGGTGTTCCCTGGCTGCTGCTGTTGCGTCGTGCCTGGTTTTTGCCGCGTCGTGCTGCCATGTGTACTGCGTCTCCTGATGCTTACATTTTTTCCGGGGCGCTGACGCCCAGGAGTTCGAGGCCGTTGGCCAGCACCTGGCGCGCGGCGCAGGCCAGGGTCAGCTTGGCGTTGCGGTCGGCGGCGTCATCCACCAGCACCGGCGTCCCGTGATACCACGTGTGGAACGCGTGCGCCAATTCACGCAGGTACTGCGCCACCAGATGCGGTTCCAGCGCCACGCCGGCCGCCTCCACCACTTCCGGGTACCGCGAGATCTCGTTCATCAGCAGCAGCGAAGCGTCGTCGGCCAGGCGGCCGAGGTTGGCCAGGCCGTTGCCCTGTTCGTACACCAGGCCCTTCTCCTGCGCCTGGCGCAGCAGGCTGCAGACGCGGGCGTGCGCGTACTGCACGTAGAACACCGGGTTGTCGTTGCTCTGCTGGCGGGCCAGGTCGATGTCGAAGGTCAGCTGCGAATCGGGCTTGCGCGCGATCAGGAACCAGCGGGTGGCATCGCGGCCGGCTTCCTCGATCAGGTCGCGCAGGGTGAAGTAGCTGCCGGCACGCTTGGACAGCTTCACTTCCTCGCCGCCACGCATGACGGTGACCATCTGGTGCAGCACGTATTCCGGCCAGCCCTGCGGAATGCCCACTTCCATCGCCTGCAGGCCGGCGCGCACGCGCGCCAGCGAGCCGTGGTGGTCGGCACCCAGTTCGGTGATCGCGCGCTCGTAGCCGCGCTGCCACTTGGACAGGTGGTAGGCCACGTCCGGCACGAAGTAGGTGAAGGTGCCGTCGGACTTGCGCATCACGCGGTCCTTGTCGTCACCGAAGTCGGTGCTGCGCAGCCACAGCGCGCCACCTTCTTCATAGGTATGACCCGACGCCTGCAGCTTGGCCACCGCTTCGGCTACCTTGCCGTCGGCGTACAGCGAGCTTTCCAGGAAATAGATGTCGAAGTCGACGCCGAACGCGGCCAGGTCCAGGTTCTGCTCGTTGCGCAGGTAGGCCACCGCAAACCGGCGGATCGCCTGCATGTCGTCCGGGTCCTTGGCGCCGACCACGGTGCTGCCTTCCAGGTCGACGCTGGCGCCGGCCATGTAGGCGCGGGCGACGTCGGCGATGTATTCGCCGCGGTAGCCACCTTCCGGCCAGCCGTCCTGGTCCGGCGCGATGCCCTTGATCCGCGCCTGGGTGGACAGCGCCAGGTTCTCGATCTGCACGCCGGCGTCGTTGTAGTAGAACTCACGCTTGGCGTTCCAGCCGTTGGCGTCGAGCACGCGCGCCACGCAGTCGCCGATCGCCGCCGCGCGGCCATGGCCGACATGCAGCGGGCCGGTCGGGTTGGCTGATACGTACTCCACGCCCACCGTGCGGCCATTGCCGGACAGATTGCGGCCGTAGTCGTGGGCTTCCTTGATGACCGAGGCGGCTTCGCGCTGGTACGCGGCCGGGGCCAGGTGGAAGTTGATGAAGCCGGGGCCGGCGATCTCGACCTTGCTGACGTCCTCGCTGCGCGGCAGCGCCTCGACCAATGCCTGTGCCAGTGCGCGCGGATTGCTGCGCGCGGCCTTGGCCAGCAGCATCGCGGCGTTGGTGGCGAAGTCGCCGTGGTCGCGGGTCTTCGGGCGCTCGACCACGAAGTCCGGCGGCAGGGAGTCGGCGGGCAGGGTGCCATTGGCGCGCAAGGCTTCGATGCCTTGGCTGATCAGGGCGCGGAGGAGATTTTTCACGAGGCCTGCTGTGAGAATGAGCGGCGGAATCGCCCATTTTAGCGCAGATACCCGCGCCCACGCTGACCAGAACATGCCTGTGGGGGCGGCCGATGGCGCCTGAAGGGGCCGTGCTCAGCCGAACAGGCGCGGCTGGGGCGCGGACAGAAGTCCCCGTTCAGCAAATGAAACGGGACGGCCCTCGCCCACCACGAAGTGGTCCAGCAGGCGCACGTCCACCATCGCCAGCGCCTGCTGCAGTTCGTCGGTGATGCGGGTATCGGCGCTGGAGGGTTCCGGGTCGCCGGAAGGGTGGTTGTGGCTGAGGATCACCGCCGCTGCGTTGTGCAGCAGGGCGCGCCGCACCACTTCGCGGGGGTAGACCGGTGCGGCGTTGATGGTGCCGTGGAACAGTTCCTCGCAGGCGATCAGGCGGTGGCGATTGTCCAGGAACAGGGCCATGAAGATCTCCCGTGCCTGCCCCCGCAGGCGGTGCTGCAGATAGCGTCCGACCGCGGCCGGGTTGTTGCCGACCGCTTCGCCGTGTTCCAGCTCGGCGGCCAGGTAGCGGTGGGCCAGTTCCAGCCCAGCAACCAGGGTACAGCTGCGCGCCGGACCCAGCCCGGGCAGGCGCGCCAGCTCCCGTGCGGGGCGATCGAGCAGCACCCGTAACGGGCCATGCGCCTGCAGCAGGTCGCGCGCGGTCTGCACGGCATCGCGGCCACCGAACCCGGAGCCGAGAAACAGGGCCAGCAGCTCGGCGTCGGAAAGTGACGTGGGCCCGCGCGCGATCAGCTTCTCGCGGGGGCGTTCCTGTTCGGGCCAGTCGTGGATGGGCATGCCTGCATCATCGCCAGCTTCGGCGGCATCTCCCATCGGGGCTTGCCGCGGGCCCGGGTCGGTCGATGCCTCAGTCGCGCCGGGTCTGCAGGTAGTCGAACAGTTCCTGGTTGTTCTGCAGGCCCAGCTTGCGCTTGGCTTCGGCCTTCTGCCGGCTGATGGTCTTCGGGCTGCGCCCACAGCGCTCGGCGACCTGGTTCACGTTGAGACCGGCCGCCAGCAGCTCCAGCACTTCCTGCTCGCGTGCCGACAGCGGCGCCGGCTCGCGCGGAAACAGCAGGTCGCGTGCCTGCAGGTGGTGGCGCAGCTGCTGGGAGACGAATACCTGCCCCGCCATCGCGGCGTTCAGCGCCTGGGGCAGTTCGGCGAAATCGGCGCACTTGTCGACCAGGCCACTGATGCCCTCCCGCAGCAGTCCGTCCAGCAGGCCGGGATGACGGGCGCCGGTCAGCACCACCACCGGCAGGCCAGGGCGGCGCATGCGCAGCGCGTCGATCAGCTCCGGACCGTCCGGGCCGGCACCCGGCATCGAGAGGTCGGTCAGCACCGCATCGCAGTCGTGCTGGTCCACCAGCTCCAGCAGCTGGGCGCCGTCACGCGCACTGCCGACGATGTCCATCAGGTGGGTCTGCAGCACGACACGGATGCCATGCAAGACCACGGGATGGTCGTCGGCGATGATGATGCGTGGATGCACGAGGCTCCTCGAAGGTCGAACAGGCCACGGCGGGCGGCAGCCAATGCCTGATTCTGCAAAAGCACAGAGACGTAGGGGTATAGGAAAGGTCCGAAACTGTTACCGGGTGAATCCCGGGTCAACGCAGGCGGATTCCATCTGCTGATAGCCGCCCGCTATGTGCGCCCTGTACCGGGACATTACCGGCCATCGGGTAAGCTAGCGCCCTCGTTTGCACAGGAATTCCAGGTGGCTGACTCCCCCAACGCTTCCCCCGCGCCGGCGCGCGCGCTGGAAGGTCAGAAACTGCTGTTGTGTGTCGGAGGCGGGATCGCGGCGTACAAGGCGCTGGAACTGGTGCGGCGCCTGCGCGACGCCGGTGCCCAGGTGCAGGTGGCGATGACCGCCGGTGCCCAGCAGTTCGTCACTCCGCTCAGTTTCCAGGCCCTGTCCGGGCAGCCGACCCGCACCACGCTGTGGGACAGCGCCGCCGAACAGGCCATGGGCCACATCGAGCTGGCCCGCTGGGCAGACCGCATCGTGGTCGCCCCGGGGACCGCCGATCTGCTGGCCCGGCTGGCGCAGGGCCATGCCGATGACCTGGTCAGCACGTTGTGCCTGGCCAGCACCGCGCCGTTGACGATCTGCCCGGCGATGAACCACCGCATGTGGCTGCATCCGGCCACCCAGGCCAACATCGCCCTGCTGCGCCAGCGCGGCGCGCAGGTGATCGGCCCGGTCGACGGTCCGCTGGCCGAGGGCGAATCCGGTCCCGGCCGTCTGGCCGAGCCCGGCGACATCGTCGCCGCGCTGGCCGCCAATGGCAGTACCACGGCGGCGGCTGCCGCACCGGAAACCCGCGCGCTGCAGGGCCTGCGCCTGCTGATCAGCGCTGGCCCGACCTATGAAGACATCGATCCGGTGCGCTACGTCGGCAACCGCAGCAGCGGCAAGATGGGCTTTGCCCTGGCCGCGGCCGCCGCGACGATGGGCGCCCAGGTGGTGCTGGTCAGCGGCCCGGTGCAGCTGCCGACGCCGCCCGGCGTGCAGCGCGTGGACGTGCGCTCGGCCGCGCAGATGCGTGATGCCGTGCTGAAGTCGCTGCCGGCCGACATCTATATCGGTGCCGCCGCGGTGTCCGACTACACACCGCGCCAAGTGGCTGCGCAGAAGCTGAAGAAGACCGCCGACAGCCAGTCGCTGGTGATCGAGCTGGTGCGCACGCCGGATATCCTGGCCGAAGTCGCCGCGCAGACGCAGTCGCTGAAGCTGGTGGTCGGCTTTGCCGCCGAAACCCACGACGTGGAGAAGTACGCGCGTGGCAAGCTGGTCGACAAGCGCCTGGACCTGGTGATCGCCAACCAGGTCGGCATCAGCGGCGGCGGTTTCGAGAGCGACAACAACGCCGCCACTGCCTTCTGGCAGGACGGTGAACAGGTATTCCCGGCCACCTCCAAGCGCGAGCTGGCCGAACAACTGCTGGCGCTGATCGCGCGGAGACTCCAGGCATGACCCAGGTTTTCACTTCCCAACCGCTGCAGGTCAAGCTGCTCGATCCGCGCTTCGGCGACAGCTGGCCGCTGCCGGCCTACGCCACCGAAGCCAGCGCCGGCATGGACCTGCGCGCGGCGCTGGATACCGCGCTGACCCTGCAGCCGGGCGACACCGCGCTGGTGCCCAGCGGCCTGGCCATCCATATCGCCGATCCGAACCTGTGCGCGGTGATCCTGCCGCGTTCCGGGCTGGGTCACCGCCACGGCATCGTGCTCGGCAACGGCACCGGCCTGATCGACGCCGATTACCAGGGCCCGCTGCTGATCAGTGTCTGGAACCGTGGCCGCGAGGCCTTCACCATCGAGCCGGGCGATCGCATCGCGCAGCTGGTGGTCGTGCCGATTGCCCGCGTCAGCCTGCAGGTGGTGGATACTTTCACCGACAGCGTGCGGGGAACGGGTGGATTCGGCCATACCGGGGTGCGTTGACAGGGGACATCGATGAGCGGCATCGGGGAAGGACAGCGGGGACGGTCGTTGGGACGCAGTGCGCCACTACTGGGGGTGCTGCTGGTTCTGCTGGCTGGCTGGTTCGGATGGAGCGCGGTGCAGCAATGGCGCCAGGAGGCCAACGGCCAGGCGCTGGAAGCTGCGCGTGACCAGGCCGTGCAAGGCCTGCAGGAGGCCGCTGCCGGCCAGCTGAAGCAGCTGCAGCAGCAGCTGAAGAACGAGCGCGTGCAGCAGGCGCTGCAGGCCGGCGATGCCGCTGCGGCGGCACTCGCGGTCCGCGAGAGCTGGACCGGCGTCGAGCATGCCGAAGTGCTGACCGCCGATCTGGCCAACGCCTATGCCGACCCGGCGACCTTCGGCTATGCCCGGTTGGCACTGCTGGAAGCCGCATTGGCCGACACCGGCCCCAGCCTGCGCGTGGTCCGCGATGGGGGGGGCAATCGTCTTGGCCTGGCGGCACCGGTGCCGCTGGGCAGCCTGGGCCCGGCAGTGCTCTACGTGCGCCAGCCATTGCTGCGACTGACCTCGCCGCTGGACCAGGTGAGTGCGCCATCGGCCGGTTTCCTTGGCCTGCGCCAGGGCGCGCATGACCTCGTCGCCCAGGGCGATGCCAGCCTGGCCGAAAGTGCCGAAGCATTGGCGCGGCCGATTCCGGGTACGCCGTTGCGGCTGGTGGCGGCGGTACCCAATGTCGAACCCGGTCCGCTGGGCCTGGGTTCGCTGGCCAGCGCCATCGTCGCGCTGCTGCTGGCGTTCATCGCCGTGCTGCTGGTGGTGGGTCGCGGCCGCCTGCCGAAGACGCTGCCGCTGCCGCGCCGTGCGGCCGTGGCGGAAGCGGATCATGGCCCGACCCTGAGCGAGAGCCTGCAGATGGCGCCGCCGCCGGTGGCCGAGGCCAGCACAACTGAAAGTGCACCGCCGCCCCCGCCGCCGGTTCCGGCCGAGGAACTGGCGGCCGGTATCTTCCGCGCCTACGACATTCGCGGTGTGGTGGGCAGCCAACTGACGCCGAAGACGGCGGCGCTGATCGGCCAGGCCATCGGTACCGTGGCACTGGAGCAGGGGCTGCGCGAGGTGGTGATCGGCCGCGACGGCCGCCTGTCCGGCCCGGAACTGGCCGCAGGGTTGGCCGAGGGTCTGAGGCGCGCCGGTTGCGCGGTGATCGACATCGGCCTGGCACCGACCCCGGTCGTGTACTACGCCGCCTTCCATCTGCGCACCGGCACCTGCGTGGCGGTCACTGGCAGTCATAACCCGCCCGAGTACAACGGCTTCAAGGTGGTCATCGGCGGCGAGACGCTGTCCGGCGACGCCATCACCGATCTCTACCAGCGCATCATCGAAGGCCGCCTGGTACAGACCGCCGAGCCGGGCGATTACCAGCAGCGCGATGTCAGTGCCGACTACATCCAGCGCATCGCCGACGACGTGCAGCTGGACCGCCCGTTGAAGGTCGTGGCCGATGCCGGCAACGGCGTCGCCGGTGCGCTCGCACCGCAGCTGCTGGAAGCGATCGGTGCTGAAGTCATTCCGCTGTACTGCGATGTCGACGGTACCTTCCCCAACCATCATCCCGACCCGAGCGAACCGGCCAACCTGGAAGACCTGGTGCAGACGGTCAAGCGCTTCGGCGCCGACCTCGGCGTCGCCTTCGATGGCGATGGCGACCGGCTGGGCGTGGTCACCGGCGAAGGCAGGATCATCTATGCCGACCGCCTGCTGATGCTGTTTGCCGCCGATGTGCTGATGCGCAACCCCGGCGCGATGGTGATCTACGACGTGAAGTGCACCGGCAAGCTGTCCGACCACGTGCTGCGCAATGGTGGCAGTCCGCTGATGTGGAAGACCGGGCATTCGCTGATGAAGGCGAAGATGCGCGAGACCGACGCCGAGCTGGCCGGCGAGATGAGCGGCCACTTCTTCTTCAAGGAGCGCTGGTTCGGTTTCGACGATGGCCTGTATGCGGCGGCGCGCCTGCTGGAGATCCTGGCCCAGCGCGAGGAGACCCCGGATGAGGTACTGGCAGAGCTGCCGGAGATGGTGGCCACGCCGGAACTGAAGGTGCCGGTGGCCGACGGTACGCCACATGCGCTGGTGGCGATGCTGGTGGCGGCGGCGCAGTCGCCGGACAACCCGTATGTGGGCGGCCGCCTGTCGACCATCGACGGCCTGCGTGTGGACTTCCCCGATGGCTGGGGCCTGGTGCGTGCCTCCAATACCACGCCGGTGCTGGTGCTGCGCTTCGAGGGCAACGACGAGGCGGCACTGGAACGCATCCAAGCGCTGTTCCGCAGCCAGCTGCAACCGGTGCTGGGCGAGACCCCGCTGGGGTTCTGAGGTGGGGCCGGGCTGCGCCCGGCACCCGCCGAATCAACGTCAACGTCAAAGGCCGGCTATCCGTGGGATGGCGGGGCGGTGTCGGAGTGCGGGGACGCAGCAAGTACGTCCCTGTAAGCTTGGCAGCCGCATCCATGCGGCTGACACCCCGCACTCCGACACCGCCCCACCCCTGACAATGTCCTGGAGCTGTTGGTAGGTGTCGACCTTGGTCGACACACCCTCACCCCTTGAACCGCAGCCCCACGCCCGGTTCGGTGAACAGGTAGCGCGAATCCAGCGCCGAATCACCCAGCTTGTGCCGCAGCTTGCCGACCAGGATGCGCAGGTAATGGGTGTCGTGCTGGTGGGTCGGCCCCCAGATCTCCTGCAGGATCTGCGGCTGGGTCACCACGCGCCCGGCATTGCGCAGCAGCAGCGACAGCAGCGCGTATTCCTTGCGGGTCAGCGCCACCGGTTCACCATCGAGTGCCACTTCACGGCGCACCAGGTCCACATGCAGATGGCCATCGTCGAACACCGGCGGGGTGCCGTCGCTGGGCACGCTGCGCGTGCGCAGCAGCGCCCGTACCCGCGCCATCAGCTCCTGGGTACCGAAGGGTTTGGTCACGTAGTCGTTGGCGCCGTTGTCCAGCGCCCGCACCTTCTCGGTTTCGCCGGCGCGAACGGTCAGCATGATCACCGGCACCTGGCTCCATTGCCGCAGCTGCTCCAGCACCTCGTGGCCTTCCATGTCCGGCAGGCCGATGTCCAGGATCACCAGGTCCATGTCTTCGCTGGCGGCCATCTCCAGGCCTTCCTGGCCGGTCGCGGCCTGCCGTACCTGGTAGCCCTGCGCGCGCAGGCTGATATCCAGGAACCGGCGGATCTGGGTTTCATCATCGATCACCAGCACGCGCGCGGCCGGCACGCTGGCATCAATCGGGGTCGGGCTCATCGTGGGAGGCTGGCTTGAGCAGGGGCAGGCTGATGCGGATCAGGGTACCGCGACCGTCGCGTCCGGGCAGCGCCTGCACGCTGCCGCCATGCGCGCCGATCATGCCCTGGCAGATGGTCAGGCCCAGGCCGGTGCCGTGGCGGCCGCGGTCGCCGCGCTCGACGCTGTAGAACATGTCGAAGATGCGCGCACGCTCGTCATCGGGAATGCCGGGGCCGGCATCGATCACGTCGATGCGCAGCTGGCCGTCCAGCTCGCGCGCCTGCACCTGCACGGCGGCATCGGGCGGCGAGAACTTGGCCGCGTTTTCCATCACATTGAACACGGCCTGCTCGACCAGCGCCGGGTGCACCCAGATCGGCGCCAGCGTGGAGGGAATATCCAGCTCCAGCCGTACCTTGGGCTGGTAGCGCTGCAGGCGCCGCGCCGCCGAGCCGATCAGTTCGTCCACGCCGATCCAGTCGCGGTTGATCTTCAATCCTTCGTGGCCGAGGCGGGTCATGTCCAGCAGGTTCTGGATGTAGCGGTCCAGCCGTTCGCCCTCGACCAGGATGGTGTCCAGCAGGGCACGGCGATCGGCTGTATCCATCGCCGTACCGTAGCTGGCCAGGCTGTCGGCCGAACCGATCATCGCCGCCAGCGGCGAGCGCAGATCGTGCGATACCGAAGAGAGCAGGGCCGAGCGCAATCGCTCGGTCTCGTTGCTGACGTGGGCCTGTTCCAGTTCGGCCACCAGCCGCGTGCGCAGCGCGGCCTGCGCGATGTCATCCACCATCGCTTCGGCCAGCTGCCGCTGCTCGGGCAGCAGGCGCGCCTGCGCGCCGGGCAGGTACAGGCCGGCCACGCCGATCGCGCGGTCTTCGCCATCCAGCAGCGGCAGGAACCACCATTGCGCGCCGGCCAGAGTGTCGGTGAAGCGGCCGCTGGGCTGGCCGTGGCGCAGCGCCCAGTCGGCGGCGGCCAGATCGGTATCGCCAGGCTGGCTCCGGCCACCGGTTGCGGTATCGGCGCCGATCCGCAGCCACGCCGGCACGTCCATGGCCTGTTCCAGTGCATGCCGACCCGCCTGCGCCACCTCTCCGTTGCCGGCGGCACTGGCCAGCTGGCGGCCCAACTGCTGGCGCGCACGCGCATGGCGGTTGGCGGCACGCAGCGCGATCACCTGCATGCGCAGGCGCGAGGCCAGGCGTCCGGCCACCAGCGCGGCGGCCAGGAACAGGAACACGGTGATCACGCCCTGGCGCGCGCCGATGGCGAAGGTGAAGCGTGGCGCGATGAACAGGAAGTTGTAGGCCAGGAAGCACAGGATCGCCGCCATCACCGCCACGCTGGCGCGGGTGCGCGCCGCCACCAGCACCACCGCGACGATGAACACCATCGACAGGTCGGCCATGCCCACCCAGTGTTCGGCCAGCCACGCCACCGCACAGGCCAGCGCGGTAGCGATCAGGGCTTGTGCCGGTTCATGACTGATACCGCGCATTGGCGGCAGCAGGCTCTCGCGGCGCGAGCGTGCGCGTGCCTGCGGTGTGCTGATGATGGTGATCTCGTAATGTGCGCCACGCTGGATCAGCTGCTGGGTCAGGGTGCGGTTGAACATCCGTGCCAGTGGACGTTCGCGGGTCCGGCCCAGCACCAGGGTCGACACGCCGTTGTGTGCGGCATGGTCGAGCAGGGCATCGGCGATGCTCGATCCATGCAGCAGTTCGGCGTCGCCGCCCAGCCGCCTTGCCAGCGCAAAGGCCGCATCGATCTCGCGCCGGGTCGCCTCGTCCTGGCGCCGGCCCTGCACGGTCACTACCGTCCACGGCGCGTCACGGCGCTCTGCGATGCGCCGCGCCACACGCACCAGGTATTCGCTCTGGCCGCCGCCATCAATGGCCACCAGAACGCCGCGACGCAGGGGCAGATTGCCTTCGCCACGCGCGGCGCGGGTTTCGCGCAGGCTGCTGTCGACGCGGTCGGCGGCCTCCTGCATCGCCAGTTCGCGCAGCGCGGTCAGGTTGGCCGGTGAGAAGAACGCCTGCAGTGCCTGTGCGGCCTGTTCGGGCACATAGACCTTGCCCTGCTGCAGGCGCGCGATCAGTTCGCGCGGCGGCAGGTCCACCAGCACGATGTCGTGCAGTCGGTCGAGCACACCGTCCGGCACGGTCTCGCTGACGCGTACGCCGGTGATGCGCATCACCACATCGTTGAGGCTTTCCAGATGCTGGATGTTGACCGTGGTCCAGACGTCAATGCCGGCGTCCAGCAGCTCCATCACGTCCTGCCAGCGGCGCTCATGGCGGCTGCCCGGCGCGTTGCGATGGGCCAGTTCATCCACCAGTACCAGCGCTGGGTGCCGCGCGAGCACGGCATCCAGGTCCATCTCCTGCAGGGTGTGGCCGTGGTAGGCCACCGCTTTCAGCGACAGCTGCGGCAGGCCCTCCAGCAGCGCCTGGGTATCGGCGCGGCCGTGGGTTTCCACCAGCCCGACCACCAGATCGACACCACGGCGCAGCTGTTCCTGCGCGCGGGTCAGCATGGTGTAGGTCTTGCCCACGCCCGGCGCCGCGCCGAGGAACACGGTCAGCTTGCCGCCGGCTTCGCGTTGCAGGCCTTCGACCAGGGCATCGGCCTGGCGGGTTCGCGCATCAGTCATGGGTGCCGCTGTCATGGCCGCCATTGTGCGCGCAGCCGGTGCAGGCCGGCATCACGGTGCCTTGGCCGCATGGTCCAGCGCGAAGTTGAGCGTCACCACGTTCACCCGCGGCTGGCCGAACAGGCCCCACTGGCGCCCTTCGGTATGCGCCTGCACCAGCGCCTGCACCTGCTCTACCGGCAGGCCACGGGCACGCGCTACGCGTGCCACCTGCAGCTGCGCCGCGGCCGGCGACAGTTGCGGATCGAGGCCACCACCAGACTGGGTGACCAGATCCGCCGGCACCTGCGCCGGCGCGACACCTTCGCGCGCAGCCACCGCAGCGGTACTGGCGGCGACGCGCTCGGCCAGTGACGGGTTGCTGCGCGCCATGTTGGAACCGGCCGCGGCCATCGGGTCGTAGTTGGCGGCCGACGGGCGCGCCTGGAAGTAGCCGTCACCGGTGAACGGCTGCGACAGCCATGCCGAGCCGCGTACCTGGCCGTTGCCATCGCGCAGCAGGCTGCCCTCGGCCTGTGTCGGGTAGGCCAGGCCGGCGAAACCGGTGGCGATACCGGCGTAGACCGCGCCGGCCAGCAGCAGCGTGGCCAGGCCCAGGCCGATCGCCGGGCGCCAGCTTGCGCCATCCTGCAGGCTGGCCACGCGGGCCTCGGCTTTCTGTTCGCGGGGAAGAGAAGACGAAGTGGAAACAGTACGGTTCATGCGCCGAATACCAGGACAAGAAGGAGGTCGATCGCCTTGATTGCCGCGAACGGCAGCAGCACGCCGCCGAGGCCGTACACCAGCATGTTCCGGCGCAGCAGCGCCGTTGCGGTGGCCGGGCGGAAGCGCACGCCACGCAGGGCGAGCGGAATCAGGGCGGGAATCACCAGGGCGTTGAAGATCAGCGCCGCCAGCACGGCGTTGCGCGGGCTCGACAGCTGCATCACGTTCAGTGCGGCCATGGTCGGAACGGCAGCGGCGAACAGTGCCGGCAGGATCGCGAAGTACTTGGAGACGTCGTTGGCCAGCGAGAAGGTGGTCAGCGCGCCGCGGGTGATCAGCTGCTGCTTGCCCACTTCCACCACCGCCAGCAGCTTGGCCGGGTCCGAATCCAGGTCGACCATGTTGCCGGCCTCTTTCGCCGCCTGCGTGCCGGAGTTCATCGCCAGGCCGATGTCGGCCTGGGCCAGCGCCGGGGCGTCGTTGGTACCGTCGCCGACCATCGCCACCAGGCGGCCACCGGCCTGCTCCTGGCGGATGCGCGCCAGCTTGTCTTCCGGCCGCGCTTCGGCGATGTAGTCGTCCACACCGGCCTCGGCAGCGATGGCGGCGGCGGTCAGCGGGTTGTCACCGGTGATCATCACCGTGCGGATGCCCATCGCCCGCAGCTGCGCGAACTTCTCGCGCATGCCGTGCTTGACCACGTCCGACAGCTCGATCACGCCCAGCACGTGGCGGCCCTCGGCCACCACCAGCGGGGTGGCGCCGTTGCGCGCCACCTGCTCGACGCGACCTGCAAGTTCCGCAGGCACGTTGCCACCCAGCGCCTGCACGTGAGCACGGATCGCATCGGCGGCACCCTTGCGGATCTGCCGCCCATGTTCCAGGTCCACGCCGGACATGCGGGTCTGGGCAGTGAAGGCCAGGTAGTCGGCATGGTCCGGTTCGGCGGTGGCGCAGCCCTGTTCGCGCGCAAGGCGCACGATCGACTTGCCTTCCGGGGTCGGGTCGGCCAGCGAAGACAGCAGCGCCGCTTCACGCAGCTGGCTGGCATCGATACCGGCCAACGGATGGAAGTGGCTGGCCTGGCGGTCGCCGTAGGTGATGGTGCCGGTCTTGTCCAGCAGCAGCACGTCGACGTCGCCGGCCACCTCCACCGCCTTGCCCGACTTGGCCAGCACATTGGCGGCCAGCGCACGGTTCATGCCGGCGATGCCGATGGCCGGCAGCAGCCCGCCGATGGTGGTCGGGATCAGGCACACCAGCAGCGCGATCAGCAACAGCGGGTCGACCTTGACGCCCACGGAGGCGCCGATCGCAGGCAGCGTCGCCACCACCACCAGGAAGGTCAGCGTCATCGCCGCCAGCAGCAGGGTCAGCGCGATCTCGTTCGGGGTCTTCTGGCGGTTGGCACCCTCCACCAGCGCGATCATCCGGTCCAGGAAGCTGTGGCCCGGCTCGGCGGTCACCCGCACGATGATCTGGTCGGACAGCACCTTGGTGCCGCCGATCACACCGGAACGGTCGGTGCCAGCCTCGCGCAGCACCGGTGCCGATTCCCCGGTCACCGCCGCTTCGTTGATGGTGGCCAGGCCCTGCACGATCTCGCCGTCGGCCGGCACCAGCTCACCGGCACTGACGATCACATGGTCGCCCGGGCGCAGTTCGGCGGCGGGTACCTGGGTTTCGGCCGCGCCCGGCTGCGGCGCAGCCAGCCGGCGCGCCACCAGATCCTGGCGGGCACGGCGCAGCGAGGCGGCCTGGCCACGGCCGCGCGCTTCGGCCACCGCCTCGGCGAAGTTGCCGAACAACACGGTCACCAGCAGGATCGCGGTCACCGCCAGGCCGAAGCCCAGCGGCGCATTGCCGGTCAGGGTGACGATGGCGGCGACGATCGTGCCGGCCATCACCACTGCCATCACCGGGCTGCGTACCAGGTGCATCGGTGACAGCTTGCGCACTGCGTCGACCAGCGCACGGCGCAGGCCGGCGCCATCGAGCAGGGCAGGGCGCGGAGCAAGGGAACTGCGGGTTGAACTTGCGTGGGTACTCATCGGGGTGTCCTTAGTGCAGTCCCAGGCTCAGGTGGTCGGCGATCGGGCCGAGTACCAGCGCCGGCAGGAACTGCAGCACGGTCAGGATGACGATCACCGAGACCAGGGTCAGGGCGAAGGTCGGGGTTTCGATCTGCAGGCTGCCGGCAGACTCTGGCGCCTGGCGCTTGGCGGCTAGCTGTGCGGCCACCACCAGCGGGATGATCAGCAGCGGGAAGCGGCCCAGCAGCAGCACCAGCGAGCAGCTCAGGTTCCACCACAGCGTGGCGTCACCCAGCCCCTCGAAACCCGAGCCGTTGTTGGCGTAGGCCGAGACATACTCGTAGAACACCTGGCTGATGCCATGGAAACCGGGGTTGGAGGTGCCCGCCAGGCCGGGTACGGCCAGGGTGATCGCGGTGAACACCAGCAGGGTGATCGGCTGCAGCAGCACCAGCAGGGCCAGCAGGCGCACCTGTGGCGTCTCCAGCTTGCGGCCGAACAGTTCCGGCGTACGTCCGGTCATCAACCCGGCCAGGAACACACCCAGCAGCAGGTACACGATGAACTGCTGCAGGCCACAACCGATGCCGCCCCAGATCGCGCTGACCAGCATGTTGACCATCGCGATGCCGCCACTGAGCGGCGCCAGCGAATCGTGCATGCCGTTGACCGAACCGTTGGAGACCTGGGTGGTCACTGCCGCCCACAGCGCAGTGCCGTCGGCACCGAAGCGCACCTCTTTGCCTTCCATCAGCAACGGCGTGGCGGCGCTGGCGCTATGCCCTTCGCTCCACATCATCGCGCCGGTGGACAGCAGCGACATGCCCAGCATGCAACTGAACACCAGGGCGCCGAAGCGGCGCCGGCCGGTGAACGCGCCGATCATGAAGATCACCGCCATCGGCACCAGCAGGATGCCGACGATCTCCAGCGCGTTCGACAGCGGGGTCGGGTTCTCCAGCGGGAAGCTGCTGTTCGGGCCGTACCAGCCGCCACCGTTGGCACCCAGCTGCTTGGCTGCGACCATTGCCGCCACCGGGCCCAACGGCAGCTTCTGTCCGGCCATGCCGGCGCTGGCATCGATCGGCGTGGCCTGTGGTCCACCGGCCATCGTCGACGGCACGCCCTGGCTGGTCAGCACCAGTGTCCACACCAGGCACAGCGGCAACAGGAAGCGCACGCACAGGCGCACCACGTCCACGTAGTAGTTGCCCACCGCCACTTGGCGGTCATCGCCGCTACCGGTGGCGGCCGCAGTCTGCGGCGCACGCGAGAACAACGCGCGCAGCGTGGCCACCGCCAGCGCCAGGCCCATCATCGGCGTCACCACCTGCAGGCCGGTGATGCCGGTCATCTGCGAGAGGTAGGACAGCTGCGCCTGGCCCGAATAGTGCTGCTGGTTGGTGTTGGTCAGGAACGAGATCATCGTGTGCAGCGCGGTGTCCCAGCGCATGTTCGGGATCTGATCCGGATTCAGCGGCAGCCAGGCCTGGGTCATGAACACCGCCTGGGTCAGTACCGCGACCACCACGTTGCTCAGGACGAAGGCCAGCACGTAGCCGCGCCAGGACATCGAGCGCGATGGATCGACGCCGAACACCCTGTACAGCGGCTTCTCGATCCAGTGGAACAGCACGTCGACCTTCATCGGCGTGCCCCGCATCACGCGGGCCAGGTACAGGCCCAGCGGCCACGCCAGCAGCAGGCTGGCGGCAATAATCACAAGCATCTCAGTCATGGCCGGCTCCGCTCAGAACGACTCGGGCCGCAGCACGACATAAAGAAGATAGGCGGCGGCGACCAGCACCAGCACGCCACACAACAACGACAGCCAGGGGGACATTGCAATAGCGTCCTGGTGGAACCCCTCCACCTCAGGTCGCCATAGTCGTCCTGCCCACCATAAACGCACTACGCGCCGGACCGGGCCGACGCGTAAAGAGTGCATAAATTCCGTGGGCCAACCCGTAACCGGGCCCGGGGTAGCGCCGGGCCATGCCCGGCGGCAGGAGCGTCGTCAGCCTGCCGGGGCAGCCGGCGCCACGCCCTTCAGCTCGCGATAGCGCTGCAGGGTGCTTTCAATTTCCGCCTTCAACGCCTGCTGCTGCTGCAGGAACCCGGCCTGCAGGCGCTGCTGCGACTGCAGCTGCACGTGCCGCTGGCGGATCGCCTCGGCCTGCTTGTCGGCCACCTTGGCGCCGGCCAGTTCGCGATCACCGGCGGCCGACAGCAGGGCCACCAGCGACTCGCGCAGGCTGGTGACGTTGTACTCGGCCGTCTTCAGGTTGTTGTCCAGCACTTCCTGGCGCTCGGCGAACACCCGGCGCAGGTCGTCCTCGCTGCCATAGGTGGTCAGCATCGCCTGCTCGGTGCGCTGGCGGGTCTGCTCGGCCATCAGGTCCAGCTGCTGCTGCGCGGCCACCGTGCTGGCGGCGGCACGCTCTTCGTCGGTCAACGCGCGCTGGACCTGCGCATTGCGCAGGCCACTTTTCGCGTTGAATTCCTCGCGGGCATGGTTGACCGCATCGGCCGGCAGCGAATCACTGCAGATCCGCTCCTTGCCCTCGTTCCAGCAGTACAGCTTCTTCTCCACCTTGTCGCCACCCCGCGACTGCGCCGGCAGCGTGAACGGCATGGCCAGCAGCAGGCCGGCAAAGAGAACAGCAGGAACTCGGGACATGACCTTTCCCCTGGTCGGTCAGCGGATCGAACGGACGCCGTACTGGGCCCGGTAGGCTTCCAGCGGCTGCCGGTAGCCCACAAGTTCCGGGTTGCCGGAGGCGAAATCAAGCAGATCGGCCAGCGATGCCACGGCGATCACCGGAATGCCGGCCTCCTCGGCCACCGACTGCGCCGCCGAACGGCGATCGGTTTCCGAAGCGATCTCCTGGCGGTCAAGCGCCACCACGATGCCGGCCGGGGTGCCACCGGCAGCGCGAATGATGCCCAGCGCTTCGCGGATCGCGGTACCGGCGGTGATCACGTCGTCGACGATCAGCACGCGCTTGCCATTCATGTCGGCGCCGATCAGCTGGCCGCCTTCGCCATGGTCCTTGGCTTCCTTGCGGTTGAACGACAGCGGCAGGTCGCGGCCACGCTGGGCCAGCTCACAGGCCATCGCGGTGGCCAGCGGGATGCCCTTGTAGGCCGGGCCGAACACCACGTCGTACTTGATTCCGGTGGCATCGATGGCATCGGCGTAGCAGGCGCCAAGCTGCGACAGCAGCGAACCGGAGTCGAAACGACCGGCGTTGAAGAAATAGGGGCTCAGCCGGCCGGACTTGAGGGTGAACTGGCCGAAGCGCAGGGCGTCGGCGGTCAGGGCCAGCTGCAGGAAACGGTGGCGGTGGTCGCTCATCAAAACTCGATTCATCTTCATTTGGAGCATAAATCCTAATCCAGCTGGGCGTTTCGCGCTCGTCCGGACCCGTGTGAAGGGCGTCGCGGCCTGGCCGGGCAGACTGCGCAGCCCCGCGGGCAACCGGTATGCTTGCCCGGTTTCCTGTCGTAGGTCCCTTGCATGCGCATCATCAGTTTCAACGCCAATGGCATCCGTTCCGCCGCGACCAAGGGCTTCCTCGACTGGTTCCGTGCCCAGGACGCCGACGTCCTGTGCATCCAGGAGACCAAGGCCCAGGAAGACCAGCTGACCGACCCGATGTTCCGCCCGGATGGCCACCATTGCTTCTACCGCGATGCCATCACCAAGAAGGGCTACAGCGGGGTGGCCATCTACAGCAAGCGCGAGCCGGACCAGGTCATCACCTCGCTGGGCTGGGCCCCGTTCGACGACGAAGGCCGCTACATCGAGGCGCGCTACGGCAACCTCAGCGTGGTCTCCTTCTACATCCCGTCCGGCAGCTCGGGCGACCTGCGCCAGGGCTTCAAGTTCGAAGTGATGGAATGGCTGCGGCCGATCCTGGAGGAGTGGGCGCGCAGCGGCCGCGACTACGTGCTGTGCGGCGACTGGAACATCGTGCGTTCGGCGCTGGACATCAAGAACTGGAAGTCCAACCAGAAGAATTCGGGCTGCCTGCCGGAGGAGCGCGACTGGCTCAACGCCCTCTGCGCCGACCACGGCCAGGCCACCGATGTCGCCGCAGGCCGCGGCTGGGCCGATGCCTACCGCCTGCTCAACCCCACCGGCGAGGACTACACCTGGTGGAGCAACCGTGGCGCCGCCCGTGCCAACAACGTCGGTTGGCGCATCGACTACCAGTTCATCACCCCGGGCCTGCGTGACCGCCTGCGCAGCTGCTCGATCTACCGCGACGAGCGCTTCTCCGACCACGCGCCGTTCACCGTGGACTACGACCTGTGACCGAGGTTGCCAAGCCGCGCCGGCCGTGGCAGCAGGTGGTTTCCAACCTGAGCCAGCGCAAGGTGCTGGCGATGCTGCTGCTCGGCTTCAGTTCCGGCCTGCCGATCTATCTGGTGGGCAACACGCTCGGCTTCTGGATGCGCAAGGAAGGCATCGAGCTGAGCACGATCGGCTTCCTGTCATGGGTCGGGCTGGCCTACACCATGAAGTTCCTGTGGGCACCGATCGTCGACAAGACCGACGTGCCTCTGTTCGGTCGTTTTGGCCGCCGCCGCGGCTGGATGCTGCTGTCGCAGCTGGTCGTAGTGGTGGGCCTTGTCGGCATGGCGCTGGTCCAGCCCAAGGGCGGCCAGATCCAGTTCCTGGGCATCGCCTGGCAGCACATCGTCGTGTTCGGCGTAATGGCCGTGATCGTGGCGTTTGCTTCGGCCACCCAGGACATCGTCATCGATGCCTGGCGCATTGAAAGTGCTGACAACAGCGAGCAGCTTGGCCTGCTGACCTCATCCTCGGCATTGGGCTACCGCACTGCCTTGCTGGTCACCGATGCGCTGATCCTGATCATCGCGGCCCGTGTTGGCTGGCAGGTCTCCTACGAGATCATGGCGGTGCTGATGGCGCTTGGCGTGGTAGCCGTGGTCATGGCCCGTGAACCCGCGCGGGAAGTGGCTGCCGTGCAGGCACAGGCGACCTCCTTGTGGACGCCGCGCGGCCTGTTCGACGCCGTGGCGGGGCCGTTCATCGCTTTCGTCCGCGAGCATCGCAGCGGTGCGATCCTGATCCTGGTGGCCATCAGCGTGTATCGCATGGCCGACTTCGTCATGGGGCCGATGGCCAACCCGTTCTACGTCGATCTCGGCCTGGACGAGGACACCGTGGGTGCTGTGCGGGGCTCGGTGGGCCTGGTCGCGACCTTCGTCGGCATTGCTGCGGCGGGCCTGGTCTCGGTTCGCTGGGGGGTGCTGGCGGCGCTGATGGTGGGTGCCGTGCTGGGGCCGGCCTCCAACCTGGCGTTTGCCTGGCTGGCCTATTCGGGCCCAGACACGACCCATTTTGCTGTGGCCATGGCCATCGACAACTTCGCCAGCGGTTTCGCCGGTACGGCGCTGATCGCCTATATGTCCAGCCTGACCAGCATCGGATACACCGCAACCCAGTACGCGCTGCTGAGTTCGTTCTACGCGATGCCCGGCAAGGCGCTCAAGGGGCTCTCGGGGTGGTCGGTACAGACGCTCGCACAGGGCCGGACGCTGCTGGAAGGCTACGCGCTGTTCTTCGTCGGTACCGCGCTGGTGGCGATCCCGGTGGTGATCCTCTGCGCCCTGCTGATCCTGCAGCAGCGCCGTCGCCAGGCCTCCAGCTCGACCTGATTGCCTGCCCGTCCGGTCTGCGGGATCATCGCCCCGACGCGCCGAGGGGGCGGTGCCTTGCGAACGGGGAAGCGAGCATGGCCGACGTTGTGCTGCGGGACCTGGACCCGCTGCTGCTGGAACGCATCAAACGCGTCGCGGTCGCCCGCGGCTGGACCCACGAACAGACCTGCGCCGCTTTGCTGGAGCAGGGCCTGTTCAGCAGTGAACTGGAGGTCCGCTCCGGCTTCGGTGATCCCGAAGTGGACGCGCTCTCCGACGCCATCGCCGCCCTGCAGGCCTTGCCCGCAGGGCAGGGCTTCGATTAGCGGCCGCGCCGCAATGCTGTAGAGCCGAGCCCACGCTCGGCTGCCCGGTAGATCCACGCCATGCGTGGATGACGCCACCTCACGCCAGGTGGATCGCCCCGAGGATCCGCGGCCCCTTGGCCCCGGTCACGCTCGGCAGATTGCCGGCCAGCCCGTCCATCGTCCGCTGCGCCAGCCACGCAAAGCCCATGGCCTCCACGTACTCCGGGTCCAGCCCGTGCACCGCGCTGGATTCCACCTGCACCCCCGGCAGCCGCGCCGCCAGCCGTTTCATCAGCTGCCGGTTGCGTACGCCGCCACCACAGACCAACAGGCGCCGGGTCTGCGGCTGCTGCGCCAGCAGCGCATCGGCCACGGTTGCCACGGTCAGCTCCAGCAGGGTGGCCTGCACATCGGCGGCAGCGTATTGGCCTTCGCCCATGTGCACCTCGGCCCAGGCCAGGTGGAACTGCTCACGGCCGGTGCTCTTCGGCGGTGGCAGCGCGAACCACGGGTCCGAGCGCCAGCCGGCCAGCAGGCCCTCGTCTACCGCGCCACTGGCAGCGTACGCACCATCGGCATCGAAGGTGCGGCCGGTATGGCGCTGGCACCAGGCATCCATCAGCGCGTTGGCCGGGCCGGTATCGAAGCCGCGCACTGCGCCTTCGCGCGGGATCAGGGTCAGGTTGGCGATGCCGCCCAGGTTCAGCACCGCACGGTCCTCATCGGCGGCGCCCAGCATGCCCAGGTGGAAGGCCGGCATCAGCGGCGCACCATGGCCCCCGGCGGCCACGTCACGGCGGCGGAAGTCGGATACCGTGGTGATCCCGGTCAGCTCGGCGATGCGGTTGCCATCGCCCAGCTGCACGGTGAAGGCGGGGTTGGCCAGCGGGCGATGGCGCACGGTCTGGCCGTGCGAGCCGATCGCGCGGACCTGGCTGCGGTCCACGCCGGCCTCGGCCAGCAGCTGGTTGGCGGCTTCGGCGAAGTTGATCGCGATCCGCGCATCCAGCTCGCCCAGCTCCTCCAGCGAGTCCAGCGGGCCGCCCTCACCCAGCGCCACCAGCCGCGCACGCAGCACCGGCTCCCAGCGGGCGGTCAGCCCGTGCACGAAGCGGCAGCCGCCGCCGGCGGGGAACTGCACCAGCGCGGCATCGATGCCGTCGGCGCTGGTGCCCGACATCAGGCCAAGGTACAGGGGGGCGTCAGCGTCGGCAGTCGTGTTCATGGCGGGCATAAAAAAAGGACGCGGCAAGCTTGTGCTGCCGCGTCCTTCTTCGTCAACGCAGGGGCTCAGCCGCGCTTGCGGCCGGTGCTGCTCTTGTCCTTGGCGCTGGCCACCTCGGGGGCGGCCTCGTCGCGGCTGGTCGGTGCTGGGCTGGCATCGGCGTAGATCAGCTTTTCCATGCCCTGGATGCGGGCCATCGCCGGCGCGGTCTGCGCGCGGAAGGCGACCAGCTCGGCGCCCTTCAACGGCTCCGGCGGCGGCATGGTCACGGTCAGCGGGTTGCGGTGCTCGCCGTTGACGCGGAATTCGTAGTGCAGATGCGGGCCGGTGGCCAGGCCGGTCGAGCCGACATAGCCGATCACCGTGCCCTGGGCCACGCGCTGGCCGGTCTTGATGTTCGCAAAGCGCGACATGTGCCCGTACAGGGTGGTGTGGCCGCGGCCGTGGTCGAGGATCACCACATTGCCGTAGCCGCGCTGCACGCCGGCGAACTGCACGCGGGCATCGCCGGCGGCCATGATCGGGGTGCCGGTGCGCGCGGCGTAGTCCACGCCCTTGTGCATGCGCATCTTGCCCAGCACCGGGTGCTTGCGCGCGCCAAAGGTCGAGCTCAAGCGTGCGAAGGGGATCGGCATGCGGATGAAGCTCTTCTTCAGCGAACGGCCGTTGATGTCGTAGTACTCGGACTTGCCGTTGCGGTCGAAGCGGAAACCGGAATAGGTCTTGCCACCGGTGGTGAAGGTTGCCGCCAGGATCTTGCTGGTATCCACCTTCTCGCCTTCGCGCCAGGTTTCATCCATCACCACGCTGAAGCGGTCGCCCGGCTGCAGGTCCTTCGAGAAGTCGATGTCGTACTTGAAGATGTCGTCGGTCATCGTCGCGATCGCTGACGGCGACAGCCCGGCGCGGCGGGCCGCGGCATACAGCGAACTGGTGATCTCGCCGCTGGTGACCACGGTGCGCGTGGAGGTCTCGCGCTGGGTCACCTTCTCCTTGATGTCGTCGCCGGTCAGGCTCAGTTCCACCCGGTTGTCGGCATCGCGGTCGAAGCGGATGCTGCGCAGGTCACCGGACAGCGGCATGTCGAAGGCGATCTCGGCACCCGGGCGGAGCTTGGTCAGCGCCTCACGCGCTCCCGGGTGGTCCAGTACCCGGTGCAGGGTGGTGGCCGGGATGCCGGCCTTGTCGAACAGGTCGCTCAGGGTCTGGCCGCGCTGCACGCGCAGCACCTGCCAGCTGTCACCGGGCACCTGCTGCTGGCGGGCCATGGTCAGCGGCGGCAACGGCAGCGCCAGGCTGGTATGGCTGTCGGCAAAGGGGGCGTCGATGGTGTGCGAGAAGCCTGGGACGATCGTTGCCACCAGCGCGCCGATGGTCGCGAACAGGCTGGCATGCATCCAATGGCGGCGGGTCCAGCGCTCATTGAAGGCGGCGGGAAGATGTTGCCTGAGCTTCCGATGCAGGGCGTTGTCGTGCAGGACGTGGAGGCGTTCCTGGAAGCGCTGCTTGCGTGCGCGCCCTTGTTCGGAATTGTGCATAGGCGGTTTTTTCCTGGCAGCCCGGGAGCGCGGGCCTGATCGCCGGTTACCATAGACACCTGAGAAAACCGCGTCAAACCCTTGTGCCCATTGGCTTTTGTGAAGCCAATCGGGTTAACTTTGCTTTAACACCCCACACAAGAATCGGCGTTGCCGGGAGTAGTCACGTGTCCTCGATTGAAGAAGCCCTTGCCCTGATCGGCCGCGGTGCCGACGAGATCCTCAAGCTCGAGGATCTGCGTGCGCGCCTGCAGGAAGGCCGTCCGCTGCGGATCAAGGCCGGCTTCGACCCCACCGCGCCCGACCTGCACCTGGGCCATACGGTACTGCTGAACAAGATGCGCCAGTTCCAGGACCTCGGCCACCAGGTCGTTTTCCTGATCGGCGACTTCACCGGCATGATCGGCGACCCGTCCGGCAAGAGCCTGACCCGCAAGCCGCTCAGCCGCGAGGACGTGCTGGCCAACGCCCGTACCTATGAGGAGCAGGTGTTCAAGGTGCTGGACCGCAGCCGTACCGAAGTCCGCTTCAACTCGGAGTGGTTCGGCAAGATGGGCGCGGCCGACATGATCCGCCTGGCCGGCCAGCACACCGTGGCGCGCATGCTCGAGCGCGATGACTTCGCCAAGCGCTACGCCGCCCAGCAGTCCATCGCCATCCACGAGTTCCTGTACCCGCTGGTGCAGGGCTACGACTCGGTGGCCCTGGAGGCCGACGTCGAGCTGGGCGGTACCGACCAGAAGTTCAACCTGCTGATGGGCCGTGGCCTGCAGGAACATCACGGCCAGAAGCCGCAGGTGGTGCTGACCATGCCGCTGCTGGAAGGCCTGGACGGCGTCAACAAGATGTCCAAGTCGCTGGGCAACTACATTGGCATCAGCGAACCGGCCATCGACATCATCACCAAGACCATGAAGGTGGACGACACCCTGATGTGGCGCTGGATCGAGCTGTTGTCCTTCGACATCAGCCAGGCTGAAGCCGTGCAGCTGCGCGAGCAGGTGGCCAATGGCGGCCTGAACCCGCGCGTGGTCAAGCTGCGCCTGGCGCGTGAGCTGGCGACCCGCTTCCACGACGCTGCGGCGGCCGAGCAGGCCATTGCCGGCTGGGAAGCGGCGGTGACCGGGCAGGGCGACATCACCCAGCTGCCGCTGCAGGACGTGGCGATCCCGGCCGAAGGCCTGCGCATCGCCGCACTGCTGACCGCGGCCGGACTGACCCCGAGCAACTCCGAAGCCAACCGCAAGCTCAAGGAACGCGCGGTCAAGGTGGACGGCGAAGTAGTGGAAGACGGCCAGCAGGTGCTGCAGCCGGGCTTCGAAGGCCTGCTGCAGGTCGGCAAGCGCACCTTCGCCCGCGTGCGCCTGGTCGCCGCCTGAGACAAAGGAAGGGCCGGCGCCAGCCGGCCCTTCCTTGATGCTCTTGTAGAGCCAAGCCCGCGCTTGGCTTGCTCTTCGAGCGGTCCTCCCCCAGCGCGACGGATGAACAGATGCAACATCCGTTGAAAAAAATCGCCACACCCCCTTCACAAATGATGGGAATAGGGACATACTTCTCCTCCCCCGTCGCAGGGGTCGCCACCAAGGGGCTTCAGCGACATCAGGGCGCCCACCACCGCCGAACGAGATGATCGAACGAGGGTGTTGACGGACTGAAAAAGTCTGGCATAATGGGCGGCTCGCTACGAAGGAAACTTCGCAGCAT
>NZ_JAOCCT010000031.1:0-66833 GCF_029840555.1 Stenotrophomonas sp. GD03877 | reverse complement strand
CTCACCTGGACGGATCTGCGCCCGGGGAATCGGTCCTGCAGGAAGGCGGCCGCACCTGGCCCTGCCGGCATGCCGGCAGAGGCCAACCCTGCCGCTGCACGCGCTCGCGCTCGCGCGGGCCAAGGCAGCGGCAGGCCCAGCTTGGCTGGTCCGCTGTCGCTCACCTGGACGGATCTGCGCCCGGGGAATCGGTCCTGCAGGGCGGCGGACGCGCCTGGTCGCCGCCGGCGTGCCGGCGGTGGCCAGCCCTGCCGCTGCACGCGGCCGCGCTCGCGCGGGCCAGGGCAGCGGCAGGCCCAGCTCGGCTGGCCCGCTGTCGCTCACCTGGACGGATCTGCGCCTGGGGAATTGGTCCTGCAGGGCGGCGGACGCGCCTGGTCGTCGCCGGCGTGCCGGCGGTGGCCAGCCCTGCCGCTGCACGCGGTCGCGCTCGCGCGGGCCAGGGCAGCGGCAGGCGTCGCGCGGCGGATTAGCTGTCGCTGACCCTGCAGCGGGCAAAAAAAAACGGCCATTGCTGGCCGCTTTTTCCATTGTGAGAATTAGCCCCGCAAGAAAGAGCCTTCACCTTGCTGCAATTCCGCAACAGCAGCTGTAAGCCGTTTAGCCTGGATACTGAGGTTTACAAGCTTTGCGACTACACCAGCGAACGCCACTACAACCGCGACGGCCCACATTGTGGGAAACGTGTTAAAGACCACAAATGGCACCGCCGCCGAGACGGCAATCAACCCTGCACCGCAGGCCAGCCATCGCCTGTCCGCCAAGACAAATGCGCGCGCGAGAGTCAGCGACTCGATGAGCGCGGCCGAGCGTTCCGGCGTCATCATCACAGCATCGCCAAGAATGCGGTTCTGCAAGTCATCGTATGCTGGCTGGAAGGTGCGCAGATCCCGCCGATAGCAGAACAACGCCACGCTGTGGACCGCTGCAGCCAGCAAAGCGAAGGCCGCAGCGATGCAGAGCCCAACGTCAAGATAGGGTGTCAAAACTGCCGGGACATACGCGTGCGCCTCCGCTGACCTTGCCTCCTTTCCAGGCAACCACACCATCGCCACGATGTAGATCAACGCGAACAGCACCCAGGACACAGCAGTGTTGAAGATGGCGCGCCGATAGCTGAACTGGGCGAATTTATACGACGCATACAGATTTCTATCCGCGTCGGACAGCTCAGTGTTTTCGTTCATCGTCATATCACCCTCTCTTAGGCTGTGGTCATTTTAACGCCCCGGCATCTCACTCAATGAGACAACGTCCGGATTCAGCAACTCCACCGCGAACCTGCCGTAATAGGCCGAACCCCGCTCTTTGACCCGGCGCGGAGGATGGTTGTTCTCTGCAATGTACCGCTCAACCGCCGCCATGCCGGCGCAGAGCTGGCT
This sequence comes from Stenotrophomonas sp. GD03877, assembly GCF_029840555.1. Lineage (NCBI taxonomy): Bacteria > Pseudomonadati > Pseudomonadota > Gammaproteobacteria > Lysobacterales > Lysobacteraceae > Stenotrophomonas > Stenotrophomonas sp. GD03877. The sequence continues at coordinate 65,451 of NZ_JAOCCT010000031.1, read as the reverse complement.
CTTGGCCTCAATGTCGGTGTAGATGGCTGGCGGGTACTTTGCACGAACATGGGTAACACGGACCTGGTACTTATCGGCCATAGCAAAAACTCCTGTAGTGGGAGAATGATTAGAACAATTGAAGCTGCGGCAACTCGGGCAGGGACGCAGCGCTCGCCGACACTGGCTCGGCGCTTGTGCTTGTGGTGGTGAGCCATTTTCGGCCGGGGACCATCCCGAGCCGCCTGCGCCAACCACCTAGCACATGGGCCGGGGTGTAGAAGTGTTCGCGTTCCTCCAGCGTTAGGGTGTTTCCGACGATGACCACGGCCGGGATGCCCATCAGCGACAGCTGGACGTAGGCCATGTGCGCGGCACGACTGTCCACGTCCACCGCAGTGACGTGAACACTGCTGCAGGGATTAAACCCGGCGTCGATCATGGCTTCGGCGAAAGCAATCACCATCGCCCCTGCCCCACACGCGGGTTCGCTCACGGTCACAAAGCCGTTATCTGCGATGATCGCGCGCATCCTCTCGCCATCACCCACCTGCATCCGCGCCATCAACGTGCAGATTTCGTAGGGCGTGAAGAACTGGCCTCGGTGCTTGTTATGAACTTCCAGTTCACCGAAGACCGCTCCAAGCAGGTCGCCAGGCGACGTGCCCAGGGCGATCTGCGTTTCAGCGAGGATCTTGCTGAAGCACGTAAGCTCGTCGCGCGTGTACGGTTTGATGATCTGCATGTAACGCGCCTCGCGCTCCTCAAACTGAGTCTTGTCGACAGCGTTGCTCAGTGCGAGCGCCATCATTTCCATGCAGTCTGAGAACACCCGATACAGGTCATGGCGATGACGCAGCTCGTTGAACAACTTGACGATGTTCTTCACGTGAACCGGATGCGTGTTACGGCTGGCTGCTGCTTTGGCGTGCTGGTTTTCCATTCGCGCTTTCGTTCTTTGTAGGCAAGGGCCGTTGGCGCTGACAGCCACGGCACCACGCCGACCGCAGCACCCGCAGGGCCGCAGCGAAGCGAAGGACGCCGGTAGGCGTTGCGCGGGCGGTGGCCGTGGCAGGCTGCGCCATCGTCAGGCCCGTGCCTGCCAGTCAGCAGCGCTGGACGCCAGCAGCGCCAGCTGCGCAGATGCGGCCGTCGCAGACGGCCACTTGGCGCGGCAGAGCCGCGCGGCGTGCCGACCAGGCGCGCGCAGTGCGATGGGCCGCCAGCGGCCCGGGCACTGGCTCCGGCGCAACCCGCGCCGGTATTTACGTGACGCGTCACACGCCCCGTAACCGGCACCTGGTTCCGTGGCGGCCACCAGGCCGACACGCACCTCCGCACGCGGCCGCTCTGCGGCCTAGGGCTGCCTTTCCGGGCCTGGCGCTGCCCCGGCAGCGAGGGGTGGCCAGACCGGCCACCCCGAGGCGCTTAGATGTGCCATTCCGCCACGACAGGGAAGCGCATGACATGGCCCAGCCAAAGCAATGCTGCGAGGTCTCCCGGGGTGAACCGCTCGGGGTTGGCTTGCGTGAGCTTCACGCCGTCCGGGCCAGCCTCGCCCCCACGGAACCACTCGGCGAGCGACTCGTTGTAGAGGGAGACGGTCAGGTATTCATCACCGGCCTCCACAAGAACCCACTTGCCCGCTACGCGGTGGACGGTCAGCGTGGTTCCGTAATCGCCACGGGTGCGCTGGTACAGGCCACGGTGGAAGCTGGGCAGCGACAGGGCCACTGCGTGTACTTCCTCCAGCGAGCAGGCGTCGGTGAGGTACTGACGCCACTTTTCAACCAGTGCGGGAAACAGCATCTCCGGGTGGCAGGATTCACTCTGATGGTGAGTGATGCTCAGGCTGGACCACTGGATTTCTGTCGAACGGTTCTGATTGGCGTGCTGTGCTTGCATTGTCGTCTGCTCGTCGTGGTAGCCCTCGCGGGCCGTTGTCGACGTCAGGCACGGCGCAAAGCCCCTGGCACACCCGAAGGGCCGCAGCGAAGCGGAGGACGCCGCAGGCGTTGTACCGGGGGCGGCCGTGCCAGACTGCGACAACAGCAGGCCCGCGAGGGTTACCAGGTACAGCCACGGTCATCGAGCGCGGTAGGCAGCCTTAGCCAGGCGCGGAGCGGCTGGCCACGCCGGCAGCTCTATCGCCGACGCACGGATTCACCCAAAGAAAACCCCCGCATACGCGGGGGTCGTTGCTACGCCATGGATAGCGCCATCACGGCTAAAGCGACTTGATGAACTCCGCATACAGGGGCCAGAAACCAGCTTTGGTCAACTGGTATGCGATCAGCCATGCACCTCCCACAACGAGGGTCAGGAGCGGGAACGCCACGGACGTGACGCTCAGAAAACCCCGCCAAACAGCCGGTTGCACTTTGTCAAAGCGGCGGTCGATTAAGCGATCAATTTCCGCACCAGCAGGCACTGAACGCCAGTGTTTGAGCCCTGACAGCAGCATGCCAGCAGCCCACCTGCCCAGTTGGATAGTGATGATGCCGATGACCATCACCAGCGCCGGCCTGATGACCTGGTCAGTTGTGGGATAGGCGCTGTGGCCGTTATAGGCAAGCAGCCAGTCAACAGCTACTCCAAGCAATTCAAAAATCGAGGGGAATACCAAGCAGCTTCCACCAATGAGGGTCAGCATCCGCACATTGGCAGCCAAGTAAGTCCGGCCGAGCATGCCTCGCTTACTGCCTCCCGCCGCATCCTGGTCATCCACTGAAATGCCTGCCATCGCGTACATCCAAGAAGAGTGATGAAGATAAGTGTAGCACAAACAATACAATTCATACCTCGTACCGGTGGCACCGCCGAGCGAATGCCACAGGACTACAGGCTCAAACTCCCACGCAGGGAGCATGCGCATACTCAGGCAGAACCACAATCGTCACTGGCAGTCGCTGCCTATCCACAGTGACGAAATGCCCATGCCCCCTAAACAGCCGGCGCCAACGTCCAACGGTGTAGATCTCCCAATGCGTCTTGACCGGGCTGCGTACGACAGCATCGTCATGTGGCTTCGTGCGCGCCGGGCATTTCTCCGTGCGCATGGAACTGCTACCAGTGCCGTGCTGGACGAAGCACTCTGCGAAAAATATCAGGTCGCTCATCGGGCAATCCATCGGTTTGCATCCTCCGTGATGGACTCCAGCCAATCCCAAATCGAAACCGGCACCGCAACCGAGCCGCACGTCCATTCCCCGAGCGCGCAGGCCAGCGTTCCACGTTCTCCGCAGGGGGAGTGCACTAGCAGCTGCGCGTCCCGGCCTGAACCATCCGGCAATGCGTGGCCACGCTCAGCCACCAGCTTCCATCCCTCATTCTCAAAGGTCGCCGTTTCCTCGCTGACGCGCGGCCGCCCGACGTTGTATTTCTCCAGCTCCGCGACAACCCAGCCCCTCGCGGTACGTTCTGCGGCCGCCAGATCCTGCTCGGCCGCCTGCGCCAGCACACGGCCAAGCTCTTCGGAAATCTCGTAGGCATACACGCCGGGGTAGCCATCAGGACAGACATCAAAGAACAGGGTCCACAGCATCGCTGCAACCTCGGTCAGGTATTCGGCATCCTCACAGGTCAATGCCTGATTCGCTTCGGTCCACCCCACACTGAGCATGGCCAGGTCAACCGGGTCGAATTTCTTGCCGGTGCCGCTGTCGATGGCGTGACGACTGTTTTGCTCGTACATGCTGTATCTCCTGGTTGCTGGCCCGCTGCGGGCCGATGTCGCTGACAGGCGCGGCGGAAAGCCACCGGCAACACCCACAGGGCCGCAGCGAAGCGGAGGACGCCGAAGGCGTTGTGCCGGCGGCGGCCGCGCTAGGCTGCGACAGCACCAGGCCCGCTGCGGGCCAGCACCGGGGAAGTGAACACGGGAGATAGCGTCATCTGCGCGGAGCGCCGCAGCGCGCAGCGCTGCACGGATGCGGGGCACAAAAAACCCCCGGCTTTCCCGAGGGTCTAGAGACATCATCCACGGGCGTGGATTCTCAGGTAATACGCACTCCTAATCAGGGTCAACTGGCAGGATGCTAGCCAAATCCAGTCTCAGCCCGAGCGACGCCAGGACAGCAACCAGGGTGCTGAAACGTGGATTTCCGGCATCGCTGAGCGCGTCATACAGCGCCTTGCGGGCTACGCCGGTTGTCCTCGACAGTTCCAGCATATTTCTGTTGCGCGCCACCTCGCCCAGCGCAGCCAGCATCGAAGGCTGGTCGCCGGAGGCGAACGCCTTTCTCAGCTTTCGTAGTTCAGCGCCGCTGATCGCGGCGCTTTCGTTGCTGGCCATGCGCCCCACTCAATGTGATTGAGTGGCTAGTGTAGCCTATAAGACACACGGCGCAACTGATAGCGACCGCCTGCAGGGCCGCCCACCTCGGTGAGCCGGGCAGCCAGCTCTGCCACATCGCCGAGGGTGAACACCCCAGCGACGAACCACGCCAAGGTACGGCGCTCGATCGCTGCGCTGTCCAGCGCAGGCGAACCGGCGCGGTCTGCCATCAGCTGCAGGAGCTGGTCGCGGGCAGCGGCCCGAACGCTCGCCACGTTCATCAATGGAACCCGAACAGGTCGCCCTGTCCGGCCCTGATTTCGCCCAGCAGCTCGTCGATCACAAACGTGTGGGGGGTCATGCGGCTGTACTTGGATGGCACCGTGATGCGCCCGCCGGCGATGTCGTAGCCCATCTGGCCCGGGCCGCAGGAGGCTTCAATGACGCCGGCATATGCTTCCCGGTTCGTGCCGCGCCGACGCAACAGGGCCAAGGCGTGATGCCGTGCCGCTGCTTCGCTCACTACTGTTGCATCCTGCATCGTTCAGTCCTCCCCTTGCACCATGATGGTCAGCACCGGGTCCAACGTATCTCCAGGGCCGATGTGCATATACAGCCCAGCGCCATCGAAGTCGAACAGGGCATCCCGCTTCCGATACGTGGCGAAAGCCGCGAACTTGGCCGTCATCAGCATACGAAAGAGGGTCGCATCCTGCTCGGCCGCATCGTCGCTGGCCACCGACGCCCATGCGGCGGCGGAAACTGCCAGCGGCATCTTGATGCCCACCTTCCGGGCAGTTTCCGACGCGTCGATCAGCGAGCCATCGGCCAGCAGATCGGCACGGGTCACCGCGTCGATCACCGTAAACCCGTCCCAAAAACCGGCACCCTCGGTGCCTGCGACTGCTGTGTTTGGAGTGGCTTCATTATTCATGCTGCGGTTTGTCCTGGTCAGCCCGCCGTGGGCCGTTGGCGCCGACAGGCACGGCATCAAGCCCGGGGCAGCACCCGAAGGGCCGCAGCGTAGCGGAGGACGCCGAAGGCGTTGTGCCGCGGGCGGCCGTGCCAGGCTGCGACAACTTCAGGCCCACGGCGGACTGACCATGCCGCCGCATGTCAATGCAGACGCCTGGTTCTCGGCGCGCGGAGCGCGCAGGTGGCCGCGTAGCGGCCACCGGAAGGGTAAGCGACGACAGCCCGCCCGTGGGCGGGGCGAGACTGCGCAGCAGGCTCGATGCGAAGCACACCGGCGCGGTGCCGGCATCGCCGGCATACCCCCTGCCCCATATCGAACGCGCCTGTAAAACGCATGATTCAGCCCGCCACAGCAACCGAGTCACTGACCTGGCTCTGTGACTCAACGCCACACTCAGGCCCCTCCAGCACCCGATCGCGAGCTTTCATCCGTTTCATCGTCTGCGACGAACCCAGCCCAACCAGCTGCAGCGTGAACGCCGGGCCTTCATGCTCGATGCCACGATCATCCCTGTAGCTGTAGTTGGAAATCGAAGCCTCGACACTCAACAGGGAACCCTGCTTGGCATGCTGAAGAATGAATCTCGCGTGCTGCGCGTAAGCGAAGAAATTGATCTTGACCAGTCGCTTGCCCATCTTCTCGCCGAGCGGGCCAACGATCGGCTCCTCGCGAACAAGCTCAATCCACAGCGATTCCTTCTGATCCGGCTCGGACCCGACAGGGCTGATCTTTGAAATGTGGCCAGTGAAGAAGACGTTATTCATGCAGGTGCACCTGGTTGTTTCGGAAGCGTAGCCGGGGGCATAGGCGTGCCATCCGGTGCGCGCTTGAGTTGTGTCGAGCACGCCGGATACGCCGTGCAAAGGTAGAAATCGAACTGCCCGGGCTTGAACACATGCCGTAACGCTGACGAACAAGCGGGGCATTTATGCACCGACAGTGGTTCACCACCGGCGCAGGGTTCGGTGTGCTTGCAGGCCGGGTACGTCGAGCAGGAGAAGAACAGACCAGCTGCGCCCTGGCGCAGCTGCAGCGGATTTGCGCACTTCGGACAGGGGTAGCGCTTCCCGTTGTCGGGCACGACCACCGCCTGCCGGCGCTGGCCCGGCACGCCCTGCACATCGGGCAGGGTGCAATCGCAGTTCGGGTAGGCGGTACAAGCCCAGAACGGCGCGGCCGGTCGGGACTCAGTGGGCTTTGACATCCTTCGACGCAGCGGCGCGCCGCAAGTCGGACACGGATGTTTCGGAGCGGCGGCCTCGATCGCGGACAGCTCCTTGGTGAGCTGGGCGTCCGCCGCAGCGACGACGGTCAGGTAGTCGGTTTCGCCCTGGGCGATGAGGTCGAGGCTTTGCTCCATGTTCCGGGTGTAGGCCAGCTCGATGAAGCTGAACCGCGAGCTCATTGCGTCAACAATGCTGAAGGCAAGATCCGTGGGGCGTAGGAAGCCCTTGGGATCTGGCACGGAGTATCCACGGTCGGTGATCGTGGTCATGATCGAGGCATAGGTTGACGGGCGGCCAATGCCCTCTTCTTCCAGTGCCTGGACAAGCGTGCCTTCGGTATAGCGCTTGGGCGCTTTGGTCTTCTTCTTGAGCACCCTGGCCTTGTCGACGGTCACGCCCTCCTCGGCGCATAGCGCCGGGATCGGATTCTGAGCTTCGGCGGCCTTATCGTCGTCCTCCTGCTCTTCGTACACGCTGCGCCAGCCCGCTTCAGTCAACGTGCTGCCGCGGGCAACGAAACGCACTGTGGTGCCGCCGACGTTGCCCTCCAGCACGGCGCGGCGGGTGGCATACACCGCGTCCGGCATTTGCGAGGCCACGGCCCGTTGCCAGATCAGGCGGTACAGTGCCTGCTCTTCAGGCGTGCTGCCCGCTTCACGAACATTGAAGTCAGTGGGGATGCACGGATCATGCGCTTCCTGCGCCCCGCCCTTTGCCTTCCACACCCGGCGCTCCGGCGCCATTGGCAGGCCTGCAGCGTCGTAGAACGCCACCATGCGTTCATAGGTGACGTCCACCACGTTCGGGCAGTCCGTCCGGTGGTAGGTCACAAAGCCGGACTCGCAAAGGCTTCCCGCCGCGTCCATCGTCGCCTTGGTCTTCATCTTCAGCTTGCTGGACGCGGCCTGCTGCATGGTCGACGTGGTGAACGGCGCCGGCGGTCCCTTGCGCGTGGGTGCATCCGTGAAGTCAACCACGGTAAGCGACTTCACCGCGGCAACAGCCATCGTCAACTGCTGGTCCTGGATGTACTCCTTCCCGGGCTGCAGGTGAGGCGAGGTGTCCCACTCTGCCCGCCACCCGCCGGAGAAATGCAGTTCGATACCGAAGTGCTCGGTGGCCTGGAACGCTTGGATCTCGCGTTCCCGGCGCACCAGGATGGCGATCGCAGGCGACTGTACGCGGCCGGCGGAAACCTGCTGGGACAGCAGCTCGGAAAGCGGGCCGCTGACCCGATAGCCGCAGAACCGGTCGAGCGCACGGCGCGCTTCCTGCGCCCTGACACGCGGCATATCGATGTCCCGGGGCGCAGCAATGGCGGCCTCCACCACGGACTTCTCGATTGCGTTATAGGAGATTCGCTTGTAACTACCGGGGGCAAGGCGCAGTTCCTCCGCCAGATGCCAGGCAATCGCCTCGCCCTCTCGGTCCGGGTCAGTGGCCAAGAGCACCCGCGTGGCGCCACGCACTGCAGCGTGCAGGGCGTCGACCTTGCTTTGGTCCGGTACCTCGTAGGACATCGCGTAGGTATCGGGATCTATGCCCATCTCCTTGGGTGGCAGGTCACGAATGTGACCGCGACTGGCGACCACGCGGTAGTCGCTTCCGAGGAAGCCCCCGATGGTTTTCGCCTTCTTCGGCGATTCGACAATAATGAGAGTGGTCACGCTGTTTCCTCGTTGAATACGAACGGGCCGAGACGCATGGCGTCCTCGGGAGTCACTTCCGCGATCAGGCAGCGTTTCCGCGCCGCCAGATTCACCAGCCCATCGGCCTCGGCTTCGAACTGCTGCAGCTGTCGAGTGGCGCGCCTGGCTGTAGCCTGAGCGCTCGCCGGATCATTGCCGGTGCGCAGTGCGGAGACGACCTGGGCGGCGCTGCTGTCGCGGATCTTCAGCAGATAGAGCGCACGCTTCACCCGCTGCTGATCGGTACTGATCGGTGCCAAAGGTCGGGGCCGAGGTACGTACCGCATCAAGCGGCCCTCGGCAGGTAAACCCCACGGGACTGCAGATCGTAGAACGGAAGCACGGCGCACACCGCCCCATGCAGCCACATCAGCTCTGCCACAGACACGGCTGTGCCGTCGCTGAGCGCAAGCGCGGTCTCAGTCGGCGAGCGCGGCGTGGCCTGGTGCGGATCGGAAGTAAAGAGGTCAAGCCACGGCACAGCCTGGATTAGCCGGGAGCCTCGATGGAAGCGCAAAAGTACCGACTCCAAGGGTCGGGATTCGTCGACGACCAGGGACTTCCAGCCCTCACCTGGTCGGCTCTTGTCAGGAACCAGCTCGACATACACGCAAAGATGCGGCGATAGCGAAATTGGATGGATGTGGATCAAGGATGACTCCGGGGGCGATGCATGCCCTTCGCATTAGTCTATAGACGTAGTTGTAAGGCCAAAGAAAGGGCGCCGGCAGTTCTAGCCCGGCGCCCTCGGTGGGTCAGCGCCCGGTGCTGCGCTTGCGGGTCACCTTCTCCTCCGCCTGGGACTGACTCTGGCCCTGAGCACTCTTGCCAGTCGACCGGTCCGCCCCCTCCGAACCACGCGCACGATCAAGGCTCGCTGCAAGGGCCTTCTCGGCTGCAGCGGCCTGAGTCAGCTCAGGTGCCACCTTCCAGGTCTTGATGGGCTTGTCGATGACGAACGTGACGGGCACAAGGAGGCCCGAGGAACGATCATCAACCGACCGGCCCACACGATAGTCAAACGCCTTGAGGGCTTCCGTCGCGCTGTCGGTCTCCAGCAGGACTTCCTGCCGCGGTGGCTGCTCATTGGGCACCCACTGACGCACAACCCATCGGGGCTCGCCCGCGTTGCGCACCTTCTCCATGGTCCGTTCCAGGTCACGCTCAGCGCTTGCTGCTTCGCTCAGTGCGTCGGAATACTTCCAACCCTTGAGGTTTGGCTCGTCAACAAAGAGCGCGCTTTGCGCTCCTGTCGTGCGATCTACGATCGCACCGCCGTTGGTGTAATCGAACGCGTTCATCGCAGCCTTGGGACTGTCGGTTTCCAAAACCGTTTTTCCCGTCACGTCCTTAACCGTCCATCGCGGCCCCTGCAGATCGTTGCCGATGGATGGCTTGGACTGCTGCGCCTGAGTGACCGTGCTCGCTTGGGGAAGCGTCTTAGCCTGCGTCGCTGTCGAGGCTATGCGCGCAGCGCCAAGCTGCGCCCGCCATTCACGCTGCAGCTGGGGCAGTGATGCACCTGCAGCCATAAGCTTGTCATTCCAATCAGAACCTGCTTCACCCTTGCTGAATCGCGGAAGCATGACCAGGCCATTGACCGATTCAGCAGCAGCGATTGCCTTCTCCTTGCCCACGTTCTTCTGCGGCTTCCCATCAGGGCCAATCGTGTTCTCTTTCGCGTGGTCATTGTCGCCGGCAACGATGATTTGCCGGTCGGGGAAGCGCTCGCGCAGCTGCGACACAACCGACTGCAGGTTGCCGGCATTGAACGCCACAATAACTGGCTGCTCCGCGACCTTGGAAATCGTGTCGGCCGTCGCATAGCCTTCGGCGACGATCAGCGGGAGCGAGGCATCCTTGGCCAGCGGACCCTCCATCAGCGGCAGATCACTGCCGGCAACCGTATGCAGGCCCGCCATCTTGCCGCCAGTCATGAAGCCCTTGAACCGTGGGTTGACCCGCTGGACCGTCCAGACCTTGCCGTCCATGTCGCGAGCCGGCACCAACAGATCCCCGACCATGAAAGCCGGACGCCCCTCATGCTCCTGCTTAAAATTCTTCATCTCCAACGGGGATTGGGCGATAAGGAACTGGCTGTTGGCAGTGCTCGGGGGCGGAACCACACGCAGGCCAACCGGATTGTCGATGCCTTTGCTGAGGCAATAGGGATCATCAGCGGTAGCCGGAGCAGCGGTGGCGAACATCGCATGTGCGATCTCGGCAGCCTGGTCGTACTGACGTTCCTGTGCAACCTCGCGCTCGGCGCGTCGAGCAGCTGCCTCGGCATTGAGGCGAGCCCGCTCTTCCGGCGAGACCGCTTGGACAACCTTCTCCGTCCTCCACGTCTCCTTTACGCCAGTCCGATGGTTCTCGTAGTACCCAGCAGGCGTGCCGTCCAGATAGCCCTTGTATGCGCCGCTCTTCTCCGAGCCACGGTCTCCTTCGATCGGCACGCGATGAATCCTCCCGTCCATTACGGCAAGGTCATGCATGACGAAGCCCTGTCGTTGCAGAACGTCGGTGAACTCTCGCTGATAGTCGACATCGGTAAGACGATCGGTGGACTGACTGACAACCTGGGCAGCCTGCCCGCTTGGCATCCAGCGCCCAAACTGGGAGAGGTCCGCATCGCTGGGCGCGGACCAGGTTCTTGCCTCCTTGTCCCATTCGATACGGAACCCTGCAGCAAGGGCCATCTGCTTGGCCTCGTCCTTGTCGGCGAAGGGAATGGCGAGGTAGACACGGTCTGGCTTGATCGCCGCCGCCGGCGGCACCACGGTTTCCACGATAGCGGGCTCCTTGATCGGTATTTCCTGCTGTGCCACGCCCGCAGAAACAGCCTCTTCGACCAGTTGCGCGATCCGTGCGTCATTTGCCTGGACAGCCTGGGCCTCCGAGATGTCGGGCGAATCGATGGCCAACGGCTGCGGCTGCTCGCGCTCCCACGAAATCGGCGGCGGCGACTGTACTGCGCCCGACTCCACGATTGCTGCCCTGCCCCGGCGGTCCAACACCAAGGAGCTGGGCTGCAGGCGGCCGTCCGCATCGATGTAGTCCACCGTATAGGTCGGCTGGTTCGGATCAGAACCAGCCCAGTCGGACAGGCCTGCGAACCTGACCATGGGCCGCAGCCCCTTCTCCTCGGCCATGAAATCGATGGTCTTCAGAGCGTCCTTCGGAGCTTGGCCGATGGCCAGGGCGGAGCTATGAGAATCGAGCGCGAAGCGAGCGCGCTGGTCCGCCCGCACACGATCCTCGTGGCTGACTGCATGGACCTGGTCCACAGCTATGCCCAGTTCGGCGCGGACGATGGCCAACCGAGCGATCCCGTCGCGCCACTCCTGCTGGGCCGAAGAAGCGGCTGCACGCAGCGGGCCGCGGTCTTCCTCGGCGGCCACTTCTACGTCGAAGGCACGATCTTGGAAATCCGAGTACGCCTGGGATGCATCCCCCTCTGCGGCCATGAGCATGTCCCACTGCTGCCGGACTTCTTCCGGCGCACCGGACACAGCGTTGGAGAGGTTGGCCTGGGCAGTGTCCCTCCAAGTGCTTGCGAGGGCCTGCTGTTCGGCGATGCCGGCAGCGTCCATTCCCGGGTCATTGCGGACCATATCCATCATGGCCTCCGCATCTCGGGACGCCTGCAATGCCTCCGCCCGGAGATGCAGCAAGGTGCTCAGGTCTTCCGCGCGCTCCTCAGTGAGGAAGCGGATGCGCTCTTGCTGCAACCCCAGCACGTAGGTTTGGATCTTTTCGGCATCGGCGGCCGCGCGGAAGATTTCGCGGGGATCCTCCTTCAGAGCCTTGATCCAGCTCCCGACGTACGCCGCATGGCGATCGGGGTTGTGACCGATGCCCAGCGTGTCCCCCATCATCAGCGAGGCGATCTCAGCACGCAGTTCTTCGCGCGCGTACCCCTCAGATCCGAACGGATGCCTCAGATCGCGATCCAGCCGCTCAGCGTGGCCAGTCCAATGGCCCAGCTCATGGAGCGCGGTCGAGTAGTATCCGCCGGCGTCCTGGAACTGCTCACGCGGGGGCAGCGTGATGGAGTCCGTGGAGAGGCTGTAGAAAGCCCGATCACCACCGTGCGTGATACGAGCCCCGGAACTACGGAGAATCGCCTCAGCGGCCGCATGACGCTCCAGCTCCGGCCCCAGCGGACGAAGCTCCCGCGGTGGCATTCCATCGATCTGCTGGGCGTTGAACACGACCGCATGGAACACGCGTGGACGCGTGTACTCCACCTTCTGCAGCCTGTCCGAGCCGTCTGCATTCTTGATCGGGTTGCCGGCATCATCGAGCACAGGCTCGGTACCGTGGAACTTCCAGTATTCGATCCGCGTGCCCTTCTGGCCTCGACGAACCTGTGCACCCTGCGCCTGCGCCTGCTTGTACGTGAGCCAGCGTGGGTCACTGAAGCCCCGACTCATCAGGTAGACCGAATTGATGCCGCGGTAGTCGTTGCCACTGATCGGATTGAATGGCCGGAAGCGTTCACCCGCCGCCCAAGGCTTCTGCCAAGGAGCGACGCCACGCTCCAGCTGGTCAATCAGTGACTGACTCACCTCCTGGGCGTAATCACTCGCCATGGTCGCCGCCCTTGCCGGTGGCCAGCTTGTTCACCTGTACGCCGGCCTTGTAGCGGGACTGCGCGACAGATTCGGGGGTGGTATCGGCATCATCCAGAGATGCGTTGGCATCCCACGCCGCCGATTCGGACAAAGCGCCCTCCTGGAACGCACCCATGCGCTCAGCTTCATCGGCATCGACCTGGACCATCACACCTGGGATGCTCACGTCTTCAACGCTGCGTGAGTACACCACGGTGCTGTCGTTGGGAGCTGCCGCTGCGTGTGGCGGCGCTGAGGATTGCTGGTTCATTCGCTGGATCTCCTTGCGCGTGTAGACAGTTGTTGCAGTTGATGGATCGAAGGCGGGTGGCGCGTATCGCACCGTCACCTCCGGATTGCTCGCACCGAGCAGGTAGCGATCGACGTACTTGTTTGCAAAGCCTTTGCGGAAGTCGCCGGTGTTGTAGGCCGACAGTGCCGCGAGTAGTGCTGGCTGTCCTGCCTGGTACTGCGAACTGGCGGATCTGTAGAACGTGGTAAGGATCTGTGCGCCCGCTGAAATGTTGGTGCACGGCTCAAACATCTCAGCGACCGAGTAGCCAAGCTTCGGCAGGTTCTTGCTGTTGACCTGCATCAAACCGAGATCGACGCTGTAGCCGGCAGCAATCAGTGGAGTCACCACTTCGATCGCCTCTGCAGCCGTGGCGGGTTGGCGGTATCGCGGCCGTTCCTGCCCCTTGCGTGCATTGACGTTTATGGCCAAGGGATTTCCACGGCTTTCGACGTGGATGATGTGCTGCACCGTCTCCGGTGCTACCTGCGGCGCACAGGCCAGGATCAGTTCAAGTCCTACCATGTGTGTTCCCCCGCGTCGCTGAAAATTGATGCTTCGCTACCACGCACTGCTACCGCATGCGCGAAGCCACGCACGGCGTTTTCGGATACGGGCCCGAAGTATCGCGAGTCGAAACTCTGAGGGCTGTAACTGGAGATCACCCACAGTTGGCCAGGCTGTACCTGGTATGTGCCTTCAGGAGTCGCCGGCATTCCAAGAACAAGATCGGCCGAAGCGCTGTTGCGCAGCACGCGACCGTTCACAGACACGCCGTGACGGGTCACGGAAACAAGGTCGCCGGCAGTGGCGACGACCGGCTTCAAAAGCGGCACGGTCTTTGAGCTGCAACCTTTAGAACCCCATTGCAAAGGTCCCATGTCCGAAGCAATGAGCCCCGCATCGCGGACAGCCACCACTATCGCGGTGTTGGGGGGGCACACAGATACGATGTCCCCATGGGTGACTGCTTTAGTACGTTGCAGCACTCGCCAGATACCGGACGGCGCTGAATCGGTGAGGTTGAGCCGGTAGCCATAGGTGCCACCGGTCACAACCAGCGCAGCAGTGCTGGCGGCGGTCAGGAGGACACCGAAAGCAATGCGGGTGCGCGCTTTCATTGGACACGGAACTCTGCAACCGAAGCCGTCTCGGACTGCTGCAAGTTCGAAGCCATCGCCAGTTCAACGTCTTCGCTCACGATCACCGGCGACGGGGCTACCCAGTCCGGTGATGCGTAGGGAAGGCCCCACCGCTTGCTCATCTGCGGGTCCAAGAAATAGACAGGCTGCACACCACGAATCACGGAAGTGCCCGCCGCAAAGATCAGCATCTCTCCCGGCGCGACAACCTTGCCTTCCTTCGTCTTCTTCGCACCAGGAAGGGTACGGATTTCATCCGGTGTCATTAGCGGCCGCTGCTGCTCCTCAATGCTCACGGACACGTTCTGGTGCATCGCAGCCATACGCTTGCCGGATAGAGTCGTCTTCTCCTTCAAGTAGGTACTGGTGCCCGTCATCTTCGAAAGGATGTCGGCAGTCTCCGGTCGATTCGGCGCGAAAGCCGCCAAAATATGGCAGTTGGCCGTGATCTGCTCTTCAGGACCGTAGGCCTCCCGTGAGCGTAGCTGTGAGAAGTCCTGCATGATGAGAAGTGCTTTGATGCCGTAGCCAGCCATGTAGGCAAGGTTTTCCTGCAGCACCTCCAACTTTCCGAAGCTAGGCAGCTCGTCGAACAGCAGCAGCAGTCTTCGCTTGTGCGGGGAGACTTCTCGGCCGTTCACCATCTTGATGGAAGGACGCAGCAGCACTCGCAGGATCTGGCTTTTAACCAGGCGCAAGAGCGGCTTCATCCGGTCTTTGTTCTCCGGCGACGGGCACAGATACAGCGTGATCGGGTCATCTGCGTTCATCAGGTCCATGACCGAGAAATCGCTCTCCGACACATTGGCGCGAACAATAGGATCGTCATAAAGCGAGAAGAAAGACTGGGCAGTAGACAGGACCGAGCCCTGCTCTTCTTCTGGACGATCCGCCTGAGTCCGCCCCTGCTTCGCAACGGTCATGTGCACAAAGCCGTTGAGATGCGTGTTGTTCATCATCTCTTCGTACAGCTCGGTGTGGGCGCGGGTGGGGTTGGACATTGCGTCGCTGACGTCGCCTAGATTCGCGCGTCGCCCCTCCTGGGCGAATACCGTGTAGAGAACGTGTAATACCAGCCCGACCAGGAACTGCTGCGCCGTCTTTTCAAAGTGCCCCAGCCGGTCAACACCTTTGCCCGATGGATCGACGATGACGGTCGTGATGTTCTGGACGTCACCCACCTCATACTCGGTGCCGAGGCGAACCTCACACAACGGGTTGAAGCGTGTTGGCGACCGCGGTGTACTGGGAGCGAATTTGAGAATTCTGTTCTTCGCATACCTTGATCGCCACCCGGCTGTTCCATTGAACAGCTCTTCCTTCAGGTCGCCGACAACGACGCTATCCGGCCATGACAACAAGGTGTTGTTGACGATGGAGATGCCCTTGCCCGAGCGCGTCGGCGCTACCACTGCGATGTGTTCCGGCCCGTTGTGCCGCAGGTAGTGAAGAACACCCTTCTCGTCCTTCCATCCCCCCACGAAAACACCGCTGCCCTTCTTCCCATCCTGGGGAAGAAGCCCAGCCGCTTCGATTTCCGCGCGACCGGCGAAGTGCGCGGTGCCATGAGCGTCCACGTGTTGCTTCAGGCGTCGGTTCTTCAAGCCATGCGTTAGGACATAGGCACCAAGGCCCAGTCCGGCGCCGGCGAGAAAGCCGACATAGGTGTTGTTGAACGTGGCTGGTGCGGTGCTGTAGAACTTCGCCTGCCAGGAGAACCAGGACCATGGCGCATAAAAATGGGCGAACAAGGGTTCGCCCAATGCGGGGTGATATTTCAGCCTTGCTGCTGTGTACTGCGTGCAGAGCGAGGAAACGACACCCCAGTACAGAGTCAGCGCTGGAATGCCGATGGCATGGAATCGCTTCTCCCTGTCCTTGATTTCTTCTGTCACCGTCTTCGACCTCGTGATGTGTCAACGAACCGACCACGCTCGTCTAGCATGACGACCTGGCCAACTTTGAATCGGCTGGCCTTGGCAGCAACAGCAGCGGTGACTGGCTTGACCAAGGTCTGCCCCTGGCGCCCCAGCAAAACCACCTCGCTTCCATCCTCCATCCGGCGGCGGCCTTGATACGCAGCCTCTCCGGCATCGGTGGATAGCCAAAGCCGCGTATAGTCTATATCAGATACGCGGAGGGCGGTGTTGTTCCGCTGTTCGACCCACCTGATAACGGCAGCGCTGGCAGATTCTTGCGGGCCAGATTTGCGACCTGCATCACCAATTGCCACATCCGCCTGCCGTGCTGGCTTCTGCGGTCTGGCGTCCGTATCTACAGCCTGGGGCGTTTGAGCGATACCGCTCGGACTGGCGGAGGTACGAACCTGGGAAGTCTGCCCGGCATCGACCTGAAGAGCGCTGTCCTCGCTTCCGACACTGGCCTTCTTCGCCTTTGCCGCCAGCTGGCGATGCGCCTCCATCGCAGTATCAGCGAACGTGACCTGGACGCCCTTCGTTCCGGCCAGCTCCGCAACTTGAAGGCGAAACTCTTCCGTTCCCAAGACGATCAATGGCTGACCTGGGAACTTGCTCGATGCCAAGCTCAGCGCGATGAATGCTGCGGTGGCGGTGGACTTGACCGAACGCACCTCAGTGCCGCGGTCAATGACCAGACCACCGTCCAGTGTCCGGTAGTGGATCTCGCCACTGCGAGCGACGCGTGGCTTGAGGTGCTTGAACACCACGGCCTTAGCTCTAGCCGCGTCGGCCGCGCTCAACAGGTCGTGATGGGTTTTGATGAGCTTATTCGCGCGTACACGCATCAGCGCGAGTGCGTCCTTGTCGCCGGCAGCTGCACGTTCGCGAACGTACTCGTCCCAGTTTGGCGCTGCATGTCCCTGCACAGCGTTCCTACGGGTCCTGGCCTGCTCCGCACGAATGCCCGCTACGGTGGCTCGGTGCTCCATTCGCAATGCTTGGTAGCTCAGCTGCTTGGCGTGCTTCGGAATGCCGCGGATCACCTTTAGAGCTTTCCGCTTTGCCGCATAGACGGCCGCCGCATGCTGCAGCTTGGCCGCCCCCTGTTTGTTTACTGCATCCAACGCAGCACGTCTCTGCACCTGCGTGGCATCTCTCTGCCGCTGGTACGCGGCATACAGTTCTGCACTACTTGTCGCCCCCTCGCGGGGACCTCGCGCGTACCCGTTACCAGCAGGAATCGCGTGAGGCGATGGCGTAAACGCGCCTAGGCGCTCGCTGAGTGCTTTCAAAGAGAGCGACCGGTCCACGTTGCTTGGGCGGATACCGATGCCCGCTGCGGGGTCGTAGATGGTCAGACCCGCACCACGCTGCTTCAGCTCCAAGCCAAGCGCGCCCAACACCCGATGGGCGTCGTTCCAGGTAGTTGCTGATTTAAGATCGGCGAGAGCGTTCTTTCGGACCCAAGTCTGCATGCTCTCCTCGCCCGTGTACGCCTCCATCGCAGCTACACGTGTCGCGAGCTTTACCCCATCCCCATCGCGGCGAGCATCTTGGCCTCTCTCTCCGCCAACGCCATCTCCCGACCGTCGCAGAACCGAAATGCCTGCGGGTTTTCCAGCGTGTACGTCGTCACGTGCATTATCCTGCAGTAGCACTGCACCGCTCCGGCTGACGCGAACCATACGGAGGCTGGACAGGTTTGGCAGGCCGTGTATTGGGCGGGGCGCTGATCGGCGGGGATCGAAAGCAAGGTCGGACTCACGTAGTCCCGCAAGCTCCCGGCTCCGGTCGTCGCCGGCGGATGGAAGTCGTCCTGCTCCTCGGGCTCGATCTCGATCTCTATATCGCTCATCTGTACGTTCCTTCTGTTGTTGATGCCGCTTGTTGTTCAAGTGCTCGCGGCCATGACTGGTGGGCTGAAGCCCGAATTTGACCTCTAGGCGGTCACAAGCCTCCATCAACCGTTTGTGGTCGTAGTAGGGCTCAATGTTGCGATAGGTCTTCGGGTGCACCTTGTTGATGGCCACATGGACGTGCAGGTGGTCGGTATCGATGTGCACCGCTGAAATGCGTTGATGGTCAGCCATGCCGATTGAGGCGCAGAGTTCGTCCTCAATGGCGTGCAGTACGTCCAGCGGCGGCTGCTCACCAGGCGGGAAAGAGAACACCAGGTGATACGTCTTGTCCGCCTTAGAGCGCGTGTTGAGCGCTTGCGTTGCCATGATCTCCAAGGTGGCTGCAACCGGCTCGGTCGAATGGCAGTTGGTGACGCGCACCCCACCAACTTTTTCGCCGTTACTTCGGGTGGCCAGGATGTACTCGGCCGTGTTGGTCCAAGAGCGCGGATCTTCCCGGCCTTGGGCGTCGACTACATAGCGCACCAAGCGGGCCATGTTCGACGTAGCGCGATCGCGCGGGATGCGTTTGGCGATCACGGCCGCAAGACCTCGCCCATGATGTTCAGCATCTTGACCTGGGTGTCACGGATCTCGTCGAGAACGGCCTGAACATCGCGCGGCCTGGCCCCCCTCCCCCGTTTGTCAGGGTCGGCGAGCCAGAGCTTCAACAAGCCACCCAGGCGGCCAAGGTCGGCATTCACCTTGGCAACTTCAGCTACCGCTGCCAGATCCAGCTTCGATCTGATGGGCTGATTCAGTCCAACCAGCTTCAGGTAGCCAGACCGGGACAAGCCCGCCTCCTCCGCCCGGGCTGTGATAGCGGCCTTCTCCTCGTCGTTGACCCATACCTCTATCGGCTTGCCACGCCGCCGGGCCTTCTTTACGGGTGCCGCTGCGTTGTCCGTCATCTACTACCCCTTGGTGCGTTCATTGCTGTTTGTGGTGCTCTTGCTGGTGCTCTGCCTCTGTCGCGGCAGCGACTGTGGGCGTCGCAGACCAAGATGACGTCGAGCCGAAGGCGAGTAAGGCCAGGTGATGGATGGGTGCGGGCTTGCCCGCACCCGTACATCACACATCTTGTCATCCTTCTTTCCGCGATTTTATGCGTTTGCTCGTCCCTGCTCCACCCCCGGCCAGTCTTCAGCCGCAGGTGCTGCTGGGAACCTGGGAAAGCCGCCGCTCTCCCCCGCTGCGAAGCAGCGGGCACGGATGCGAAAGCCTTCTGCCAGAAGGCTTTCGGCCATCTACCCAGGAGATACAGGAAATCCCGTTCTTTCCCGCACCGTAGGCAGTAAAGAGCGAGGGTGAATGAATGCTAACTAGCGCTACTTAGCGCTAACTCGCATTGAGTTGCACTAATTCGCACTACGTGGCATAATCGTTTTGCACCGTAGCGCTAATTAGCGCTACCCTCCACCCCAACAAAACGGGAAAGGCCCATGAGATGAGTACGCCAGAGAAGAAGTCGCGGGGCGGTGGGCGCGTCGCGTTCCTGAAGCACCGCGAGTCGATCCGCGAATTGATCGAAGCCGGCCATGTCGCCAGGTCGATCTACGACCAGCTGGGCGGAGACGAAAAGCTCGGGATCAGCTACAGCCAGTTCATGCGCTACGTGAACAAATTCATTACTCCAGGGAAGAGCCATGACATCCAAGCAACCCCGCCGCCGCACCCCGCCCCCGGAGTCCGGACAGGCATCACCGCCCTCGCACCAACTGCCCCAACCTCCTCCGACCCCCTCCCCCGCCCCCCTGCAAACGGCACCGGGAAACCCGCCTCCACCGGACCTCGCCCCGGTGCTCAGCCCCGAATCCAGCACAACTCCGTCGCATCAGACAAAGACGACCTCATCGGTTGAAGGAACCCAACAAAAAATGAACGCCATCGTGAACAGCAATCAGCCCTCCTCGACCGATCTGTCCCTGATCGTCCACTTCATCCTGCAGGGCAAGGGCGGCGTCGGTAAGACCGTCGCGGCCGCGTTCCTCGCACAGCATCAGAACGACGCCGGTAAGCGTCAGGGCCTCGTAGACACCGACCCGGTGAACGCGACCTTCTGCGGCTACAAGGCACTCGGTGCCGAACGTGTTGAGTTGATGGAAGACGGCACCCTCAACGAGCGCCGTTTCGATCAGGTGATCGAACGCATCCTGAGTGAAGAACAGAGCTTCGTCATCGATAACGGCGCTAGCAGCTTCATCCCGCTCAGCAGCTATCTGCTGGAGAACGACGTTATCCAGCTTCTCCTGGAAAGCGGTCGTCGCGTGATGATCCACACTGTGATTACCGGCGGCCAGGCCATGCTGGACACGCTCAACGGCTTCAAGACTCTGGCCAGCCAGCTGCCTGAAGGTGCCGAGCTGATCGTGTGGCTTAACGAGTTCTTCGGCCCCATCGAAGCGGACGGTAAGAGCTTCGAGGAGATGAAGGTCTACAAAGAGTACAAGGACAAGGTCAAAGGCCTCGTTACCATCCACCGTCAGACCGGCGCAACATTCGGCACCGACGTGCAGCTGATGTTGGAAAACAAGCTGACGTTCGAAGAAGTCGCTACGTCTGGTCAGTTCGGCCTGATGGCCCAGCAGCGACTGAAGACGGTCAGAAAGAGCATCTGGCAGCAGCTGGATCTCATCTACTAATTAGCTGGAGAGGGCCAAATGGCTGACATGCGCGAGCCCTCCGAACACGCGGCTCTGATCGAACGGATCAGGGCCCGCGTGGCAACGGAGCAAAACGTCCTTCTTACCAAGGGCGATCCGATTCTGTCCGTGGTCCTCATCATGGATGAAGTAATCAAAGCGTACGGCCAGAACGTTGGCGATGAACTACTGCGCAACCAGGAGATCATTGGGACGTTGATGCAAACGGCAGTGGAGGCCTCCAAGGAAACCGCTGGCAAGTTGATTACCGACTCGGCAGTTTGGGCAGCGAAACAGATCACCAACGCAGGCGACCAGGTAAAGCGCGACATCATTCAAGCAGCCGTTTCGGAGAGCAATAGGATGCAGGCCGAAAGCAGGCGGATCCACGACCAGGTGCACAGCATGCGCACAGAAATTATGGACTCACGACGGGGCATGAATGTCCCGATGGTGATCTCGGTTGCCGCATCACTTATCGCCGTGATTGCTTGTGTAGTGGCCATTTTGAAATGACACTTGGTGGTGTCAAATGGAGGGAGAAGGCAATGAAATTTAAGCGGTGGTTTTTGGACAACTACGCATGGGCACCACTTCTCGCAGTGCTCTACGCCTCTGTGGTCTATGCGACTATGCAGTCTGGAAGCATGGACGCACTGGCTGCATCGACAAAGAATCTGATCGGCGGATCCATCTTCGTCGTGATGCTGCTCGGCTGCATCCCCTTGTTCCTGCCGCCCCGTTCGGGGCGAGGAAAAACAAAGAAGTCATCCTGATGTCCAAACCCACCACCATGGTGGGTTTTTTTTTGACACCTTTTGCGCACCGGCCTGCAGGAGATCCACGTCGCCGCCGCCGCCGGCAGCTGCAGGACCTGGCGCGATCGCCGCGGCCTTGGACGCGGTGGCCACCGGCGTGGCCCGGGCTGCGTGCACGGGTGGGGCGGTCGTGCTCGATGCCGGCACTGGCCAGCGCGTCGACCGTCAGCATCGGCCTGCAGGAGATCCGCGTCACTGGCGCCGCCGGCAGCTGCAGCACCTGGCGCGATCGCTACGCCCTGGGCGAGGTGGCCACCGACGTGGCACGGGCTGCGTGCGCGGGCAGGGCGGTCGTGCTCGATGCCGGCGCTGGCCAGCTCGTCGACCGATCCGCGTCACTGGCGCCGCCGGCAGCTGCAGCACCTGGCGCGATCACTGCGCCCCGGGTGAGATGGCCTCCGGCGTGGCAGTGACTCATTGGCGTCTAAATGCACTGCTGGTTTGTTAGATAGTTTGTTTGTTTGTTGTGTAAACAAACAAACTAGAGTAGTCTTGACGCATCAAACAACGCTAGGAGTTCGCCATGCGTCCGACAGAGGTCAGTGACAACGACATCATCGAGGCCGGTAAGTCGCTTCAAAGCGCCGGCTTTAACGTGACGGGTTTCGCTTTGCGTAAGCGAATCGGAGGGGGCAACCCTGAACGACTCTTCCGGGTGTGGCGAGAGCACTTGGCAATGTCAGCACCTCCGCCGGCCGCAACGGCCGAGCTGCCTCCAGAAGTTGTGGAGGGGGTCAATCAGCTCGCCGAGGAGGTTGGTCAACGTTTTCTGCAGGTGATCGCCGGGCTCAATGACCAAGCTGTTCGAGCTGCAGCGCGCCGGATTGATGATGTTCTGAAGGAGAGTGCCATTCAGCGCGAACAAGCTGACCGCGAGCTGACGGATGCGTCCAACGCTGTTGATGAGCTGGACAGGCAGGTGTCCTCCCTGGAAACACAGGTAGCTGAACTTCGACAGCAGCTGGCTGCGTCTCAGGAGCAGGCCCGCACCTGCGCAATAGAGTCGGCGCGTGTTCATGAACAACTTGCCAGCGAGAAAAGCAGAAACCAGGAGCTGACAGCGGAACTGTCAGAGCAACGCTCCAAGGCAGAGGGCGCGATGCTGCTGCAAGGCCGCGTCGATGCCTTGCAACAGCAAACCGATGATCTACTGCGCCGGCTTGCGGGTCAGGATAAGGCCTGATCGGAGATGTTCCCCGGGGAACACTAGCCTTACCAAAAAGCGCTATTTAATGCGATATAGCGCGACGGAATGCAATTATATGCACTTTAGTGCGACATAATCGCCCGCCAGCTCCTACGGGAGATCCACGTCGCCGGTGCCACAGGCAGCTGCAGGACCTGGCGCGATCGCCGGGCCTCGGGCGATGTGGCCAGCGGTGCGGCCCGGCCGGCAGGCGCGGGCAGGGCGCCGCGCTCGATGCCGGCACTGGCCAGCTCGTCAACCATCCGCATCGTCCTGCAGGAGATCACGTCGCCGGCAGCTGCAGGACTTGGCGCGATCGCTGCGCCCTGGGCGAGGTGGCCACCGGGTGGCCCGGGCAGCAGGCGCCGGTCAGTGCGGCCGCGTTTAATGCCGGCGCTGGCCAGCGCGTCGACCTGCAGCATCGCCCTGCAAGAGATCCGCGTCGCCGGCGCCGCCGGCAGCTGCAGGACCTGGCGCGATCGCTGCGCCCTGGGCGAGGTGGCCACCGCTATGGCCCGGGCAGTAGGCGCGGGCAGGGCGGCCGCGCTTGATGCCGGCACTGGCCAGCTCCTCGACCATCCACATCGTCCTGCAGGAGATCACGTCGCCGGCAGCTGCAGGACCTGGTACAAACGCGACGTCCTGGGCGCGTGGGCACCGTTGTGGCCCTTACTGCCGCCTCGGTATCAGCGACGCTCTCGATGCCGGCGCTGGTCAGCTCTTCGCTTCGCTTGCTTTGGTTCAATTCACAAGCGCGGGGCTCTTAGCTACTTGATGTATAGGAAACTTGAGAAGCATACCTGTGAAGACTACGTGGAGAGCTACTTGGAAGACATCGCTAACGCCTAAAAACCCCTGTAAATCATAGTCTTACAAGACAATTTTCGGCTGTGCCCGTTAGAGGTTGCACGCATCACCGTTAGAGATTGCACGCATCACCGTTAGAGATTGCACGTGCCTTCGTTAGCGTTCATCAGTGGATAAGGCTGCACGTCATTGATTTTCAATAAGAATTTATCTGTTAGAGATTGCACGTGGATAAAATAGAGTTATACATGGGTTATCCACAGGATCGGTGTATAAGTCAGAAACACATATTAAAATCAAACAGATAGAGCGTAGCTTGGCATGAAGATGGCTGTTGGCGAGCGGTTGGATTGGAATGGACATTCCAATTGGATGCGAAGCAAGGTATGCGTTAGAGATTGCACGCGACGGGTTCTTGGCGCAGCGCCGGCGAGCGTTAGAGATTGCACGTGGCGCAGAGGGTGCATCCGCAGGTGCCTGGCTGATGTTGCATGCCTTCCATCGGCGTTAGAGATTGCACGTGCGGACCCCGCGTTAGAGATTGCACGTGCTCAAAGGCCAAGGCGTAAACTGATCCAATGTTCGCCAAGGAACAATCCCTAGAAATTCTCGCCGAGATCGAGCGCCTGCAGGCTGCCGGTAAGCTCCAGAGAGAAATGGCATTGCTGACGGGTTTGAGCCGTTCGAGAGTGGCCAACCTCGTTCGGGTGTTGGGGCTGCCACCAACGCTGTTGGCCTGGGTCAGGGCTGGGAGGCTGTCCTCGAAGCACGGTGAGCTACTGGCAGGGATCAAGGACGCCAAGGCCCAGAGGCAGCTTGCTGAGGCCGCTATAGCGGGCCGATGGACGACCCTTCGGCTTGGTCAAGAGATCGATCGGTCTCGCGGTAAGCGGGGGCGTGATGACACGCACCAGGATGCCGATGTGGCCAGCCTAGAGCGCCGGCTGGGTGAGCACCTGGGCACCGTGGTCCAAATAGAAACAGGCGCAGGCTCGGGGGGAGCGCTGCGCCTGTTCTATACCGATCTGGATACCTTGGGAGGGCTTTTGGACCGGCTTGGATTCAGCGAGTAGGGTGCAAGGAGCTGATATGGAGCGGTGCCGGCGTAAGGACCAGGTTAGCTCCCACATTGCTGATGTGAGCACGGGCCTCCGGGTAGAACAGCAAGACCTCTTCGAGTCTCTTCAGGAAGTAGAAGCGGAAAGAGCGTAGCCCCGCAGAGGTATCGGCGTAATTGCTGCCAAACTGCCCCTTCAAGCCGACCCATGGGATCTTGGCCTCAGTACGGCGCGAATGACGCAACACGTACATGCGATAGGTGAGCCAGGAATAGATGTCCATCGCCAACGGCGATTTGGCCATTGAGTGGTACACGCGCAGATCAACCGGTACCGGTCGCTCAGTGACTTCTTGGAAGAACTCTTCCGTGAGGTTCAGCGTACTGACCCAAAGAGATTGGATGTCAGGATCGTGATGCCAGAACACGCGCTCTGAATTGCTGATGGGGAGACGGAAGCTGCTGTCTTCGGCGTCATCCTCGTACTCTACAGAGATGACCGACCTGAACAGCGCCAGCGCCTGTTTGCGGAAACGAGAGATGTCCGAACCGTTGCTATGCAGGCCAATGCGCTTGAGGAATTCAGCCTGACTGCGGCCCAAGTCCAGCTGCTTGGTTTTCGTCCGAACAGCTTCGGTGCAGATCCAGGCCAGCAGGACGCGGGGGATGGATCCATAGGGGATGCCGTACTTGCGGCTGGTGGCCACAATGTTCAGCGTCGCCCTGCCGGTTGTTCTGGAGTACATCGTACCCGGGGGAAGCTTAGGGTCCGTGTGCGGTAGGGTAGCCTGAGCCAAGATACGGGCCATGTAGCCCAAGGCTCCGGCTGATAGGGCGTCCTCACGCTCGATCGCCATCCAGTCGTCCAGCATGGCGCGATGACGGCGGCCAAGGGGCGTCTCGCCGCCAGGGAGAATGATGATGTCGCTTTCAACCTGAACGGGTGATTTGGTAGATTCGTAGGTAGCCATGCTCTGTAGCCGCTCCTCTTTGGTGTGCAGAGTGTGGTTTCGCGTCGGTCGAGGGTGGCAGCCCTCGGCCGACTTTACTTTAGCCTGAATTTATGGAAGGGCAAAACTTTGCGTTTCCGCGAGCGGAAGTGGCCAAGCAGCACACAATGAAACGACTTCCAGCCAATGTTGAAGAGTCCGAAATTCCTGAGATGCGCAAGAGGTTCGCCAAGAACTTCCGGAACGCACGACTCAAGGCTGGCCTCACACAACAAGCCATCTGCGACGCAGCGAACCTGTCGCAGCCGTATCTCAGCGAAGTAGAGCGGGGCCTGAGCAACATCAGCCTGGACAACATGGAAGTGTTGGCAGCCCTGGTCGACAAACCCCTATGGGTTCTACTTCGCTAAGAACAGAGGTCCAAACCAAAGCCGCCTTCGGGCGGCTTTTTTTTTGGCCCGGCCTAGCCCGGACTCGCGCCCAGCAGATCCAAGTGCCGTTGTGTGATCGAGTTCGCAAAACGGCGCTGTTGGACGGTACGGATTATAGTCTATAGACTATCGACAGGGAATGGATCCCGTAGGAGATTCGTAGTGAACACGCATGTCGCGGCCGCGCAGCCAAGTAATAGCGGCAGCTCGGGCGATCGCTTGAGAGAAAGATTGGAACGCGAGCTGGGTCCGAAGGTCATGGAGCTGCTGCGTGATCCGACCGTCGTGGAAATCATGCTCAACCCCGATGGGGTCTTGTGGGTCGAGCGTCAGGGCAAGCAGATGGAGGAGGTGGGTCGAATGACGTCTCATGCGGCCTTGTCCGTTATGGCGACGGTGGCCACTTTCCTGGATACGGAAATCACCCGCGAAAAGCCAATCCTCGAATGCGAGTTGCCAATCGATGGATCGCGATTCGAAGCGTTGCGCCCGCCCATTGTTTCCGCTCCCACGTTTGCCATCCGCACCAAGGCAAAAAGTATCTTCACGTTGGGGGAATACGTAGAAAGCGGAATCATGAGTTCCGCGCAGATGGAACAGCTGCTGCGAGCTGTGCGGTCGCGCAAGAACATCCTGGTTGTGGGCGGCACGGGTAGCGGCAAGACCACGCTTTCCAACGCAATCATCGAAGCAATCTCAGTAGAGCACTCGAACGACCGGATTCTCATCATCGAAGACACCGGTGAACTGCAGTGCGCAGCTGCCAATGCGGTGATCATGCGCGCGGTTGAAGGCGTCACCATGGAGCGACTGCTTAAAGCATCTCTCCGGCTGCGACCGGACCGAATTTTGGTGGGTGAGGTTCGTGACGGTGCTGCGCTCACCCTGATTGAAGCCTGGAATACAGGCCATCCCGGTGGCATCGCCACCATCCATTCCGACGTGGGAGATCCGGAAGCGGCTCTTCTGCGCATGGAAAGCCTGGTGGCACGCGCCACACAGGCACCACAGCAGGCCCTGATCGCCAAGGCAGTGAACGTGATCGCTTCGATCGCCAAGACTGCGAACGGCCGAAAAGTGCAGGCAATCACCGAGGTGGTGGGCTACGACAGCTCAAAAAACACCTATCTGTTCCAACCTGGAGACTGAGATATGACGTTCAAAAACGCGGGCAGCAAACTGGCTCGCATCCT
The DNA here is from genome assembly GCF_029840555.1 of Stenotrophomonas sp. GD03877. Classification (NCBI taxonomy): domain Bacteria; kingdom Pseudomonadati; phylum Pseudomonadota; class Gammaproteobacteria; order Lysobacterales; family Lysobacteraceae; genus Stenotrophomonas; species Stenotrophomonas sp. GD03877. The sequence continues at coordinate 38,355 of NZ_JAOCCT010000031.1, read as the reverse complement.
CACCAATCCCGGCGCTCGCATGTTCCTGATGCTGCTGCTGATGCTTTGCGCTTCGCAGGTGATGGCCAGCGACGCGGGCTCCGGCGGAGGTGGTAGTGGGCTGCCCTGGGAAAAGCCGGTCGAGAAGATTGTGGCGTCGATCAGTGGGCCGGTGGCTTTCGGCATCTCGCTGTTGGGCCTGATCGGTGCCGGCGCCGGCCTGATCTGGGGCGGCGAGATGAGCACCTTCATGAAGACGCTGCTCTACGTGGTGCTGGTCATCAGCATCATCGTGTTCGCCAAGAACCTGATCGGCGGCGCGCTGTTCAGTGGTGCGTCCCTCCCAGCCGACGCGATGACCTACCTGCAGGTCAAGTACGCAGCTGCGACGGGGGGCTGACGCCAAATGGACGAAGAGCTTGAGACGGCAAACTTCTACTACGCCTTGCACCGGCCCCAGGAAGTGCTGGGGGGCGAGCGCGAGCTGACGCTCTTCAGCATGCTGCTCGCAGGCGCTCTCATCTTTACCGGCATGAACTGGACCACGACCTTTGTAGGTGGCGGCATCTGGATGGTGTGCTGGTGGCTGCTGAAGAAGATGGCGAAGGCGGACCCGATCATGTCCAAGGTCTACATCACTCAGCTGAAGTATCGACCGTACTACCCCGCGCACTCCACTCCGTTTGTCGAGTAACCGCGTGGGGGGCTTCGCGCCCCCCACCGGCCACCAGGAATCGAAAATGATCAATCTCCAAGAGTTCAGGTCCAAGGCCAAGGGGTTGCCCGATCTGCTCAACTTCGCCGCAATCATTGAGCCTGGCACAGTGCTCTGCAAAAGCGGGGCTCTGCTCGCCGGGTTCTTCTTCCGTGGCGAGGACCATGCTTCTTCGACGAACGCCAACAAGAACCATGCTGCGCACCAGGTCAACGAAGCGATGCGGTCCTTGGGCTCAGGCTGGACGACATGGACTGAAACCATTCGGTTCCGCGCCCCTGGCTACTACCCCCCCGAAGATTCGCATTTCACCCACGAAGTACCAAGACTCATTGAAGCTGAGCGACGCGAGACCTTCACCGGCGAGAACGTCTACAAGTCGGAAAACATCCTCATCGTGCAATACCTGCCGCCGATTCGGCCAGAGTTGAAGGCCGGCTCAAAGATGAAAGCCGTCAGTGAGATGGTCATCGACGGCGCCGATGATGAAGACGACTCAGTGCAGGATCGGATCCTCGCGGAGTTCAACAAAACGCTGCGTGATCTTGAGGACCGCATGGGCAATGCGGTCCTGATCCGGCGTATGGGGCGCTATGAAGGAGAGGACAGATACGGCGGGCAGTTCATCGGCGATGAGCTGGTGAATACGCTTCGTTGCATCGTGACGGGCGAGGCGATGGAAGTTGCCCTTCCCGAGTGTGGGATGTACATGGACAGTTGGCTGTTTGGTGAAGACCTCCATGCCGGAACAACGCCAAAGCTCGGGGACAAGTTCATTGCTGTAGTGGGTATCGAGGGGTTCCCCTCGCAGTCCTACCCCAGCATCGTGAGCATGCTCAACGAGATGGCGCTGCCATACCGTTGGTCAAATCGCTTTATCCACCTGGACCGACACGAAGCAGAGTTTGCGCTCGGTCGCTACGTGAGCAAGTGGAAGCAGAAGATTCGCGGTTTCGTTGCGCAGATGACCAATAAACAGGGATCGATCAACACTGACGCCCTCAGCATGACCCAGCAGGCAGAGGCAGCGCTCAATGAGGTGCGCAACGGCAAAAGCGCCTATGGCTACTACACATCGTGCATCGTGCTTATGCATGAGGACGCCAGCTGGGTAACAGAAAAGGCGCGCCTGGTGCAGAAGGCACTTCGCCAGGTCAAATTCGCTAGCCGCATCGAAAGCATCAACTGCATGGAGGCGTGGCTGGGTTCAATTGCCGGACATGGCCATGCCAATGTGCGCCGGCCGCTGATAAGCACGCGCAACCTTGCGCACTTGATGCCACTTTCCTCGCCATGGGCGGGATTGTCTAATAATCCGTGCGATTTCTACCCCAAGGGATCGCCGCCGTTGATGCTTACCGCGACGACTGGATCGACACCGTTCAACCTGAATCTCCACGTCAGTGATGTGGGGCACACGCTGATATTCGGGCCAACAGGTGGTGGCAAGTCCACTTTGCTGGCGACGATCGCAGCTCAGTTCCAACGCTATCCAAACAGTACCGTGATGGCGTTCGACAAGGGGCGTTCGCTGCTGCCGTTGGCTTTGGCGATGGGGCACCACTATGACATCGGATCCGAGGAGGGCGGACCTCAGTTCTGTCCGCTGCAGTTCCTGGACAGCCCATCTGACGTCGCGTGGGCGCAGGAATGGGTTGAGATGTGCTACGCCTTGCAGGCAACCGGGCCAAACGATGCCATCACGCCCTCAGAGAAGAAGTCCGTTTACGAGGCCCTGTTAAGCCTGCAGCAGAAGTCGCATCGATCGATGACCGATTTGTGCTCGGAATTGCCTGAGCGGCTGCGCGCAGCGTTGAGCTACTACACGGTGGCAGGGCCAATGGGCTATCTGCTCGACGCCGAAACAGACGGTCTCGCCGATAACCCATTCAACGTGATCGAAATTGACGAGTTGATGAAGCTTGGCGACAAGGCGTCACTCCCTGTTCTGCGCTATCTGTTCCGGCGATTCGAGAAGAGCTTGAAGGGTCAGCCAGCGATGCTGATTCTGGACGAGGCTTGGCTGGCACTTGGAAACCCCGTGTTCCGCGCCGCGCTCCGTTCGTGGCTGAAGGAGCTGAGAAAGGCCAACTGCGCGGTGGTGCTCGCTACGCAAAGTCTCTCGGACGCGGTCAATTCGGGCTTGCTGGATGTCCTCAGAGAGTCCTGTCCGACCAAGATTTTCCTGCCCAACAAGGATGCGATCGCGGACACCAAGGTGTACCAGGAATTCGGACTCAACCTACAGGAGATCAAGCTTATCTCCAAGGCAAAGCCGAAGGCCGAGTACTACTACAAGTCGAACCTGGGATCGCGGCTGTTCAACATGCGCCTTGGCCCCCTGACGATGGCGTTCACTGCCGCGTCCGACAAAAAGCAGATCAGCCGTATCAAGGCGCTACATCGCGAACATGGACAGGCCTGGCCACGCCACTGGTTGGCGGAGAACGATGTCAACTACCACAAGTATCTCAACGAGAGGAACGCAGCATGAAGGTCGAATGCAATCAGCGGGGCGCGGGCGAGGGGCATGCCTGGGTGTCCATTGCGAGGAAATGTGTGCTTGCACTGGCAGTAGCTGGCTTGGGCGCAGGTTCCTTCGTGGCACCGAGTGCGCAGGCGCAGCTCATCACGAACGATCCGATCGCAACAATGCAGATCATGCTTTCCGAGATCAAGCGGGCCGCAGACGCTGCCAAGCAGTACAGCAGCATGGCGCAGCAGTTGAAGACGCAGATCGACCAGTATCAGGACATGGCTCGCAACAGCAAGAAGTTGACCGAATCCGAGTGGTACACCGTGTCCAGGGATATCCGTCGGCTGAAGGACGTCTACAGCCAGACCAAAGCACTTGCCTACGATGCGCAGCAGTTCGATAAGCGATTCAAGAGCACCTTTAAGGACTACAAGACGTTCTCCAGCGAACAGCGCAGCAAGAGCTTCGAGGAGGAGTACGCCAACTGGGCGGATTCTGGCTTCGACAACGCTAAGGCGGCGATGAAGGCCGGGGGTATGCAGATCGACATGATGGCCGATGAGGATGCCCTGCTCGCCGACCTGGTTTCACAGAGCCAGAGTGCCGGTGGACGCATGGAAGCATTGCAGGTGGCGAATCAGATCGCCGCCCAGCAGGTGCAGCAGTCGCAGAAGCTGCGTCAGTTGCTTGCGGCTCAAACCAACATGCAAGCTCAGGCACTGGCGCAAGCAACGCAGCGCCAAGCCGCAGAGGACGCCAACACCAATCGATTCTTCAACGACCCGAAGAAGAGCAAGGGCAGGGAGTTCTGATGGGAACGTCAATCAAGATCGCTGTCGCGCTCGCTTTCACGCTTGCGCTTTCGGCCTGTGACAAGCCGTCCGCGCCGGTCCCAACCGGTGATGCCGGCGCTGGCGTTACGAAAGGGCAGCAGCAGGCAGACCAATGCTACTTGGGGAGCGTGGATGCCTGCGATGCGTACAAGGCGGAGACAGGTGAGGATCTGCCATATGCCAGCGGCGTGAGAAAGAAGGCGGCCAAAGAGAAGACGAAGGGGGCAGAGTTCTGATGAACACCCCCCGTGTGAGCGGACAGGCGGTGGGCTGCATTCTGCTTGCGTTGCTCGTAGTGGTCGCCACGCCAGCCCATGCTGCTGCGGACCTTCAAGATCCGACTGCCTCGTTCGACGGTCTGCTGCAGTTGGTGCAGCAGACAGCCGCCACATGGGGGCCAAAGCTGAAGGGGTACGCCAACACGCTATTTTGGCTGCTGGCAGTGATCCAGTTCACCTGGAGCCTGGGCATGCTGGCGTTCAAGAGCCCCGACTTTGGTGAGCTGTTCGGTGAGCTTTTCAGGCAGGTCATGGTGATCGGCTTTTGGTATGCGTTTCTCCTGTATTCGGTCGAGTGGAACACTGCGATCGTAGACAGCTTTCGCGAGGCCGGAGCTGCAGCGGCCGGCGGGTCAAAAGGGCTCATCCCCTCAGACATGTTCACGCTCGCCGTAGAATTCGCCACCAAGATTGCCAAGTCGGGCGCGGGTCTGGCATCGCCGCTCAATCCTTTCGCGCAGGTGCTCACCTCGCTTGCGTCCCTCCTTGTTCTACTGTGCTTTGCGTTCATCGCGGTACTGATGGCGGTAGCGCTCTTTGAGAGCTACATCATCATCAATGCCGGTGTGTTGATGATGGGGTTCGCTGGCGCGTCCTGGACCAGGGATATGACGCTGCAGTTCCTAAAATACGGTGTTTCCGTGGGTGCCAAGCTGTTCGTGCTGTCGTTGCTGGTGGGCCTAATCAAACAGGCATCGGCAACGTGGGCGGACGCATACTCCCCCCTTTCGGCCGATGGATCCTCAACGTTCACCCTGCTCGGTTTAGCGCTGTGCTGCGCGTACTGCTGCAAGACCATTCCAGAACTCATCCAGGGCGTCATTGCCGGCACGTCTCCGGGCGGCGGCGGCGCTGTAGGTGGAATCGCCGCCGCGGGCATTGCGGCGGCGGCAGCGACCGCAGCGGTCGCCAAAACCATTGCTACGGGTGGCTTGGCTGCACCTGCAGCTGCTGGCGCGGTGGCGAACGCGGCCAACTCTGCAGGAGCTGCGGCGGGCCTGGGATCAGCAGAGGGTCTTGTCGGCACTGCCGAGGCAGCCGAGGGTGCTTCGGCAGGCGCGGCGGAGCTGGGCGAAGGGGTTGGCCGTGGTGGTGCTGCCTCTGCCGGTGATGCGGATGGTCCGGGCGCAATTGGTGGCGAGTCGGCAGCGCCAGAAAGTACAGGTGGGGACGGTGCCGAGCAGAACGCTACGGACAGCGAGGGGGAGGGCGGGCCATCTGCCTCCAACGATGAGACCTACGACGACGAAAGCGGTGATGACGGTGACAGTGACGTCACAGCCGATGAACAGGAGCCGGCAGGCGATGCCGCACAGGCGGAAAAGGGCGGAGGCCTCTCTCTTGGCGGATTGTTCGACGCTGTAAGGCACAGCGGGCGCGGAGCATATGCGGCGGCGGCGATGGTCACCCCCGGCATGGAGACCAACCCCTCGGCCGACGGTCTTACGTCTGGCCCCGGCAACCTCAAGGGGGGCGGCGAGGAGGAAGCGGGATCGAGTAGCAGCGCCGCGCCAGCGCCGCTGGCAGAGAACGTAATCCGGCCGGAGTCCCCTTCCTCTGACCGGCCAAGCAGCGACGCCAAACCGCCGCAGAAGGAGTAACGGAGATTAGCGACGGTCGTCACAGAACGGCCGCTCGCGTGCTCCACCACTAAAGAACGCGCGCGATCAGCCGTTACTGGGCTGGTCAGCGCGTTTCCAGCCATATATGATAAAGACTATATGAAGCGCGACGATAGAAATCCGAAGTCAAGGCCGGCGGCCAGTACGTATGATTCCAGTAAGCAGGCTTGGCTGGAGCGATACGGCACCTACATTGCGGCGGCTCGCAATTGGCGCTATGCGGCCTTTGGGAGCCTGGGCGTCGCATTGCTGGCGGTTGGCGGCCTGGTGATGGTCAAGAACGATCAGCGGGTGGTTGCATTCGTGATCGAGACCAATGCTGACGGTGGCGTTACCGGCGTGAGTGAGATGAAGTCCGGGGCCAAGCCCGAGCAGAAGCACATTCGTGCTGCGCTGAACGATTGGATTGTTGGTGCGCGGGTTGTCTACGTGGACGCCAAGGCCATCGATATGGTCAACAAGAAGACCTATGCGATGACCCTGCCCGGATCTGCGGCCTTCCAGCAGCTGTCGGACTACCACCGCGTGAATCAGCCATACATCCGCGCCGCGACAGAGACGGTGGATGTTCGCGTCGAGTCTGTTCTGCCGCTCAGTGACAACACCTGGCGGATCGAATGGGTCGAGGTTATCCGGACGCGCAGCGGCAGAGAAACGAAGCAGAACCGGTGGCAGGCCACGGCAACTGTGGAAATTCGCTCGCCCACGTCCGCCGCCGAGCTGGTCAAGAATTCATTTGGTGTGTTTGTCACCAATTTCTCTTGGTCCGAACGCCTGTAATGAAAAGCCCATTTAGGAACGTACAGATGAAGCTGAGCATTGGCCAGGCGACCATCGCAACCACACTGGCCGCGATCCTGTCGGTGGCACCGTCGTATGCACAGGAGGTTCCTGCGCTGAAACGCCACACAATTGAGGGAGTGGTGGTGCCAGAGGTGAGCATGATCTCTAACGCACCGATCAAGCTGTCCGACAAGGAGCAGCATGCCGTCGCACTGGCTGCGAAGTGGATGGATAACCCGGACAAGCCGCGCTGGGAGAATGACGGAAGCGTTCGCTACCTCTTTGGAGCCACGCTGCCGACGCTGGTGTGCGCACCCATGCAGATCTGCGTAATTCGTCTTGAACCAGGTGAGACGGTCAATCAGATCGATGCGGCTGACAAAACGCGCTGGAAGTTCGCCCCGAGCCGAATTGGCTCCGCACAGGGTGAGATCACCGAGGTTGTCGTGAAGGTCACTGATTCCGGACTGGAGCAGAGCATTCGCATTGCAACTGATCGGCGCGGGTACTCCATAAAGCTGCGCAGCACCCCCGACACCTGGATGCCGATGCTCGCATTCGACTACCCCGAAGACGTCGACCGCGAGTGGGCCGTCTACGCGGAAGCGCGGGCCAAGAAGGTGGTCGCGACCACACTTCCCACAGGGCAGACGTTCGGGGAACTCGATTTTGGCTTCCGCATGAGTGGGGACAAGCCGGCGTGGCTTCCGTTGCGGGTATACACCGATGGCGTCAAGACCTTCATCCAGTTCCCTGAAAGCATGCAGCACGGCGAATCGCCGGCGCTCGTTGCCATGGATGGAGGGCAGGAGCAACTGGTCAACTATCGCGCCGTTGGCGACCGTTATGTGATCGACAAGGTGATTGAGCGCGCGGCGCTGATTTCCGGTGTCGGCCGTGACCAGCGGCGTGTGACCATCGCCAGGACGAAGGCACGATGATCCACCGACTCCTATTGGCTATTGGCGTAGCTATAGTCCTGAGCGGTTGCGGCGGGATCTTGCGCAAGCCCTACATTTCGAGGGGTGTGTCCGAAGCGGATGCAGCTTCGATTGCGGTCGAAATGGCTGCGTACATTGGCCGAATCCATCCTCCAGCACAGACCATCATCGCGATCCATCTTCCGCGGTTTGCACGATGGCGTGATCCTGTTGCACCCGTGCTGGCGGAATCACTGCGCCGCAGCGGCTTTGCCGTCATGGAGACTGACACTGGAGCAGTGATCCCCTCCAGCGCACACCATGTCAGCTATGCGGTTTCCGCATGGGCAGACGGCGTCTCCGTCCAGATCGTCCTTGATGGAACGATCGCTTCACGCTGGTACGTGCGAAGTGCGGGCGGCGGCTTGCTCGCGGTCTCCCCGTTTGCTGTTCGGGAGGCCAACTATGGCTACTGAAAGCCAGGCTGTTATGGACGAAATTGGCGGTCCAGATGACTCTCCCGACGTCCAGCTTCACCCCGCGCCAGTGCCCCCCAAAGGCCTGAAGCGCATCAATAAGGTGCCGCTAATCATCATTGGCGTGATCGTAGTGGCTGTGGTGTTCGCAATCACCTACACGATGAGCCTGCGCGAGGCAGAGACGAAGCGGGAACAGACCTCTCCGGCAATCCCAGCGCAGATTGACGAGGCAGCAGCCGCACCCGTCAGCGCCGGAGTTTCCACCGCCGCTGATGGCTATATCGCACCCGATTTCCCGGCTGATCCTTCGCCAGCGGCGGGCGGGCCACCGACCCCGATGGAGATCCCGGTAGGTTCCCTGCCGAGTGATGGCTCCGGTTCCGGGGTTGGCGGATTGGCGAGTGCTGTTCCGGAACCGTCACCGGAAGAACAGTTTGCCACGCAGTGGCGCATGTCTCGTTTGGAGAAGCTGAAGGAGCTTGAAGAAGCAAAGTTCGAGGCCCAGCGGGCCGCTTTGCAGGGAGACAGCAGCGGTGCTGGCAAAGCGGAGGACCGTTCGGGCATCCAGGGCATGGACCAGGCCACTGCAGCGGCCTTGGCGGGGCTCGCAGGCGTTGATACCAGTGGTATGGACGCGGAGACGGCGGCGCGCATCGCTGATCTGCAGCGCATGGGCGCCGCGGCAATGGGGGGAGGTGCCGGCGACGCAAACCGCCAAGCGCAGGCGGATAAGCGCGCCTTCCTGGAGCAGCCTGGGAGCGCTGAAACCTACCTGAAAAGTACGCGTGTGCCTGCTGTTACCCCCTATGAATTGAAGGCCGGATCGTTGATTCCGGCCATGCTAATCAGTGGCATCAACTCGGATCTGCCGGGCCAGGTCATTGGCCAAGTACGCGAGAACGTCTATGACTCAGCGACGGGCCGCTTTCTGCTCATTCCACAGGGTTCGCGCCTGATCGGAACATACGACACCGGCGTGAGCTTTGGGCAGAACCGCGTGCTCGCCGGGTGGACCCGTGTGATCTACCCGGATGGTTCGTCGCTGAACCTGGGCCTGATGCCGGGTTCGGATCGTGCCGGGTATGCGGGATTTGCGGACAAGACCAACAACCACTACCTCAGCACATTTGGTAGCGCGTTCATGATCGCTGCATTCACCGGTGGCGTGCAGCTGTCACAGCCGCGCAGCACCGGGGCCGCCGGAACCTACGACTCGCAGCAGATCCTCGCTGGCGAGCTGGGACGGCAGCTGGGGCAGGTGGGTGCCGAGTACGCCAAACGCAACCTGGACCGATCAGCAACGGTCGAGATCCGTCCGGGCTACAAGTTCAACGTGATGGTCAGCAAGGACATCATCCTGCCGCCGTACAGCCGGCAGCGATAATCCAATGGTCAGTCAAATGAAAATTCTAATCACCGCTGGCGCTACCCTGGGAATACTGCTCGGCTGCAGCCAGAGTGCCGAAGCACAGCAGAGCGATGCCCTTCGCTGCCTCGATAGCGTGAAGCCCATCGTGCGAAATGAAGACGGTTCGCTGTCGCCCAATCCTGCTTTCGACGCTTGCCTGCGTAACCCGATCATCGTGCAGCGCGCTGCCAAGCCTGTAGCTATTGGCGCACGGGCCAGTGCCTCCATACCGGCTGCAGGTAGCGCCCCACTGACCAGCGCCGCTCTGCTGCCTCGTCCCTCACAGCAATGGGCAATTGCGCCGAACGGATCGGTTGAAGCAACGATTCGCAGCTGGCTGCCGGCAGGTTGGCAGCTCAAATGGGACACCAAGGAACAGCCGCGTGCTACTACCGCGCTCGTTGCCAATGACTTCCTGGACGCAGTGAAAGCGCTGGCAGGCACGCGCCGCCAGTGGACTGGTGCCGACGGAGCGCGCTTGCAGATTTTGGTGTTCAAAGCGGATCGCATTGTGCAGGTCCGTGACGCCACGGCAATCACTGAACAGACCACCGCGGCTGGTCATGCCATCCGCACTGAACCTCTTTCTGGAGCAACGCCGTGATTACTCGATCCCATATGTTCATCGCCTGCTCGCTGGCCATCTTCGTAGGCCAGGTGGCCGCAGCCACAAGCCCGAGCGTGACGCCCGACGATGACGGGTTCGTGGTAGTGGAGGCGGGCAACTACACCCCACCGCCGCCGCCACCGCCGCCGCCAGCGAAGGTTCTGAAGCAATGGACGGTGCGTGCCAACACCCCTTTGCGTCAGGTGCTGACCGAGTGGGCGCGGTCGGAAGGCTGGCAGGTGTACTGGCCGAAGGCCGACGAAACCACTGACCTGGTATCCGAGGTGGATGTGAGCTTCGGAGCGGCCACCTTCGAGGACGCGGTTACCCGTTTCGCGAACGGCTTGCCGCCGGACGTCAGCATTGCCGTGACGTTCAATCGCGCCAACAACCCCAAGCTCCTGCATGTCAGTGAGTCAACCCGCAGGCAAACCATCGTCGCCGATGGTTCGTCGGAGATCCGATAAATGCGCCAGCCCGCCAAAATGAAGACCCCGATGGTAGCCCTGCTGGGCTTGGCCCTCGCGGGGTGTATGTCTACCGAAGTCCGTAAGGAGATCGATGTACACGACCGCGAGGTCCGTACAGCGTTCGCGCAGCCGGCTGTGGCGACGGCGGCTGCAGTTGTGCAGGCCAACGAGCAACTATTTATTCCCGTTCGCCGGATCAAGTTGACGGCCAGCCAGCAGCGCAGCACGTGGCTGGCGTCAAAGCGGATCACGCTCGGGCTGGACAATGCAGTGCCGCTTGCCACCGTTCTGAAGATGGTGAACGACCAGGGCGTCAATGTGGTCAGCGATCTCTCGCTCGACAACTACATGTGGTCCGGCCGAATCGATAACGCTGATCTGGACACCGTCCTTCGGGTGGTTCTTGGCAATGTGGGCCTGGACTACGACGTCGACGACAGCCGCCAGCTGGTGACCGTACGGCCCGTTCGTTCACGAACCTGGACGCTGAACGTCGGCCCGCGTTCGACAACCTTCGCCAGTGGCGGGGCAAACGCCACCGCGCTGAATGCCAACGACACCGATATCACGAACGCCAGCAGTGGCGGTGTCGGCGGCCGCAGCTATGGTGGAGCTACAACTGGGGGCGGGCAGGAATCGGGCACGGGGGCTCGCATCTACGCGGCTGACAACTTCTGGCAGTCTCTCACCCAAGAGCTGGACAACCGCCTGCAGGTCCGTTTGCCTGCAGGGCAGGGCAGCATTTCAGGGCAATCCAGTTCACCTGCACCCGCCGCCGCTGTCCCCGTCGCAGCTCCGATCGTTGGCGGCGCCGCTGCACCGGCGGCCGCCGGCGTTGGAGCGACTGCCGGCCAGGGTACCAGGTCGTGGATCGGCTCCTATGCCATCAACCCCGAGACCGGCTCTGTGACCGTCTCAGGCCCGGCGTGGCTTCTGTCGGACCTGGACACCTACCTGACCAAGGTCCAGGCGATGTACAACGCCTCGATCAGCTTCAAGGGCGAGCTGCTGATGGTGTCGCGTAAGCGCGGCGAAACCGAAGGCCTGGACGTGACGTCGTTCGCGAAGTTTGCCAACGGTCGGTACAACGCGGTGATCCAGAACAACGCCTTGGGCGGCGTAACGGTGTCGATGCCCAAAGATGCGCTGGGTTCGGTGTCGGCTGGCGCGCAGCTGACTGGCGGCGCACTTATTGGCGTCAATTCTGTGGCCGACTCGCTGCAGATCTTCAGTGCCTGGCTGTCGGAGATGGGCCAGGTGTCCATCATCGAGGAACCGAGGATCACGACTACCTCTGGCGTCCCAGCCGAGTTCAGCAACAAGACGCCCACCTACTTCAACCTGGTCACACAGGAAACTGCATCGGGCGGCATCAGCGGTGCAGTCAGCGCCACCAAGAACACCCTGCAGTCGAAGTCGTTCGGAACGCAGCTCACGATCAATCCGCGATTCGACTACGCCACTGGGTTGATCCGTGCGCAGATCAATCTGAACCATGTTCTCCCGAACGGTTCGCAGCAGATCAATCAGACGATCAGCTCTGGCAACTCATTCACCACTGTGCCGACCACGATTCCGCTGGATACACAGATGTCCTACAACGGGGAGGCTCTTCTGCGTGATGGCGACCTGATCGTCATTGGTGGCCTGAGCAAGGAGAACCGAGCCCTGACCGAAGACGGCTTGCCGGGTCGGAAGGGAACAATCAGCGGGCCCTTCGGCAAGAAGTCGGTATCGCGCGATCAGCAGACCTACTACTTCGCACTGCGTGTCTCGGTAAAGGAGCGCTGAGGTGCGCAAGAAAGCATTACGCGGTTTCACCTTGATTGAACTGCTGATTACGCTGGTGTTGGTTGCCATTCTATTTCTCGCCGCTGCACCGCTCGTTATGGACTACGTGAAGTCCATGCGGAACGAGTGGCGCGTAAAAGCGGCTCAGGACAACCAGGCCATCACCTCAGCGATGACCTTGTGGGCGAGGAACAATGGTGGTCGGCTGCCGGCACCCTATACCGGCGGCGGCTACACCATGACCGTCCAGAATCCTTCGCCAACCACGGCGGCGGAGATCTCATTCAACGATGTCTTGGCAGGGCTTGAGCTGGCACGTAACGCGATCAATGACGATGGGAGCACTGCCAGGAACGTGCGGGTGTATCAGCGTGTCGCGGGCCTGACCCGAGCTGTGCCGCTGTACGGCCGTTCCGGTCCAGCGGTAACGCTCACCTACGACCTCGGGCTGGTCTATCTGACTGAGTGCTCATTCGTAGGCAGCAGCTGCAATCCCAACGGTGCTACAGGACGCCCTGGTGCATCCCCGGCGCTGACTACAACCAACCTCAAAACATGGACGCAGGTGAGCCCTGATGTTGGCGCGCGGTTTGCCTCCACTCTGCCTGCGGAAATGGACATGCTGGCTACCACTGCGCGCCGGATTGACCGTGTCCGTGACGCCTTGCTTTCGTACTACCGCGGCAAGCAGCTGGCCGCGGCACCAACCGACAGCACCAACTGGTATCCAGGATCGAGCCTCGCGGGCAAATCGCCTGCAGGAAACCAAGGTTGCCGCGACGGGTGGTATGCCCTGGACAGCGCTCAGATCCTGCCTCTGATTGGGCTTTCCCGCGAAGAGTTCGGCGTCACGGCTTGGGGAGGGAGGGTGGAGTACTGCGCTGACTATGATCCGCTCGCATCCAAGAGCCCCAATGCTCCCCCGCACGCAGCTGCATTGCGTTTCCTCGCCAGCGCTTCATCGGGAAGCCCGCCAGACCCATCGGTTCTTTCCAACAACGTCCTGCTAACCCTGTAACAGTCAAAGGAGATACAAGTGAAGAAGTTCCACATCAAGCGCCGCCAAGGCGGATTCACCCTCGTCGAACTGATGATCGTGATCGTGCTGATCGGCATCATTGCGGCCATCATCATCAGCAACATGGTTGGTAACACGGATGCTGCACGGTCGCAGTTGCTCAAACGTGTTGCAAAGAGCAGCACCGAGTCGATTGCGCAGATTGCCCGCACCTGTGGCACCTCCAGCGCGATCGCCGGCAGTCCTCTGCCAGCGGCTGGCCGCACGCCTCTGGACATCGTTTTCCTTGGCGAACCCGCCGTATCGGCTACCTACAAGAACTGCTATGCGGACTCGTCCGTGCGGGCACTGCGGGACTCGGTAACCAAGAATGGATCCACATGGCAGGTGGGTGCATTCCCCATGACCATCACTGGCGGTGGGCTGAACAAGTTCACCGTTGAATTCCAGCGAGTCCCGGAGGCGACTGTGCTGGCCTTGGCACAGACCTATACGGAAGGGCTCACCACCCTGGCTGCCTCGGATACCACCAGCGACGTCGTACGCTATAGCGCGGCTACGGGTGGCACCCGTACCGTAAGCGTTCTACTGGACTGACGCCATGTGGGTGACCTGGGTTACCGCAGTGTTTCTCGCTCTGATGGCAGGCCTCGTTTCGCTGACTGCTGGCGTACGTAAGGAAACTGCCGCACGCGAGGATGCCATGGCGCAAGCCGACCAGGTTCAAATCGCAGAGGGCATTGAGCGGTACATCCAGCTAAACGGTGAAGCCCCTGCCGACATAAGCACCCTGATGGATGCGGACGGCTTCCAGCACCTTCGCGCTGCCAGGAATCCCTGGCAGCGCTATGAACGCTCGGCGACGATCAGCGACGGGGTGTGGCAGTTCCAACGTGCCGCCGCCTGGACAGCAATTCGTCCGGACGGGGCCGCTACCTACAGAAGCGAGAACACCTGCGGCACCGGCGACGTTGGATCCGCGCAAGCGTGGTGTGGCAGCGCTGACGGGACGTGGTACCGCAACGAGACGAAGGAACGGTACAACCAAGAAATGTCGGCGCAGCGTATCCAGATGGCGAGAACCCTCCAACTCTTCGCCGACCACTGGACTGCCAAGCAGGCGTTTCCGTCGACCGGGAACGATGGTGCCGTCCTCTCCGGTGGCCAGCATCGGGCGCTCGCCTCACTCGCTGGCTATCAGGGCGCCGCTGGCTCATGCACTGGAGTCCATGTATGGAGCGGCATACCGCTCGATTGCGGCGCGCTGTTCGACGTGTGGGGACAGCCGGTGAAGTACCAGTTCCAATCACCCACGCTGATGGTTCTTTCAACCGAAACCCCTTTCAAGGCCGCAGACGGACTGCCCGTCGTGGTCGCAACCCCACTGCAGGCCCAGGAGTAGAACGTGTCCGCTGCAAAGCAAGATGTTAGTCGTGAGGTCGAAAAGCTGATCGCCGAATGGGGATGGGCAAACCCTCCGGAGGAAATCCGGCAACTGGCTGACCTGGCGGTCCTGATCGGCAGCAGTCATGCTGCAGCGCTGCGTGAGCTGACCACTCTGACTGAGGTTGAAGTCGCTCGGCTGCATGCCAACAAGCCTGCAGCAAAGGACCTGTTGAGCTACGCCGCTGAACAACACCCCTCGGCGGTGCAGCCGGTCCGAGAGCAGATTGTCTCCATGACAAGCGGGTCCGTTTTCTACCGGCAGCTTAGCGTTCTCAGCGTCCATCCCGAGATGGGAAAGCCGGACATTCGCACGCGTTGTGACGGCTTGAACTGCGTGTTGATGACCATCGAGGCTTCGCGGCCGGTACTGGTGTTCGGTACCCATACCGCGATGACGAAGTTCGAGACAATGGGGCGAACAGAGCGTGAGCGCGATCCGCTCACCGCCGTCGCGGGAGAGAGACTACTTCTGGCGGTCGGTTCGAACGATGACATCTCCGTGCTCCTGGCTCGCCATCGTAACGGCGAGACCTACACCAATGACCAGGCTCAGGCGTGGCATGCAACGACTGAAGACACGACCAATCATCCGGAGCGCCGTGAGCTGATCCGCCTGCTCGACCACGCGATCTCCACCAAGGCAACGGACATCGCGCTTGTCCCCAATCTGGACGGCAGCTACGGCGTTTTCGTTCGCCGCTGGGGTGCGCTGACGCCTGCTGCAACGGGCGGAACCTGGCCGCCCGAAGTGGCCGACGCTGCGATCCAGGTGTTGCAGAACAAGTCCGGGGCAAACCCGGACAACACGCAGTATCGTGCACCGCTCGATGGCCAGATCACCTACAGATCGACCGAGGGCGACGCATTCATGCGCCTATCGTTCATTCCTCTGAACCATGCCGGCGACATCAGGGGGCGCCCATCGGTGAGTATCCGGTTGTTCTCTCGATCCGAGAAGAAGATCGACCTGGATGAGCTGAATCTCCCGACTGAAGTCCGTGCTGCGATCGAGGACGCCATCCGCATGCCAGCCGGCGGCGTCGTCGTTGCAGGACCGATGAACAGCGGAAAATCCACGACCATCGGCGGAATGATTGGGCTTCATCACACGATCTTTGGTGACACGAAGAAGCGTGTATCGGTGGAGGACCCCATCGAACGGCATCTGGGCAACATTTCGCAGTTCAACGTTCCCATGGTCATGCACCGTAGAGATGGCACTCAGATTGAGGACCAGGAGCGCTTCAACACGATCATGCGGGGGCTGAAGCGTCACGATGTGAACGTGTTCTGGATTGGCGAAGTTCGTGATCCGGAAACGGCAGAGTTTTGTGTCAACGCCTCGGTATCCGGCTGCCTTGCGCTCGCTACGCTCCACGCCAAGGACTGCGTACTGGCTTTCGACCTGCTGAGCCAGTATGTGGATCCTACGAAACGTTTCCAGCTCGCGGAGGCGATGTCGTTGGTCATCAGCCAGCGCTTGGTGCCCGCGCTGTGTGAGGCATGCAAAGCAGAGCATTCGGTGACGCTGGAAGATCAGCGGCGGTGGAATCAGTACATGCAATTCAGTGGTGAATCGGTCGAGCTGCCTGCAAAGTTCTACCAAGCGACCTCGCATGCTGATTCAGGCTGCACGCGGTGCCAGGATGGGTATTTGGGCTACGCGCTCATCTGTGAGGTGCTGCCCTTTACCAGGGAGGTGCGAACCGCCGCCGGTATCCTTGCCGCCCGCGAGCCAGGTACGGCTCAGGCACGCGATGCCATGGCCAAAGCCAGGACGCTGACAATGGTCCAGTCTGCACATCGCGAGCTGTGCGCTGGGCGCGTTGACATGAACTCGGTCCTGCACCTGTGAGCGCGCCGTTGGAAAAGAAGATGAAGATGAAGGACGTCATCAAGTCGGCGTCATCGTTGCGGTCCCAGCTGGCTGCAGGTCGACCATTGAGCTGGGCAGTCGGGAAATTGGTCAAACAGCAGCCGGCCTACGCGCAGTTTTGGGAGGGCGCAATGCGCCGTATCCAGAACGGTACGCCTCTGTCCGAGATCGTGGGCGTGGTATGGCCAGAGGAGGGCGTGGTCGTCGTCCGCGCGGGCGAAAGTGTAGGAAAGCTGCCAGCGGTTCTGGAACACTATTGTGAATCGCTAAAACTGCAGCAGCGATTATTGAAGTCTGCCGGACGCCTGAAATATCCCTTCGGCATCGTGATTGCGGCGGTCCTGGTCTTCATCGCGCTTTTCGTCACGGTTGTGCCCGTCGTCGGTCGAAGCGTGCAAGACATGAGCGGACGCGTGGGCGATATTGGGGGCTTCACCGGCGCCGGCATTGCTACCCAGGCATGGCTGGTGGACAACTGGCTCGCGGCCACGGTGATGACGCTGGCGTCGATCGTTGCCTTGGTTGCATGGGTGCGGACTCCTGCCGTGCAGCTTGAGGCACAGAGGATCGTCCTGCAGGCGCCAATTGTCGGCACGGCGTTGACTGAAATGGCGTTCGGGCTATGGACAAAGTACGTCGCCATGTCGTTCTCCGCTGGCATTCCTGTAGGAACGAGCGTGCGAACCACTGCTGCGGTTCTGCCGCAGTTGCTGAGGCCCGGGGTGTTACTACTGGCAGACGATCTGACTGTAAAACACCGGGCATTGGCCGACGCTGTCGACCTCGAACGTCTGGCGCTCGATGACCCTCGCCAGCTCTGGCCGGATTACGTAGTCGACGCATTCACTACGGGTGACGTGACCGGTCTCCTCGACGAAGAACTGGACCGTGTTTCACCGGAACTGGTGCGAAATGGTGAGGAAGCATTTGATCAGTTCATCACCATCAGCAACTACGTTGCGATCGCGATCTCTGCCGCGTTGGTCGGAGCGACCATGCTGATGATCTATCTGCCGATGCTTAGCAACTTCAAGAATATCCGGTGACCTAATGTTTAAGAACCTCCTGAATCGTCTTCGGTCTTCAAAAGGTGACGCCCCGGTAGATGCCAGCGGCGATTCACTCCACGCTGACCTTGCTACGCTAGATGCTGGGGACGTCGAAGATCTTGTTGGCTCGGGCGGGATGCGGTTAGAACCAATGATGCCTTCCGAGGCCCTGCCAGAGCGACAGGCGGAACGTGACAGCCCCCGCCCACGCAAACAGGAAACCGCGAAGAGGGCGGCGAAGGAGCGCGAAGAGGGCGACTATGCGGTTCTCGCTCATCCGGAGATGGTGGACGAAACGGCGAAGCGCAAGATCCTACTGGTGGGCCATTGCGCCTGGGCGACGCTGGATCCAGCTAATGCGGTGCCAGACAACATGGTGCTGCAGCCCGAACGTAGCCCCCGAGGTCAGTTGCAGGCTCTGCTCGGGAAAAGGGTGCGTGGCATGCGGGTCGCCCTGGATGCGCGACTGTTCGAGAAGGCACGGACGCGCTACGCGCTGGCGATCGATGCCTACTTGGCATGGGGTCTGTCTTCATCCACGGATACCACGATCCTGCTGGGTGGCGTGGAGAGCGAGGGTGCCACCTACCTCGATGTGCTGGTGTTCCAAAAGAAGGTGCTGGTGTCGATCTCGGATCGCGAGCTGCCGGCGCACAGCGAGCCGCGGTTTTCCCACTCGCTCCGGGTGCTTCTTGACGAACTGCGTGGACAGCACCCTGCCGCACATATCGTTGCTGCTGCGCCGTTGCCAAACTGGAGCCACGATGCGATCCAGTACCTGGGAGCAAAACCGCTACGATCGCTGCGCTTTGCGCCCATCAGTGCGCGCTCTTCGTCTAGCGCCAGCTACCGGACGGCAGCGGTTTTTGCTGGGGCGGGGATGTTCGTATTCAGCGGCCTTCTGGGATATGGCTGGCATCAGTACTCGGCAGCTCGAACCGCTTACCAGGTTGAAGCTGCGGACCCGTTGCTGGCAGCTGCTGGCGGCGTGAATAACGCAAAGCTGGAACTTCAGCAACAGCAGCGTGCATTCATGGAGGCCCGGCGGCCGCAAGCGTTGCTTGCAGAGCGTGGCAGGCGAGTAGTGCACGGCGTGGCGGCGGTACCCGGGATTCAGATCGTGAACATCGCATTTGGCGCGAGCGCGGCGGGTGAGGTGGAAGGGCAGTTCGGTCCTGCAGTAGTCCCTGAAACACCCAGCGTGCAGCCACTGAATTCGGGGTTTGCGCCGGCGGCGCCGGCGGATGTGGTCATGGTGATAACGGTGCCGATTGGTCCTATGCCAGCAATGGAACAGGCCAAGGCCACCATGGCACAGATCAGCGCAACAACGGGTCTGGCTCTTCGTCTGACGGCAGGCGGATGGAATGACGATGTCGGGCTTAACACCCGGAAACTGACGATAGAGGGGACATTTCAATGAGGGCGGTGACGATCTTCGGTGTGGCCACATTTGTCCTGTTGGTCTACATGGGGAGCCAAGGGTACGCGCGGTTGAGCGAACGGACCGAACAGCAGCTTGCGTCTACAGAGAATGTGGCCAGGTGGAAGCAGTCCGCCAGGGCACTACAGGCGTCGAACGTGCAATGGAACAAACGCTACCCGAGCCTGGAACGCTATAGCGACCAGCTGGCGCTGGTCAGTTCACTTCAGCTGGGGCAGCTGGGACTCAGCACTGACGTAGACAAGATCAGCGTTCCCAAGGCGGAGGCGGTGAAGCAGAACAACGTCGACCTGCGTCTTGCGCGCATTTGTCTGGCGTCCAGTGCTGACAACACTTCGGCGGGTCTGAGGGTTACTGCGGCGACCTACAGCCAGCTCCTCTCGGGAGTAGGCGTGCTCGCTCAAAGGCCCAATGTCTACATTGGTGGCATGGCCTTCGACGGGACGGGAGATCTTCCGACTGCAGTCCTGACTGACTTCTGCATTCTGGCGCGCCAGGGGGCCGCATGAAACTACTCGACTCCAGCATAGTGCGGCTGACCACCGGCCTGACGGTTCTCGTTGGGCTGTGGTGGGTTGGCAACAAAGTAAACACCAATCTGTCACAGCTCCCAGTTGAACAGGCAGCCGATGTGTCTACGATCGAGGAAGCGATAGCGGTCGAGTCGATGTTCCCCGTCGTAGTTCGGCCAGGGCAGCAACCTGCTGCCTCCACCATTGGCGCGGATGCAGATTCAGTTGAGGCAGCCTTTGGCAGCCGTGCAGATGAGGAATCTGCCGCACCTGCTCCGAACTTCGCTGAATTGATCCGGGGCACCGTCAGGATCGATGGCGTAAGCAGCGGCGGGGTTTTCGTCGCGGGCAGGTTCTATGCCGTGGGAAGCGAGGTCACTGCGCTTCAGATGTCAGCCGAGGGCCTTACCGCTGTACCTCGCGTCGTAGCGGCAAGGCCGACCCGCGTGGTCTTTGAAGTGGGAGGCTCCGCCTTGGTGATGACCAAGGAAGGGGGGGCCTGGCATTGAATTTGACCGACATCCGATATGACTACCCTAAGGCCTATTGGGGCGGGGTGTTCTCAGTCCTGGCCCTGGGGCTGTTGGCTGTGTTCCTCGTCCTGCCGCAGAACGCCTTCTTCGAAGCGCTGGGGATCTCCGATGCGCAAAGGCGAGGGCACGCACTGAAGAGCGCGAGCTACTGGTACAGCCGGTCAGTGATCCATGCCTCTTCCTCAGACCTGGCGTTCGAGGTCCGGTACGGGAACGTCGTGCGCTTTGAGACGGACGCCGTTGTAGCGTCGATTCCTCGCGGCGCCGAATTTCTGGAAGAGTCGCTTCATCTCGCGGATGTCGTCGTCCAAGAGCCGCGGCAAGCTGATGAGGTTGTTCGCGCCAGTCGATTCAAGGATGCCCGATTTGAGGTGTATGACCGCGACAAGGCCGTGGTCTGGATCGAAGGCAAGCCCCTGAACATCACCCTGATCGAGTTGGGCATTGCCACGCCCGACCCGAACCCCCCAACCAACATCGTCGATTTGGCGTTCGCGTCCTACTACTGGACGCAGTTCAAAGGAGAGTGAGCATGAAGAGATCAATTCTTGCGGTCGCTGTGATTGCGGTCGCATTCCCCGTGCTGGCGCAACAGGCTTCTACAACCCGAACAGCAGACGGAGCGATTGAGATCAAGCGCTCCGGATTAGCATCGGGGTCCACGGCGCCGACTAGCGCACCACCACTGGTCATCGTTAGCGGCAAGCGGCAGCTCGGTACCGACTGGATAGCACCCCAGTCAGGCGAATTGACTGTTGGTACGTCGAGCGGCAATCAGACAGTCAAGCTCAATCCCAAGGGCGCAGTTGTCGATTTGAGCCGTGGTGCGGCGACCAGCGCGCCTACCGTTGTTCGACGGGGGGCCGCATCACGGTGGTCGTCCAGATCACGAGCATGCCCTGCGTACCACACTGGCGCAGTGACCTGGCAGGTTGAGGAGATTCAGACGGTAACCAATCCGGAATGGACCGAAACCGGCCAGATCCGAAGCTATGCGGAGAACTGCACGGCGGTGGTTGAAACACGCTGGGTTTCCCAATCGAGTAGCTGCCCAAGCGGGCACAGCGGCAGCATCACGTGGGAGTCTGAACAGCGGAGTGTCGGCGGCGGTGCATGGGGCGCCACAGGCGCAACCCGGAACCACAGCAACAGTTGCAAGGCACCACCTCCGCCCGAGAACCCGTCGCCTGGCCCGGGATGCACGAAGGGGGAGGCATACACATTTGTATCGCAACCGAATCAGTGGATCGTATACCCTCCGGCGACCTGTAATGCCAGCAATCGCGGGCAGCACGCGAATACGACGTACTGGATCCAGCCACAGTACTGGTTCGCACCAAACTACAGTTACGGCCAGTACTGTGGCGGTGGCGAGACGGTGCCCCTCTCGGGCGCGTCCTTTGTATGCACCTCCAACGGGTGGCGAATCACTGGCAGAGGGACCAACTGCAAGACCGACACCAACTACCTGCCCCCGATCGAGTACGTGAATCAAGACGCCAACTGGAATGCACAGTTGGAGGCGTACCAGGCTGAAATGGACGCTAGCGCAGCTGGATTCCCGGGGATGCCAAGTGGAGCAAATTCGCTGGTCAAGTACAGCTGCACGCGAATCGTCACCGAGTGAGCCACAGTTGGTGTTCGTAAGACACGGCTAGCTTTAGAATAGTGCTTGACAGGTTAGACGCAACGTCTAGCAATGCTCTCCGGTGCGGCCCGTCGCGAGGTATTCCCCAAATTTCCCTCGCGGCGGGCCGTATCCTTTCCTGCACTGTCTTGAAGCTCAACACTTGAAAGAAGTTGTTGCATATGTGTGTTGCATAGAATACAGTATAGTCCATAACACATATGGAGCTTCATTGCCGCAGCGACTGCGGCTCAAAGTTGACAGTTGCAGGTCGATAACGCTGACGCCGACCCTCGCATTCCTTTTTCAATTGCGTCTGTGCGCCCAAGTGGCCGGAAAGCCACACCTTTTCATGTAATAGGAGCCAACCAGCAATGATCGCCCGTACCCGCCTCTCCCGCACCCTGATCGCGATGGCAGTCGCCATGGCCGCTTCGCCGGCCATCGCTTCGTCAACCTTCTCGGACGCCGTGTTTTTCGGCGATAGCCTCAGCGATGCTGGCTACTTCCGCCCCCTGCTGCCGGAGGCATCCCAGGGTGTCACCGGCCAGTTCACGACCAACCCGGGTTGGGTGTGGTCGCAGCAGGTAGCCAACTACTACGGCCTCGACAACCGCGCCAATGGCAACGGTCAGGATGGCGACAATTACGCCGTCGGCGGTGCTCGCGTGTCGGTTGAAGGGAGTGGTGCGCTTGGCTCCATTCCGTCGCTGAAGTCGCAGGCCGCACGCTATTTGGCGGCCAATGGGGGCAAGGCTGATGGCCGTGCCCTATATACAGTCTGGGGCGGTGCAAACGACCTCTTCGCTGCTGCGGCAGCGCCTGCACAGGCGCAGGCCATCATCGGCGCCGCCGCCACGGACCAGATCGCGCTGGTCGGGGCCCTGAAGCAGGCCGGTGCCCAGTATGTGCTGGTGCCGAACCTGCCGGATGTGGGCATCACCCCGCAGTTCGCCGGGGTCAGGGCTCCGCTCGCAACGACCATGTCGCAGCGCTACAACAATGCGTTGTACGGCGGCCTGAAGAACGCCGGCATCGAGTTCATCCCGCTCGATACCTTCAACATCCTACGTGAAGTGACCGCCAACCCGGGTATGTACGGTTTCAGCAATGTCACCAGCACTGCTTGCAAGATCAACCCGGCCAATCCGACCCAGAGCATCCTGACCTGCAATCCCACCAGCTATGTCAGTCAGGATGCCTACCAGACGTATCTTTTTGCCGACGGCGTGCACCCTACCACTGCCGGCCATGAACTGCTGGGCCAGTACGCCGTCTCGGTGCTGGAGGCCCCGCGCCTGCAG
Source organism: Stenotrophomonas sp. GD03877 (assembly GCF_029840555.1). Classification (NCBI taxonomy): domain Bacteria; kingdom Pseudomonadati; phylum Pseudomonadota; class Gammaproteobacteria; order Lysobacterales; family Lysobacteraceae; genus Stenotrophomonas; species Stenotrophomonas sp. GD03877. The sequence continues at coordinate 15,185 of NZ_JAOCCT010000031.1, read as the reverse complement.
CAGGTGCTGAGCCACTCGGCACAGACCATCGGCCGCTCGCGTGCCGATCAGGTCAGCAATCACCTGGGCGCCCGTCCGGCCGATGGCCTGTCGTGGTGGGGTGGCGTACGTGGCGACATGCAGCGCTACGACCACGCGGACCTGTATGACGGCCTCGCTCCGGCCGGCCTGTTCGGCATCGACTGGGCGCGCGACGGCGTGGTGCTCGGCGGCTTCGCCGGCTTCGGCCGCCTGAATGCCGACTTCGGCAACAGCCGTGGCGACTTCACCCAGAAGGACACCACTGCCGGCCTGTTTGCGGCATGGTACGGCGAGCGCGTATGGGTCAACGGCCAGGTCAGCTACACCTGGCTGTCGTATGACGTGAACCGCAAGGTCCAGCTGGGCCCGGCCACCCGTGAGCATGGTGGTTCGCCGGATGGCAGCAACCTGACCGCTGCACTGAATGCCGGTTACGAGTTCGGCACCGAAGGTGGCTTCCGCCACGGCCCGATCGCTTCGGTGATCTGGCAGAAGGTGAAGATCGACGGCTACACCGAAAGCGCCAGCGCCGGCACCATGGCCACTGCGCTGGGTTACGACCGCCAGAACGTCGACTCGACCGTCGGCCGCGTCGGCTGGCAGGCCCGCTTCGATGGCGGTACCGTCAAGCCCTACGTGCAGGTGACCTACGACCACGAATTCGAGGACACCAAGCAGGCCAGCGCCTGGCTGCAGACGCTGCCGGAACTGGGCAGCTACCGCGTGCCGGGCCTGGACTTCGACAAGAACTATGCCACCGCCATCCTGGGCGCACGCGCGGAGCTGTTCGGCCTGCAGAGCAACATCGGCCTGAGCACGACCGCCGCCAAGAACGGCGCAAGTGACATGACCGTGTTCGCCAGCTTCAGCGGCAGCTTCTAAGTCGGGAGACGCAGCGCCACTGGGCGCTGCGTCCTTCACTGGAAAGGATCAAATGAATATCGTCATCACTGATGCTGCCGCTGCTCACTACCCGTTGGCGTCCTTGGGCCTCGCCATAGAGCCATACCGCGGGGAGTCAAAGCGGTTCGTCTGCTCGGAGTCCACCGCCCCATCAACCTGTGCACCTCAAAGCTAAAGGAGCGAGATGAACACACTAGTAGAACCGACTCCACGTGAGATCCTGCTCGGCAGGTTGTGGTCAGCTGCAAGGGTGATCGCGTTGATCGTGGTTTCCGCCCTTGCCGGCATCGGAGCAGTGGCCATATGGTTGGCCACCGACAGCTACACTCCCCAGCTCGGCTCCCTGCTGTTGACAGCTGGCCTGACCGGTATAGCGGTAGGCCTGGCTCTTTTTGGCCCTGACGTAAGCACGGTCCGCATTCGCCGGAGAGCAACAGTACCTGCCCAGTAGCGAGTGCTCTTTAACGGTCGCGGAGAGAAAGCCCTGCATAAGCAGGGCTTTTTTGTTTGCCCGATTGGTCCGCCAGCGTGGCCCGGGCGGCAGGCGCGGGCAGGGCGGCCACGCGCGATGCCGCGCTGGCCAGCGCATCGACCGTCCGCATCGTCCTGCAGGAGATCCACGTCGCCGGCGCCGCCGGCAGCTGCAACACCTGGTGCGATCGCTGCGGCCTGGGCTGACCACCGGGTGGCCCGGGCTGCAGGCGCCGGTCAGTGCGGCCGCGCTCGATGTCGGCGCTGGCCAGCGCATCGACCATCCGCATCGTCCTGCAGGAGATCCACGTCGCCGGCGCTGCCGGCAGCTGCAGGACCTGGTGCGATCGCTGCGGCCTGGGCGAGGTGGCCACCGGGTGGCCCGGGCTGCAGGCGCCACCCGGTGCGGCCGCGCTCGATGTCGGCGCTGGCCAGCGCATCGACCGTCCGCATCGTCCTGCAGGAGATCCACGTCGCCGGCGCCGCCGGCAGCTGCAGGACCTGGCGCGATCGCTGCGCCCTGGGCGAGGTGGCCACCGATGTGGCCCGGGCCGCAGGCGCGGGCAGGGCGGTCGTGCTCGATGCCGGCGCTGACCAGCGCGTCGACCAGCGGCATCGGCCTGCAGGAGATCCACGTCGCCAGAGCCGCCGGCAGCTGCAGGACCTGGCGCGATTGCTGCGCCCCGCGGGAGGTAGCCAACGGTGTGGCCCGGGCTGCAGGCGCGGTAGGGCGGCCGCGCTCGATGTCGGCGCTGGCCAGCGCGTCGACCGTCCGCATCGTCCTGCAGGAGATCCACGGCCGGCAGCTGCAGGACCTGGCGCGATCGCTGCGCCCTGGGCGAGGTGGCCACCGATGTGGCCCGGGCCGCAGGCGCGGGCAGGGCGGTCGTGCTCGATGCCGGCGCTGACCAGCGCGTCGACCAGCGGCATCGGCCTGCAGGAGATCCACGTCATCGCCGCCGGCAGCTGCAGGACCTGGTGCGATCGCTGCGCCCCGCGGGAGGTAGCCAACGGTGTGGCCCGGGCTGCAGGCGCGGTCAATGCGGCCGCGCTCGATGTCGGCGCTGGCCAGCGCGTTGACCAACGGCATCGGCCTGCAGGAGATCCACGTCGCCGGCGTCGCTGACGGCTGCCTGGAGACGTGGCCAGTCAGGGGTACTGCTGGCGAGCGTGCAGGACGCCCAGTATCTCCACGGTGAGGGACGTCACCTGGTAAACCAAGATGTAGTTCGGATGGACCACCAGTTCCCGAGTCCCAGGAACACGACCGTTTGGCGCCAAATATGGGAAGTCGGAAAGCTTTATGGCCGCCAGCTCGATGCGTTGAACTAGCGCCAATGCGGCGTATTGATCGTGCTCGGCGATAAAGCTTGAGATCCCAACAAGATCATCAACAGCCTCAACCCGCCAAACAACGGGCAGGCTCAAGCGAGCTTCTTACGATTGACGGCGGTTTCAATGGCGGCGCGCGCGCGCGCCACGACTTGATCGTGCGGCACGGACGGCCGGGTATCGGCGGCGGCACGCGCAATCTTGGATCGGAACCACCCATCGTAGCTTTCTGCAGCTTCGGTGGACTCGAATTCGGATACGCGGGGATCGAGCTTGGTCATGGGCAAAGCCTACTCCAAATACCGGTGCAGTGCTGTAACCCTAGTGGAACGCACGCAGCTACAAACCGCCACGTATTCATATTACAGGCAATGAGCGCCATCGGGGTGCCCATCAACGGCGGTGATGCACCCTGCCATCAAGATAGATGCTGGGGCCTTCCCCGTCCCTCTGAGCGTATAGACCAGGGCCGGCATGCCCTTGGGAGTCATGGCGAACGACAACCACAGGTTGCTCCAATGGTTCCAATGCGGCTTCTGAAGCAGTGAACAAACGCGACATCTGCGTCAGTTGCCCGGCTGACAGGGCGTAAACCTTGGCTTCAATCGCTGGATCCACTGTATCTGCCGCATCCAGAAGCCTACTGATCAAATCCCGCGTTTGTTCAGTGCTTTCCGGGAGAAGACGGACAAGATCCTTGATGTCACGCGACAGTTGAGCGGCATCCAGACCGCTCACGTTGCCTGACAGGCGAGGGGACGCTGAGGCCACCGCTTTCATCGCCGTATCGGTAGCCGGTGCCGGCCGAGCATTTGGAGCGATTCCTACTGTGCGGCGTGCTGGGGTTCCACGGCCGCCAGAGATCCAACCTGCGGGCATGTCAGGCCTTCTCCAAAATGGCGATGTAGAACTGGATTAAGTAGTCAGGGTTGTCCATTCAGGTTTCCAATGTTCATGGTCAAAATTCGGCCTCGGCGTCTACGGGAAAAATCCGATGCCGGCGAACTCCAGGAGAAGGAAAAATGCACCTAAGCCCAAAGCGCCGATCGCCAAGTAGAGCAATCCTCTTTCCTGCCGCCCACCTTGCGGACAAAGCAAGTAGCAGAGGCACCCCAACATTGGTACAACAACGAAAACAAAAAACCGCGCACTCATCATTTCTGCCCTGAATGGCCCTGACGCTCAGCAAGTGGGACCGTGAGGGCTACACCCTCGCTTACCACAGCTCGCTTGGTGAACAGGAATCCATCGAAGAACGCGGTGAACATGAGCCCCACAATCGCCCCGATGATGAACACGATGACCGCGAAGTGCGTGAACGGATTATCCAGCGGAATCAAAGGGAGAGACACGGGCTCCTGGGCAACAAGCAGAATGTATCCCACCAGGGCGCCAACAGCCGCCGCACCCCACAGTGCAGCGACGAAAGCTGCGTGAAGTATCTGCAGCAGCATCCGGATGGACTGCCCTGCGGTCGTCATGTGAAACGGTACGGTGTTGCTGGCTGTCATTGCTGTCGCCTCCTCGGCGTGTGGTAGTTAGTGTAATCGCGCAGGCAGGCACGCCGCGCGTGGGCCTAGCCGTGCGCCGAGTCGTTGTTGATAGAAAGCGCTGCGACACCAGCAAGAATCAAACAAGGTGGAACAAAAAAAATTAACGCCCCGACCCAGCTAATTGATTTACCTTCGTCCGATAAATGGGCAAGCAACATGATTAGGCAGAATGCGAGAGAAGAAAAAAACCACACCGCGAACGTCAACAAGGCTCTTTTATTCACCGCTAGCTCCTGTTCATGTTTGTGAAACATAAGATACGTTATACGAAAAAGTGGTACTTCTTGGGGGTGTTGCGCGTCACTGTCCCGAACCGAATGACAGTTCGACCGCCCCGGTGACGTGCCCAAGTTCTAATGTGGTCGGGTCATTCGTCGATGCCATGCATTCTCCATGCGGGCTGCGAATTCCGCGTCCCTGTGCGCCAGTCGAGTTCCCTGTCCCACAGCCTTGGCAATGGGTTCTAAGTTCGGCACACCGGCTTCCAGCATGTCCAAGACCTCCTGAACATCGTGCGGGCTCGCAGGTGTGTAGTTAATTTTTGAGATTGATGCCCAAACGAAAAGTGCGATCACACAGACGATGGCCATTACAGACGTGGCGGTTGCAGCGATTTCGCGCCCTCCCTGCCCAGCCAGCTCGAACCCGATGATCGCTCCCGCTGTGCCGATGGACGCGCTTGCGGTGTACGCGACAAACTGAATGATCACTAGCCGTCGGCGAGCCTGACGTTCGGAGAAGACAACGTGTGACTTTCGCGCTTTCACGGGTATCGTTCTTTCTTTTGGGGGGCAAAGAAGAATCTGTAAGTCAACCAGGACGCCAGGAGCATCAGGACGGCAATTACTGCGTAAAGAACTCCATGCTGAGGTTCAAGGCTGTGACCCACACCATGATAGATATAGAGCAGCAAGGACCAAAATACCCCGCCTGCGGTCGACATGCTTGCCGCTGATAGGGCTGCGCTCAGTGACGCACCCCTACGTCGCGACGAAATGGTGAGCATGATGATGATGCACACAGCCAGGGCGACCAGCAGTAGGTCGTAGGCGTTCAACATTTCAGTCCGCTCCTTTCGTCGGCGTTTCCAGCGGCGATTTCGGAACTGCTCGCTGTTTGGAAGTTGATTTCGCTGGTCATGACGAAGCTCCTTTACGCGTCACCAGGGCCTGCAGTGACAGTGACAATTGGCAGCCCACAGCTTGTAAGGTCCTCTGGGACCGTAATTGGTCCCGCATAAACGCCAGTCGCGTAGGACGTAAGGAACGGCGGATCCACTGCTTCACCACAGGGCAAATAGTGGTGCTCTGACCACTCGGTCGAATACACCTCATCGGCATGGACCTCCACCAAGATCGCCTTTGATCCCGGCTTCTCTTGATACCAGTAATAACCAGGTGCCAGTGGCGCTTTGACATCTGACATGAGCTACACCGCGTGATGGCAATTCGCGCTGATCGCACTGGCCATTTGGGGCGTGATGCGGGAAACGTCACTCTGGTCCTGAGTCATCAAACTCGCGGCCAGGTGAGAGATGATCGAGGCCCGCGTGTTGTCACTCTCGGGCAACGCTTCGCCAGCGAGGCGTTTGATCGATTCGTCGCTCGCTGTGCGGAGGAAATGCAGCAGCAGTTCCGGCGTATGCTCCAGCAGCTTCTTCTCCAACTGCTTCGCCTGGCTATTCCAGAATTCCATGTTCGTACTCCTTCGGGATTAGATTGTTGGTTGAGCCGTCCTGACAACTCTGGATTGGACAAGCTCTTGTGATTGGAGCGGTGGTCAGCTCGATTGCCCTACCCTTGTCAGTGTTCGATACCCGCCGTGGCCGCCTTAAGATAGGCACTGTTGGCCGTCAACGTCGCTTGGATCCTGAGACGCGCATTGGTGATGGATGTCTTGTAGATCGTCAGGTTTTTGCAATGCTCTTCGACCTGAGCGAGCAGCGTCAGCAACACGGACAGGTCAGCTGCGGCACCGCGAATCTCGCCGGACACGTCCGCCACCTTGAACTCGATCGCATCCTGGAGGCGCTGTTCGATGACTTTGGTCAACTCGCGAACGCGGGAAAAGAACCACCCAGCGTAATCTCCGCCGGATGTGCCGCTGACAGTGGACTTGAACTGTGCGGCCGAAAACGTCATCTGCTGGGATTCGATCTGCAGGGTGCTTCCCTTCAGATCGCTTCCAACCAGGTCGTCCATCGCATCGTTCGCCCGCTTCATCCGGGGTGCTACAGGCTGGGGCAGATTCATCTCAGATCCTTTTAGTAATTTCAGAGGGAGTTCCAACAGTATTAATGCGGTGCATCGGCCATGTGCTCGTCACTACTTCGTGCTACCTCAGCCTGCTCCGAGCGTTTCAAAGCATCCAGGTAGGCGACATTTGACGAAGCGCGAGCACTCTGTATGAACTTGCTGGCCTCATCCTTTGGATACCCGCGTGACCCCGCCAGGGCGACGGCCTGGATCTCGCAGGCATCAAGAGCCGCGGGGGTCGGTGGATGCGCAACCTGGTATCGCCTGGTAGTGAGAGTCACACTGCGGGAGCACTCAAGCCAAGCCGCGCCTGCGACACGCTCAGCATCACGGTAGGCCGTTGCAATAAACTTCTCGTTCGCGGCGTCGTACGCGCTTGTAAGCGCGTTCTGTTCAGCGACCACTTGGGTGAACCCCGGGTCGCGGCGTAGGGCGTTATAAGTGACAAACGCAGATAATCCCAACACGCAGGCTACCAAGATGAACGGCATGATCTGCGGCGGGCGCGACTTCGCAGGTTTACTGGCCATCGAAGGTCGCCTTCATTTTGACGGTGGCAAGCGCGGCGGCGCGCTCAAAGGCTTCAGCCCGTGATTCGACATAAAGCAAGTCTCGGTAACGCAGCGGAATTCCCTGTGAAATGGCTGCACGAATTGGTTCCACACCTTCCAGATCAGCCTGCAATAGGTCTGCAATCTTCTTGAGATCCGGAGTTTTCAGTTCGTGGAGCATGGCCATTTCGCCACAGAGTCGCCACAGGCTCATCAAGAACGCACCCAATGCAAAAGTTATCGGCGCGAAAACCACAAACCCCCAGAAAAGCAGTTCCATCGCGTCGGTGTTCGTGGTGAACCTCGCCGTCGCTTCCTTCACGGGAGAAAGATCGACAAACTTGCCCACCAGGTACCACGGGGCAAGGCCAGCGAGCGAGGTAACACAGCTCACGGCGTACGCTCGCAGAGCGAACCACTTGACGTCCTCCGGGCGCGCTACTGCGTAGGGTTTATCGAGTCTCATGGTAGAGCCTTTCGTGGTTTAGATCATAATTTAAATGTACTGCATACAATACACGCACGCAACACTTATATCGCTTCTTCTTGCACACTTTGGTCGATGGTGCGCATCGAGACAGCGAGAAGCATCCGAGGGTCGTCTACAGGGCGCTGCGTAGCCAGGGACTCGATCGCGTCGATGATGCTGGCCACCTCCTGCAAGGCCTGTACCTGAGCACGCGTAGCGCGGCGCACCTGTTTAAACCAGCGGGTGACCACCTGCGCCATGAATGGACGGGACATCACCTGATCGTGGACCCACGCGATTTCGGCATGCGATGCAGCCGGACCATCAATGCCGGCATCGGGGCCTGCCATCCGCAGCAAAGCCAGCTGCAGTTGGTGCCTCAGCACGCGCACCTCGTTGGCGTACTCCATGCGCTGTGCGTTGATCGAATCGTGCCCGCAAGGTTCCTGGTGAATGCCGGCATGGGGCAACGTGACGCTATTGCTCTTCATGGCCAGCCCCCTTCTGATCGCAGGCGAATGGATGCCCGCATTCTCCGCATACGATTTTCAGACCGCCCTTACCCCACACATTGATGCTGCAGGCCTGACAACGGTACTTGTGGCGCTGCCCGCCCTGTCCGTCTTCTCTGACAGTCAGGGAAGCGGCCAAAGTCGTGTCCGAGGCCGAGGGAGCACTGGTGAGCCAGTTCGGAAGGTCAAGAATGATGCCGATCGGGGCGCCGTGCTCCACGTCATCCTGGTCCTCGTCTTCAGCTTCCTCTGCAAACATGGCGGCTCCTGCGATCGACACGGACATTGCCTGGGAAGCGATGCCCGGCCTGCTGCGTCCAGGGGCGGAGAATCGGTCGTACCAGGTCAGAAATGGCCCCTCGGAGAAGAGCTGCCGCGTGGCCTGCAGGAAGCGGCCGCCCTCGATCGGGTAGTCAGCGATCTTCTCGCCGGTTCGCGCGCCACCTGGCCTACCGGTGCTCGAAGGCATCAGGCCCACGGCCTCCATTTTGTCTGCCCACTCCTTGTTGTGGTAGCTCCGCTTGCTTGGCTTGCCGAAGTGGTACTGCCACATATGACACATCTCATGCACGACAGTCTGCATGGCCTCCAGCGGAGGGAAGTTGGCCAGGTACTGCGGATTGATGGCGATCTCGTCTGTGGCCACCCCGTTCTTGGCGCTCAAGAAGCGCTGATGAGAGAAGTACCCGAACGTTCTAGCAGTCCGCTGCAAGGTCATCAGGCAGGGCGGCAGGCGACCGTCAAACAACTGGGCGTTGTAGTGGTCAAACGCCTGCTGTAGTTCGCCGGCATAGGCAAGCGTCGGGGTTCCTGATTTGAGGTGGGGTAGCTTCATTTTGGAGTGTGCATTCCAATCGGCAAGGCCAGCAAAACTGGTTGGATCAGTGATGTAGATGGCTGAAGTTGGAGAGACTGAGGGTAGCCAGCTGGAGGGGCGCCGCCTTGCGGGGTTGCACCACGTTAGCGGCTCGGGGAGCGGTCGACTTGAGCGCAGTCTTTCGACTGGGCTTAGCAACTGGCCGGGACCGTGCGATTGCAGCAGCGGCGCGCCGGTAGCCTGCATCGAGAAGCTTGATGGCAATGAAGTGGGCGACCGTTACCACCAGGACGACCAGGGTGTTGGGGAGTGCAGAAGTGGTCAGTGCCGTCATCAGGAAGCCGACAACCGTTGCGATGCGGCCGAAGTGGAAGGCCAGCCCGAGGTAGATCCGGGTGACCAGGTACACAGCCCTCATCATGGAGAGGGTGAGATGGATGCTGATGTTGGTCTTGAGCATGTTGGCTTCCTCCAATGGGTTCACCGCGAACCGTTGATGCCAGAGCTGCGCGGTACGGGGTGTAGATGCACCCGTAGGGCCGAAACGAAGAGCAGGACAACGTAGTTGTTGCGACGTACACCGCCGCGCGAGGCTGCGGCATTGGGTGAGGCTTCCGGTGGCACAGGGGAGCCAACTGATGTGACCACCCTGCCCTACGTCTCCTTGTCAGGAGGCGTCGTGGCCTGGCGGACCACATCCGCCAGGGTTTTGGGTTGGGAGCGCACACCGGCAGAGCGGGACTGCAGATCCTTCAGGTACTGTTGGCCCCGACGCGAGCGACCAAATACAACGCTGCCTGACGCCAGCGCGACCCCAGCGATTGCCCCCGCACCGATGACAAAGGGCGCTGTCCAGCTTGTGAGCGCTGCGACGCCAACGACGGCGCCAAGCAGCACGCCACAGCAAACAAGGACAACCGTAGGGTTAGGTGTTTTCATGCCGTTAGCGCCCTGCAAGAGATATTTCGAGCATTGCTGTACAGATCGGAAAGCACAAGCAGACCGCCGAGACGACTGCTGCAGTTCCCTGGTAAGCGGTGATGCTCTGTATGTCACCGATCGTGAAGAGAAATGCTACCGCACCCACAACCCAAGCCGCGATCAGTGTAAAAACCATAGCGGCCGACATGTCCCTGTCCTCACCCCGTTCCGGCTCGCTAGCGCAGTAGCACCCCACAATGATGGACCCAGCGATCAGGGCGATAGTTGCCGGCATCCACTGAATGCCCCCGAAGGTAACTGCGATCCGGATTGTCTCCCGAACATCAGCCCAGTTCCCGATCACAGCGGCAACGATTGAGGTGCCGCCAAGGAGCCCAATCATCGGGACGGCGAAGCACTTGAACGACGACCTGGTCGACACGCTAGACATCCGGCTCTACTCCTTAATGCGATGATTAAATGTACTGTATACAACACACATAGTCAACCGTTTTGTGTGGGTTTCTTCGACTACGCGGCCTCCATCAACGAGCGGATCAACTCCCTGGCAACCGGCGGGCAGACTGCATTGCCGAGCATGTGCATCGCCTCGCGCTTCTTCTCCGGAAGCTGGTACGCCGCGGGGAATCCCATAGCACTGGCCGCCTCCGGCACAGACAGCATCCGCATGCGCGACCCATCAATGACTGCCCAGCGGTCACGTGTCGTGATCGTTCCAATCGGCCTGGACAAGCACCGGCCAGTTGTACCGGATCCTCGCCCAAAGTACGGCGCGACGAAGCGGTCACCGAAAGCACGTCGGCCGGCACTCACGCGAGCGAGTGTCGCCGCCGAACGACCAGGCTTGTCGATCGGCGACCACTTGCCCGCATCGAAGTCGATGAAGCTTGCAGCAGAGACCATTGGCAACTTGGGGATACGCAGTTCGATCGGGTATTTGCTACGGGTGAGCGCAATGAACAGGCGCTTCCGGTGTTGGGGTACGCCAAAGTCGGCCGCGTCCACCAGGTGGGGGCTGATTGCGTAGCCCAGTGCCGTGATGGCTGAGCACCAGGCGGGGAACAATGCCCATGAGGCGAACTCGGGCACATTCTCGATCAGTGCAAACGGCGGCAGATGGCATTCAAGCGCGGCGACCACGGCCCATGCAGTCGCGCGCGTGGCGTCGTGGTGCGGGCGATCCTTCCCACGCGCCTTGGCGTGCCCTTGGCATGCTGGCGACGCAAGCAACAGATCGAAATCCGGAAGCAGCGTCCAGTTCGCCTGCTGCAGATCCTGGCAAACATGCTCGGTGCGCGGATGATTTGCAGCGTGGACTGCGACCGCACTCGGCCAGTGATTGGCCGCCCACACGACGTCACAACCGGCCTGCTCCGCGCCCAAGCTGAATCCCCCGAGGCCGGCGAACAGATCGATCACGCGAAGGCCCAATGCCGCCGACACGGCCCATGCAAGATTAGCCATGGTCAGCACCCGCCAACCGCATGGCCGTGATTGCCATCTCAACACCGGCGTCGACCTGGGATTCAGACGGCTGACCGTAGCGGTATGCAATTCGGAGCCAGTCGGCATATGCACTCCAGCCTGCCCGCCACATTGCTGGCGTGATCCGCGGGACGTTGCTGGCGGACGACCGATCTTCCAGCTTCTCGATGATGCGGCCGCGCATTGCGATCAGGTCGCGGTCCCCGCGAGACAAATGTAGAGCCCGAAGCGCCAGCTCCACCAGGTCGCCATCGGGCGTGTGCTCCCGCTCCCGCAGCAGTTCGCGGAGGATCATCGCCGCATCGTGCTCGGCATAGGTCTCGGTCGGCGCGTGCTTTGGCAGAAGTCGGCGAAGCGGATTGCTCTGCCAGCTGGCGGCGGTATGGAGCAATCGGCCCAGCTCGCGCTGCATCTCCGGCGTCATGCTCCCCCCGGACAACTCGCGTGCTAGCTGCAGGAGACGATCAGCGGTAGGCGCCTTCATGCGGAGACCTCGCCGGCGACCTGGCCACCGTTGTTGGCGGCCTCAAGGAGCAATGCCCTGACGGCAAGACCCGCAAGGGTCGGCTTTACCCCCGCATCTCGCATGCGCTCAAAACCACAGCGCATGTCGACACGGCGGAGGATCCCCTCGCGGACCAGCTCCTGGATCGTCGCGCATTCTGGTGCTGGCGGCTCCCAGCCAGCGGCGCGAAACCCAGGATGCAGCAAGGCACGCAGAGCCTGCGGAGACAATGCCGCACGGACAGCATTCACAACGTCAACGGTCGAGCACATGGCCACCCCCTATAGTCTATATCGTATATTGTATTGCATACGACACACGGAAGCAATCACCGACCGATCCACCACCCGTCCGCCACCGGGCCGCCCAGCACCGCCCCACCCTTGGCGGATCGGGCCGTAAGCGGGGCGGCTGGGCTGCCCCACTGAGACGACAAGGCGGCGCAGCCGACTTGGCCAGGCGCGGCGGTGAGCCGCGCGGCGTGCCGACCAGGCGCGCGCATACCAGCCGGCAAAGCGGCTGGTATGGACCCGGCCGCAATGGCGGGCGGCAGGAATGAACGCTCAGTGGTCTCAACCGCTGCGACTGCGGGGGCGTAGCCTTCCCGCATGGCCATGCCCCTCCACTGGGATTTCATAGACGGAAACGCATTTCTACGGTTTAACTACCGAGGAATCGGCTACGCCAAACTCGGATCAGATGGGAAGTGGCATCACGTCATCCGGTGGCAGGGAAAGGAGCATCACGGAACGGCGGGAAGTCAGGAACAGGCGATGCGTTGGATGGAACGCTGGTGCCGGGCACAGAAAGGGCTTCCAGTGATTCCGACGCGACGAACGTCGCGATGATGCTCAGGGCGACGGACGTCGCCCTGACCGGGCGCGGCCGTTAGGCTGCGCGGCGCACCGGCCAGGTGCGCGCATGCCAGCCAGCAAGGCGGCTGGCATGGAGCCGCCACAGGCGGCACGGATGTAGAGCGCTGCCGCCTGGCAGCGGCCGCCGCCAGGCGGCTCCCGCGCCTGGGGCGCGCCCCGGATTGGACGGCCGCGGCACTGAGGGAGGGGTTAGCCCCTCCCCCTTGCGTCCGGTTACGCGGCTTCGGCCAGAGTGCACTCGACAGGCTCTTGCTCCGGTTGCGCGGCAACCGCCTGCAGGTTGCCCTTGCGCTTCTTCGGCTTGGGCGTGCGAATGCCCTTGGGCACCCAGCCGGAACCGGCCAAGCGCGTCTCCGCTTCGTCCGCAAGAGCGGCTTTCTTCATCGCCGCGAGGCCCGCCGCATCGGCAGCGCCCTTCACCTTCTTCGCCTCAGTCAGCGCCTCCACGATGAGCGACTTGGGAACGCGAGACAGGTAGTTTTCAGCGGTCGCGGTGAAGTAATCAGCCATGTCGAACCCCAGCGCTTCAATCAGCTTTGCGGTCAACCCCTTGTGCTGTTCGTGCAGACTGATCGAGCGCGCCACATTGATGGCAATGATCGCATCAAGTTCATCATCATCCATCGCCATCAATGCGTCCCAAAGCTTGGCCTCCGAGTTGGGCAACTCTTTGACCAGGAATTTGCCTGCTTCTTCAAAGGCGCTCGACGCTTCTTTGCCAGCTTCGTCGCCGATAGGGTAGCCGGTCCGCGTACCACCGCCGTTGCAGCTGATTGACAGATTGGTGGGCGCGCAAGAATCGCCCGTGCTGCAACCAACCTCCCTGCGCAAGCTCTGCACGGCCCAACACGCTTGCAGAACCTTCATCACCCGCACGTTCTGCGAGGCGGCAACTTGCACGCCAAGATTGCGGTGACCGAGCAGCGAGCGGCGCAGTGCGTCCGGAATCGAATCGCTTTTGCGTCCGCCAACCTCGCTTTCCCGACCGCCCTGAATACTCCCGCCGTCAGGCAATGCTTGCGCAGCTTCTTCACGATCAGCCGGACGAACGCGACCACGGCTAACCGTCAACCCATGCCGTGTCAAGTACAGCACGACCCCTGCGCTTGCCTTTGCCTCGTCCGAGTAGTACGCGCCAGCTTCCTTCGTCGCGCGAATTTCACTTGCCAGCTGCTGCAACTGCTCTTGCAGTTCGGTGTCGCGGTTGTCTTCGCTCTCCGTAAGCTGGCGCTCTTCAATCTCGGCAGTGTCATACAGCGCATCGCGTTCGGCTTCGGCCGCTTCCTGCACTCCGCGCAGCCTCTCGATTTCCTGCTCCGCTTCTTCCGTCACCGATGCCGGGAGCTGACCAAGGCGGCGAAGTTCGGTGTGATCCACCTGATCCCAAAGATCGACCCATCCCCAGCCCTCTGCGAGCAGGTCACTCCGCATGGCTTCAAGACGCTCCTTGACCAGCACGTCGAGTATGGCCGGAGTAGACAGGATCGCGCCCTGACCGTCTTGTGAGAACAGATCCACCCGACACTGCCCACCTGCGGCGATGTATGACTCAATGCCACCGAGGAACGCAACGCGGTGGTCAGTCGCGGATTCGACGTCCTGGGCAAGCACAGCGGCCCGCAGTTCGCGCTCGGTGCGATAGTGCGCAGGCAGCGAATTCCAAACGGCAAGCTGCACTGCATGGTCATCGGTTGCGCAAAGCCCGATCAACTGGCTAGCACTGATTTGATCGGCCCGGAACAGTTCAAAGAGTTCCGGGGCTGCCTCGCTCATTCTCAGGCGGCGCTCCACGTAATTGACCGTGACCTTGAACACCTCGGCAATGCGATCAAGACTGAGCCCTTCGCGCTCCATTGCCTGATACGCCATCAGTTCATCCGCAGGGTGCATTTCCTCGCGCTGGACGTTCTCGCTCAAGCTGGCGGCGGTCGCTTCCTCCGCAGGGATGATGGTAACTGGCACCGCAAAGTCAGCAGTCAGATGACCTTCGGCGAACAGCTGACCCAATGCCTCAAATCGACGGCCACCCGCATGGACCTGGTAGTAGCCCTCTGCATTGGCCGACACCACAAGGTTCTGCAGCAGACCCAGCGTGCGGATCGACGCGGCGAGCGCATCGACGTTACCCGGCTCGGGGCGCACGTTCTTGGGAGACACCACCAGCTGGCTGAAAGGGACGGTGGCGGTGGTCGGGGCGAGTACGGTTTCGATCATGACTGCTTCCTATGGTGTCTGCTTCGTCGGTTGTTGCGGCTTGGGGCGGGCGGCTGCCGTAGGCCGTTGTCGATGACAGGCACGGCGAGGGGCCCGAAAGTGCACCCGCAGGGACGTAGCGAAGCGGAGGACGCCAACGGCGTTGCACGTCGGGCAGCCGTGCAAGGCTGCGACAACTTCAGGCCAACGGCAGCTACACCGCCAAGCACCCGCCGCCGATGGGACGCCATAGGGAGCAGGAGGAGGTCTTGGCCCTGCCGGCATGCCGGCAGAGGCCAGG